>NZ_OZ244997.1:2421268-2723927 GCF_965223285.1 Candidatus Leptofilum sp. | reverse complement strand
CGCCGAGAAATAAGAACGAGAAGATTAATGATAAAAGAAATGCAGTATTACAAAGACGAATTGGAAGAAAGACGTGAAATCGCGCAGGGCACGGAAAAAGACGTGGCGCGGCAGCACGGCAAAGGGCGACTAACGGCGCGGGAGCGTATTGAGTTGCTGTTTGATCCCGGCACGTTTAATGAAATCGATTCGCTGGTAACGCCCCGCTACGAAAGCTATCTGGGCGGCAAGGAGTCTCGCTACGGGGATGGGGTGATTACTGGCTTTGGGTTGATCAACGGCCGTCACGCCATGGCCGCATCGCAGGATGCGGCCGTTATGGGTGGGTCGCTCGGTGAAATGCACGCCAACAAAATTGTGAAGGCCATGCGGATGGCCATTCAGTATGGCTGTCCCTTCATTGCCCTCAACGACTCCGGCGGGGCACGGATTCAGGAAGGGGTAGACAGCCTGGGCGGCTACGCCAAAATCTTCGATGCCAACTGCGAAGCCTCCGGGGTGATTCCGCAGATTTCGGTCATCATGGGGCCGTGCGCGGGTGGGGCAGTGTACTCGCCTGCCCTTACCGACTTCGTTTTTATGACCGAGAACAGCTATATGTTCATCACCGGGCCACAGGTGGTAAAAGCGGTGATGCAGGAAGATGTGACCTTTGAAGAGCTGGGCGGTGGGCAAATGCACAGTCAGGAAAGTGGCGTTTGCCACTTCCTCACCACCGATGACCGGGAATGCCTGATGCGCGTCCGTGAACTGTTGAGCTACCTGCCCAGCAATAACAAGGAAGACCCGCCCTACATTCGCCCCGTAGACGACCCCAGCAGGCGCACCCCAGAACTGGAAACGGTTGTACCAACTGACCCACATAAACCGTATGATGTACGGCGAGTTATTCACAGTGTGGTGGATGACGGCCGTTTCTTTGAAGTCCATCAGCTGTGGGCAGAAAATATGGTCGTCGGGTTTGCTCGATTGAATGGTTACGTGGTCGGCATCGTCGCCAACCAGCCGATGGTGCTGGCGGGCTGCGTAGACATCAAAGCCTCCATCAAAGCCACCCACTTCATCCGCATCTGTGATGCTTACAACATTCCCGTCATCACCCTGCAAGACGTGCCCGGCTTCTTGCCCGGCAAAGACCAGGAGTACGGCGGCATCATCCGCAACGGAGCACGCATGATTTATGCCTACAGCGAAGCTACCGTGCCCAAACTGATGGTGATTTTGCGCAAGAGCTACGGCGGCGCTTACTGCGTGATGAGCAGCAAGGGCTTGCGCGGCGACTTGCTCTACGCCTGGCCCAATGCCGAAATTGCCGTGATGGGCGCGGAAGGCGCGGTCAACATTCTATTCCGCCGCGATGTGCAGGCGGCCGAAGACCCTGAAGCCCGTCGTGCCGAGCTGGTAGAAGATTACGAGAAAAAGTTCAACAATCCCTACGTGGCGGCCGCCCGTGGCCTCATTGACGATGTGATCCAACCCCGCGATACGCGCACCGCGCTGGTACGGGCACTAGAATTAACGCTCTCCAAGCGGGAAAATCATGTGCCCAAGAAGCATGGCATTTCGCCAATGTAATGGAGAAGTGGCTGGTTGTTAGTGGCTAGTAGAAGTTACACCACAAGCAACTATCAAACCAGCCACTAACCACTGGAAGAAAAAATGTTCAAAAGAATTCTAATTGCAAATCGGGGCGAAATTGCGGTACGCATTATCCGCACTTGTCGGGAGATGGGCATTGAAACAGTAACCCTGTACGACGCAAGCGATATGGATTCGCTACACGTTCGGCTAGCAGATACGTGCGTACGCCTGCCTTCCCCAGAAGCCTTTTTGGATATGCCCACAATTGTTCAGATTGCGCTGGCATATCAGGTGGATGCGGTTCATCCGGGCTATGGCTTTTTGGCTGAAAGTGCCTCATTTGCCCGGGCGTTGACCGATGCTGGCATTACATTTATTGGGCCAGCGGCAGAGGTGATTACGGCCGTTCAGGCAAAGGTAGATGTGCTAGCGGCCGTGCGCGAGGCGGGCTTTCCTACTGTGACCAATTCACCCGCCTGTTTAGATGTTGAAGATATGGATGCCATTCACGCAACGGCCGCAGAGATTGGGTATCCGTTGGTGATTAAATCGTGCCGAGGGGGTCGTGGCCGTGGTGAGCGACTGGTGCATAAGCCAGCACATTTGGCAACGGCCGTACAGCGTGCCAGTGCTGAATCGAGGGCTGTGTTTGGCAGCGATCACATCTATTTGGAGCGCGCCTTTTTGCCCGCCCATCAAATTGGGGTGCAGCTTTTGGGCGACCAGCACGGCAACCTGATTCATCTGGGTGAAAGAGAAGGCTCGATCATTGTGGGCAACCAAAAAATAATTGAGGAATCCCCTTCGCCAAATCTAGATGAAACCCAGCGGCGAGCGATTTCGCAGACGGCGTTGGCCATTGGCAAAATGTTTAACTACCACAACGTAGGCACGGTGGAATTTTTGCTGGATGGGCGGGGCAAGTTCTACTTTAGCGAAATCAAAGCCCGTATTCAGGTCGAACATTCGATTTCAGAGATGTTGACGGGCATTGATTTAGTGCGGCAGCAAATTTTGGTTGCCGCCGGGGAAAAATTAGCATGGCGGCAGGAAGACGTGCCCTTTTCTGGCTGGTCAATGATGTGCCGCCTGAATGCCCAAGACCCGTGGCAAAACTTCTTGCCGAGTCCGGGGCGGTTAACGGCCGTTCGGCTGCCAACCGGGCCGCAGGTGCGCGTAGATAGCTACGTGTACGCTGGCTGCCGCGTGCCGCCTGAGTTCGATTCATTGGTTGCCAAAGTGACGACCTGGGGACTGGACCGCGAAACGTGCCTGGCGCGGATGAAAGGGGCATTGGCTGATTTTGTCCTGGTTGGAACCCCAACCAACTTGCCTTTGATGCAGCGCATTATGCACACCACGGCGTTTGCCCGCGCCCATTACGATACGAACTTTTTTACCAAACCGGTGGCAAATGGCGAGACAACCGATGTGGAATTACGTGATTTGGCGGTGATTACGGCCGTTCATTATGCCCGTCGTCATCATATGTTTAACCCCACCACACCGGCCCGTTGGCAAAGTGGCTGGCATCAGGACAGCAGGCGGTTGCCACAGTGAGGTTGTTATGAGCAAAATTTTGGTTATGCTGGATGAAAAATCGTATGAAGTCAGTTTTGATCTGCCCACACCGCCGGAAAACCAGCTAACGGTGCAGGTGAACGGCGAGACGCTCACAGTGCAAATTCCAGACCCATCTGCCACACTCAATGATCACGCCTGGATGTTTGTGGATGAACGGCCGTATGAATTGCTGTTCGATCCTGATTTGCGCTGGGTGGCTAGCCACAAAGGATTGCACCCGGTAGACGTGCGCGATCTTGAGGCAATGGCCCCACGCCACCGCAGCGGCGACGGCCGTCTCAAAGCACCCATCCCCGGCCTCATTGCCCGCTATTTAGTGGACGTTGGCGATGAAGTCACGGCTGGGCAGCCGGTGGTCATTTTGGAAGCAATGAAGATGGAAAACGAGGTGCGATCGCCGACGAACGGCCGTATCGAAGCGATCCACGTTGCCCCCGGTGAAACCGTTGCCAGCAACACCCTTTTGGTAGAGATTAGTTGAGTCGGTAATCAGTAGGTCAGTAATCAGTAATCAATCTATACACTGCTTCACTGTTTACTGACCTACTGTCCACTGAATACTGGTAACTGTATTTGACATTTACCAGGGCGTATGGCAAAATCCTCCCTCGAAAAGCCCCTGTAGCTCAATTGGATAGAGTGTTGCCCTCCGAAGGCAAAGGTTCCAGATTCGAATTCTGGCAGGGGCACACAAATTGACGAAAAGCTCACCATTTGGTGGGCTTTTTTTTGTTAGGGTGGGATTAATTTTGTGTGATTGTGAAAGGATGCCCCTGCCCTATACATTTACAATTCTCGATTTGCTATGAAACTCTGGAACGCGGGTGTAATGAAAAGTTGTGTAATGGAAGCAAGAAGCAGAAAATGGGGGGATGAAAAAAGAACTCGATGAAATGCTCAACAGATTGAACCAGTGGGAAGCAGAGAACAAAGATGCCAATTTGACACAAATGGAAGAAGCGATTGATGCTGAGTTAGCTGGAATTAGGCAGCAATTGCTCGCACAAATGGCCAGAGAAGGGAAGGCGGCTAGGGTGGACTGTCCAAACTGCGACCAGCCAATGATGAAAAACGGGAAGAAAACGCGAACGTTACGAACCAAAAACGGCGACAAAGTCACAATTGAAAGGGAGCAAATGAGGTGTCATGAATGTGGGATGACACTTTTTCCCCCTGGATGAAAAACTCAGGTTGCTGAGAGGCGCGTATACGCCGCAAGTGCAAGAGGCCGTAACCCGATTAGGTAGCCGGCTACCCTATGCAGAAGCCCAAGAAGAGTTAGAAATGATGTGGGGCCTCGACATCTCCGTAGCAACCGTACGAGAAATCACGCTGCGAAACGGCCGTCTAGCAGATGAGCTAATTGAAATAGAAAAAGAACATCTGGAAAAGACAGCCCCCAAAGCAATAGCCAAACCAAAGCAACTCATTGTAAGTGCAGATGGGGCAATGGTACAGCTAAGAAATGGCGAATGGCGCGAAGTAAAAACGGTTGCCTTCGGTGAATTTGAGACTATCTGGGATGCTAAAAAACAAGAAGTCGTGACCAAAACAGGCAAGATAAGCTACTTCTCAAGTGCAGATAAGGCAGAGTTGTTTAGCGACAAGGCAATTGTCGAGTGGCAGCGACGGGGTGGGGAGAATGCTGAAAAAGTTGTCGCGGTTAATGATGGTGCTGTCTGGATACAGGGCTTCATCGACTATCATTGCCCCACAGCGACACGCGTGATTGATTTTGCCCATGCCCAAGGGTATATCGCCACGATTGGCAAAGCCCTGTATGGGGCAGAAAGTGACCGTTTCCAACAATGGTATCCCCAGATGTCTAAACAGTTAGGCACAAAAGCACCCCAACGAACGCTGAATGAATTGCGTTTCCTATGGACACAAAACCAAGCCCACCCAGCAGCGGATGAAATAGAAGCAGCGATTCGTTATCTTGAGCGACGTCAAACGATGATAGATTATCCACATTTCAGAAAAAACGGAATTCCCATTGGATCTGGGATAGTAGAGTCTGGGCATAAGGTGGTGATGCAACGACGGATGAAACAGGCTGGGATGCGCTGGGCGGATGAAAACCTCAATCCGATGCTTGCCTTGCGCATGGCAATCTGTAACAAGTGCTGGCGTGCTTCTTGGCAAGCGATTCAGGCTCATTTTCTGGCTACAAAACAGGCGCACCGTCTGCTGGAGAAGGCAGAAGCTCCGCAATCTCAGCTTGTTACTGAAGCAGATGTTGAGAATTTAGAGAAGCTGGCGGATAGGATACCTAGGCGTTCACAAAAGAGGCAGCCGTGGCAAGACCATCGGTGGATTTTTCCTCACAGAGCACGGCCGTTACACAAAATCTAATTACACCCCTGGAACGCTTATCAAGTTTGACGAATGGGGTTCTTTTTTTTAATATATGTTTGGTTGTTGTCGCGGCCCACTGTAATTTCAGATTAATTCAAGATTGCATTTTTTTGTGATTGCTTTTTAGCTCAGTCCAGATGACATAAATCGCATGTGTGTTCTAAAGGCCAGGAAAATATAAATATATGAAGCCAAAAGAAACTGAAATAAAGAAGTGGCTGGAGAATCTTTCAAACGTTAGTCTTTCTATCCCAGATTTTGTTGTTCCTAAAAATCATATTGCCAGCGGAGGTCAAGGGGTTGTTTATCGTGGAATAATGAAAGAACAAGACGTAGCAATCAAGATTTATCTCCCAGGTCAAGTTCAAGAAAGGATAGACCGTGAAATTAAGGCTCTGAAGAAATTGAACTGTTATAGTATTGTGAAATGGCTTTGGGATGGGAAGATAGTAGTAGGAGATTTTGAGCTGATAGTTGTCGTCACGGAATATGTAAACGGAGTTCCACTGCACAAAATAATAAAAGCTAGAGAACTTGACGAAAATGAAATATCAATAATTACTTACGATGTGACTCAAGCTATTAAGGCAATGTGGGGTTATCGTGCCGTTCATCGAGACTTGAAACCCAGCAATATTATTCTTAAGCCAAATGGGCGTGCGATGGTGATCGATTTAGGATTAGCTAGACATTTAGATGAATCCTCAATTACACAGTTTGGTGCTACTTGGGGCACAATAGGTTATTTATCTCCAGAACAGTTTCGTACAACTAGGCAACTTACATGTAAATCAGATATTTTTGCGTTAGGGGTTATCATTTTGGAATGTGCCTTGGGAAGACACCCGACATCCAAAAATCAACAAGTCCTTGAAGCAACAGGTTTTCATGAACAATTGCCTGAGTTAATGAGCGATTGGACAAATGTCAAAATAATAAAAAACATGCTTCATCCGCGACCAACTGCTCGACCGAAACCAGAGGAGATTATTAAAGCATTTCTCAATCATGCCCCTAATACATCGTTAAATAAAAGAAGTAAAAATCTTGTTGATGAGCAAATAGTTCGATAAGCTGGAAGGATGAAAAAAGAACATGTTACCCTCAGTGAAGCAGATCGAGCTTATTTGCAAAACTTGATCAAGAAAGGCAGTTTACCCGCCAAAACCTTTAAACGAGCAACCGCCCTCATCGAATTAGATCGAGGTCGAACCTTTACAGAAGTTGCAGCCATCGTTGGTGTCGTTATCCAAACCGTATCAACCTGGGCCAAAAAATATCAGGATTCAGGGTTGGCTGTCTTAACCGACAAACCAAGGCCAGGCCGCCCAACCGTCATTGACGGACTGCAACGAGCCAAGATCACAGCATTGGCTTGCTCTGACCCGCCAGCAGGATAGGAGAAATGGTCATTGCGGCTATTAGCTGACAAAGCCATCGAGTTGGAATTAGTCGAGACCATTTCCTATGGGGAAGTGCGACTCATTCTCAAAAAAACGAACTCAAACCGCACCTGAAACGATATTGGGTAATTGGCAAGATAACCAGTCGGTTTATTGCCAAAATGGAGCGCATTCTTTGGCTTTATGCCTTGCCTTACAATCCGCTTTACCCGGTTGTCTGCTTTGATGAACGACCCTGTTTTCTCATTGATGATGTGATGCAACCCATTGCTATGCAGAATGGCAAGGTGCGTAAAGAACATTATGCCTACGAAAAAAATGGTTCCTGTGCGCTCTTAGCTGCCATTGAACCATTGACTGGCAACCGCTTGGCGCAAGTGCATCGCCAGCGTACCAAAAAGGAGTTCACCCTGTTTTGCCAAGCCTTAGCAGCCGCTTATCCAGATGCGATCAAGATTCGTCTGGTCTTGGACAATCTGAACACACATGATGAGAGTGCTTTTTACGAAAACTTGCCTGCAGACAAGGCGTTTGCTTTAGCGCAACGATTTGAATTCAATTTCACGCCGAAATCGGCCAGTTGGCTAAACATGATTGAAATTGAGTTTTCAGCACTGACGCGTCTTTGTCTTAATCGTCGGATTCCGACCATTGAGAAACTAGAATCGGAAGTGATGGCATTGATCCCTGAGCGAACGCAAAAACGCATCAAAATTAATTGGCAGTTTTCCATCAAAGATTGCCGCAAAAAGCTAAATGCTCGTTATTCGGTTGTTAATGAGGCAAATTCTAAATTCAAGAAAGCTTAATACTTCTTATTTAACGGTGTACTAACTTCCAATAGGCAAATATCTCATGGCTTTTTATGCAAATTTAGGATACAGGTTTAAAGCTCCAAATAAAACTGAAGTGCCCCTATTACTACACGGTAGTATTATTTTAAGCAGTGCTATCCATATGGATCAACTTGTTCGTCGCAGAAACCTGGAAAAACAATACCCACACATGCGGAGAAGATTGTTTGATCCTCAACTTTATCTAGCTGAATTAGATGCTAACGAGTCAAGTGGACATTGTGCGAAACTAGCTACTTATCCATGGTTTGGAATTAAAGATTTGGATCGATATCAAAGTTCCATTCAAAAACAATCTGACTGGAAAAAAGAAATTGAAAAAGATATTGTCAAATTATGGCCGAGAACGACCCCTACTGATCCCGAGATCATTAAGAACTCAGTAGCAGAGTGCATAGACATTCAATGCCGTCTTGGTTGTCAAGCAATTATCTTGCCCAGCCCCTTAACGCAAAATGTCAACTCAAACTATTCTCGAGAATTGGTATGGTTAGATGCGGCCATTGACTATGTAGCTAAGGCCAAAATCAGACTCCCGATTTATGCGACTATCGCAATATCCGACAATTGCCTACGTTCAACAGAGCCTTTTTCAAACACGTTAGTAGACTTAATACTTGATACAGTAAGCGCAAGAGAAATCAATGGTGTGTATCTTGTACTTGAACAGGACGGAGCACCGAATGAAACTCGACATTGTGCAAATGTTCGAGTCTTGAGAACAATTTTGCATATGGTTCATATTTTCCACCACGATTGTCAAATCAAGGTAGCAGTCAACTTTTTAGGACAATTCGGACTCGCATGTTTGGCTGCTGGGGCAGACTTGTGGGGCAGCGGATGGTATAAAAGCGTCTATCGTTTGCGATTAAGGGATAAACTAGGAGAAGGTCGGGCTAGACCCAGCTACTGGAGTTACGCTGCCGCGATGGACATTCACCTTAAAAATGATTTCGATGTATTAAACAAGACTGGTGCAATAAATACAATTATTGATAGGGCTCAACTATGAAATGTGTGCAGCTTGTCTGGAAGTGACTGTCACATTGGCACACACTTTTCACCCATGAGCCATTGATAGAACAGTAGCATCATCGGGATTATTGTTAGCAACTTCTTCAGGAAGTCAAGTTAAAGATGTTCCTTTGTGGAGGTATCGCATTGGAAATGTAGGGGCAGCCAGAGAGCATTATTGGAGATCGTGTATTATAGCTGAAGAAACACACTCAACTGAATCGCTAAACCAAAGAATTGAAATTGTCGAGAATTGGCTAGAAAAAGCCGCTAAACACGCAGAAGATATTGAAGAGATATTAGGTTATTCTAGAATGACTCGCACTGAACATGTAAGAGCTTGGCATGAAGCATTTGTTCTTTACCGTGAAGACCACAATGTTTGATGACTTAGGCTTCCTGCTGATGCAATTAGGAATTCACGATCAACCCCTGAATAGTTTGCCTGAACCTGGGGAAACACGAACCAATCCATTTTCTCGGGTAAAATTGCGCATAAACCGATTCCCAACTCACGAAATTTCTCAAGCACAGTAAGCTTTTTAGGCATCTGATAAGGATCCATTGCTACAAAAACCTTATCAGCAAAATTTAGATAATCTTGAGCTTGCTGAATAGCTCTCTTCCAGTTTGATAGTTTGGCTTCTACGGCAACAACTTCAGCCTGAACAGTTTTCATTTCGGTAGATAATGCAAATTTGCCAGAATTTATTGTTTGTACGGCTCCACTATTAATTAACTCATTTATAGTTTGAACGACAATCCCTCGAGGAGGCATATAAAATCGAGCGGCTATTTCTTCTAAGGATAATTCAAACTCATTTCTCAACCACCATAAAACAAAGCAATGCCTGTTGGCAAATTTACGCGGCCAGAGATGAGGATTTGGAACCTGCTTAAAGCTCACGTAAATGAAATCTGGAATGCAAGAACCCATATGAACTTCACGTCGTATTAATGTGTTTGCGTATGAGCCATCTAGTTTTAGCTGCATTTTGAATAAATCCAATTGTAATTCATATTCAGATGAATACAGACGGCTTTTTTTTGATGAATTTCTGATTGCAATTGGCATCATTTACCTCCTTGGCATTCTTCACAGCAAAATATATCACATTTACATAAAATATGCTCTAGGTGGCCTAGACATATTGCTGTTCTTGTGATAATATTAGAACATAAGTTCTAATACTGCAATAGGAATGCATCATGAGCAAATATGTGATTACACCAATCAATGAAAATAGAGCCAAGCGGTGGGAAAGGGTGTACGGCTGTATCGAACTTCCCGTAAAATACCCGCTGCCGCATCTGGCCTGCACCCAGCGGTGGGGGGATGTGCCGGTTTACTATTTGGATATTGCGGCTGTTCCCGATGCGCTGCTAGACCGACTGGCAACGTTTGAAGCCCGCCGCACCCGCACCAGCTACCAGGAAGCACGCATAGCCGTGCGGCGCGAATGGCTCATCCGGGCCGATGAATGCCAGCCAGCCCGCAAAGTGATGCCCACGCCAGCCGCCCCCTCCTGGCAGCCCGCCTTCCCCTTTTTACAAAAGGTACCGCTGCGCCCACGCCGCCAGCACGTTAGATTCAGTTAACAACAGCAAGAAGTTCAACTTTTCTATTTGCCAGAGAAGCGTGGCAAACCAAAAAAGTTGAACTTCTAAACTCGTTTGTGAAAGCTGTTGATTGAAATGCTTGCTAGCCGTCAAATTTGAAAGACACTTTGACTTTGGTACGATAGCTAACCACTTTTCCGTTTTCGATCTGCATATCCTGCTCCACAACTTCGGCAATACGCAGGTCGCGCAGCGTCTCGGCGGCACGTTCCACCGCCGCAGCGGCCGCTTTCTCCCAAGACTCTTCACTGGTTCCCACAAGTTCAATTACTTTGTAAACACTTTCAGACACAATCTTCCTCCAGAAGGTGTGGCTGCGAACGAGCCAACGGCCGTTCCCACACCACCTAAGGCTCCCCAAAAATAAAGTAAACTACCCCTATAAAATAACATACCGGATAGTCCAATCGCAACAAAATCTAGGGTGTATGAACAACTTGCCAGACAAAGCGATTAACCCACGCAAAGTCGCAAAGGAAAAACTTAGCGACTTTGCATGAAACATAATGACAACTCGTTCGTAAACCCCTAAATCTAGACGGCCGCTGCCATTGGCACACTAGCTGGCTTCACGCCCAGCCGCGCTAGTGCCGCCTTCCCCCGCACCGTCATGTCCGAAGTAAATTTGAACTGGTCTCGCCCGTCAATCGGGTATGCCTTTAGCCGGTAATGCGTCCCCCACGGCTTCTCAATCACAATCACCGAGATGGGGCGGTCTAGCTGCAAATAAGGGCTGGTGAGTGCCACCTGGCGCAGCTTTTGCCGCACAATTTCGGCATCATGCTCAGGGTGCAGATAAAAGTCGGCCACGCATTGGTGTTCGCGCTGGCCGCTGTTGTCGTTGTAAATGATGCTGTCCCACATCAGCTTGTGGGGGATGAGTACCACCGTGTCATCTGGCGTCACCAGTTGGATGGCCCGGAAGCCCAGGGCAATCACTTCGCCGTAAGCGTCGCCAATCTTCACCCAGTCGCCAATGCGATACGGCCGTTCATAAATCGTAACGACTCCAGCAATGAGGCTGCTCACGTAATCCTGAAAGGCAAAGCCAATAGTAATCGCCACCGCGCCAGAGACTGCTAACACGTTTTCCGGCGTCGGGTCAATGACCAGCGGCACAATGCGCATGAGTGCCACTACCACCAGCAGCAGTTGCAAAATGGGCATGAGCGGCAGCACGTACAGCCGAAACCGACTGGGGATTTGCTCGGTGAGCCAGGGTAAAAACCATTGCAGACTACGCAGCCCAACCCAAAACAGGATCAAAATGATGATGATGCGAATGATGTTGCTCTGCGTTAAATGCGAAACAATTTCAATTGGGTCGATCATCTTTGTTACCTCCAAAACTTATTACGCTGCTCAAAACCAATTCTCCGGAAACTGTGTGGCAAGCGTCACGCTTTTTGAGTAGTTTCCGGGGAAATATATGGCTAAAAATCATCAACTAGATACCCTTCATTGGCCAAGAAGCTGCGTACGGTGGGGTAGGCCAGCAGGGGCACCTGCCACAGCTCATCCGCTTTTTCCAGCAAATTTGCGTGCCAAAACATCTGCAAAATGCGGCGCACTTCATTGTGCGAAAGCGGCGTAAGATCGGCAATGAGCGTAGCGGAGGCCCCGCCATGTAGCAAAATAGTGTGCAGCACCAGCGATTCGTTGGTGCCCAGACCATTTGGCACGAGGGGTAACTGCAAACGAGACCACGGCTGCACCCAGACGGTGTATCGTTTATCGTCACCCGATAATGGTTCTTGCCGAGGCATATTTCTCTTGCTTTCGGCCGTCACTTCCAGACTTTGCCGCCAAAGCTGCCAGATCACGCCAGGCAATCCCCGGCTATGTGCTGCCAACTGGCGGAAGAAGTGGGGCACAGAGACCCAGTCGCCGTACCGTTCTACCTCGCCAGGCGTCCGAAAATGGGCCACTGCTTTGTCGTACATTTCTGCCAGCGGAAAAATCAGTTTGCCATCTTCAATTTGCCGAAAGGTGAAACGGCCGTTGTGAATGCGGTTGGCCATGAAGGGAAGCCAAAATTGCACTTTGGCCCCGTCAAATGGAGCCAGCACCAGCGGGGTGGGAACCATTACATCAATTTGCAGCGTCTTTTTTAGGTACGTCCAGGCCCAGCTATCGCAAGCTATCAGGCAGCGGCGGCGCGTGGTTTGTAGCCAGTCCAGCAGGCGGCTGAGCAGTTCTAGCCCTTCTTGGTGGCGCAAGAAGCATTTGCCCAGTTGGGGAATAACCAGCGGGGATAATGCTGGGCGCGTTACCTGATCCAGCCAGGCATCGCCACCCCCTAAAATTTGCCGCACGGTGGGTGCGCCCATAACTTGCCACTCATTTTGCCGCGCCAGGGCCACGGTTGCTTCGGCCACGCCGCTGCCGGGTGGCCCCACCAGCATTTGGATGGCTTGTTCGCCCTCTTTGGCTAGCTGCCAGCTGTGCAAAGCGGCCGTGAGTGCCGTAATAATTTGATCAGAATCGGGGGGCGGTGCCACGCGGTTTAGCAGGTACGGGGGCATCGAGAAAAAATTTCTTTGGCCGAACAATCTGGGTTGCAAGCGAGACAGCCACGATTGGCCGCTGTTGCGCATGGTTTGATGGAGGGCGGCTGTCGGCCGCCGAAATTGTGTGATGGGGACATACTCCCACAGCGGTTTGTAAAGTTGTTTTTGCACGCTTTGTTCTGCTCCTGCTGCTGCCTGCGTCGCTTGAGAATAACGTGCAGATAGCAGCACAAATCGGCGTTTGTGAATAAAAAAAGTGGATATGAGAAACGGGCTGCAATTTTGGGCAGCGTTTTAGGAGCTATTGCGTGAAGAAGTATTTGAAGAAGCATCTGGACTATACAAAGAGTCGGCACGGCCGTTAATAGGAAAAAAGGCACATTCAAATGATGCTATTTGGCGCAGCCCATTGTGGACTAGATTGGGGTAAAATGGCGGCATGAAGCAGCCATCAACATCGGCAACACAACCAACTTCGCATATTGTTCGCCATCGCCTAAGGGTGCAAGGCGTAGTGCAGGGGGTTGGTTTTCGGCCGTTTGTGTACGGTTTGGCGCAGCAGCACAGGCTGTCTGGCTTTGTGGGCAACAACAGCAGTGGGGTGTTTATTGAGGTTGAGGGGGCGGCAACGGCCGTTTCCCACTTCCACCACGCACTCACCCACAACCCACCACCGCTGGCCCGCATTGAGGACATCACCATAGACGAACTGCCCCTGCAAAACAGCGAACACTTTGTGATTGCCCACAGCCAGGCGCAGGCTGCCGCCAACACGCTCATCTCTCCCGATATTTGCCTGTGCGACGACTGCCTGCGCGAACTGTTTGACCCAAACAATCGCCGCTATCGCTATCCGTTCATCAACTGCACCAACTGCGGTCCCCGCTTCACCATCATCAAAGACATTCCCTATGATCGGCCGTTTACCACGATGGCCGAATTTGCCATGTGTGCCGATTGCCAGGCGGAGTACGACAATCCGCTGGATCGTCGTTTTCATGCCCAGCCGAATGCGTGTGCGGCGTGTGGGCCGTCTGTCTGGCTCGAAGTTGGTGAGCAGCCATCAGTCATCGGTAGACAGTTATCGGTGAACGGGGAGGGGGTGATTGAAGAGGCGCAGGCGTTGCTGGCGGCGGGGCAGATTGTGGCGGTGAAGGGGCTGGGGGGCTTTCATCTGGCGTGTGACGCGACGAGCGATGAGGCTCTGGCGACGCTGCGGGAGCGCAAGGGTCGGGTGGACAAACCGTTTGCCGTGATGACCCGCGATGTGGCTACCGTGCGCCACTTTGCCCACCTGTCTGCCGCTGAAGAAGCATTGCTTACCAGCAAAGAACGGCCGATTCTGCTCCTACGCCAAAAAGCCAACAACCCCCTCTCCAAACTGGTGGCCCCTGGCAATAACACCATCGGCGTCATGCTGCCTTACACGCCGCTCCACTACCTCCTGCTCGATTTTCAATCTCCGATCTCCAATCTCCAATCTCCCGTCCTCGTCATGACCTCCGCCAACTATAGTAACGAACCCATCGTCAAGGACAACGACGAAGCCCGTGAACGACTGTCTACTCTGGCCGACGCTTTTTTGATGCACAATCGGGATATTTACGGCCGTTGCGACGACTCCGTTGTGCGAGTAACCAGTAATGTCGCTGCGCGACCGCTTCGCGTACGGTATTCAGTAAACAGTGAACCGAATACTGATTACCAATTACCGATTACTGAACACTGTTTACCGATCCGTCGCTCCCGCGGCTACGCGCCTTTCCCAGTGAAATTGCCCTCTAAAGTACCGCCGACGTTGGCGGTGGGGGGCGAGTTGAAAAGCACCTTTTGCCTGGCCAAAGGCGACTACGGCTACATGAGCCAACACATCGGCGATATGGAGAATTTGGAGACGCTGGACGCTTTTGCAACGGCCGTTGCCCATTACAAAACCATCTTCCGCACCGAGCCAGAAAAATTGGTCTGCGATTTGCATTCCGGTTATTTATCCACTCGCTGGGCGCAAGAGCAGACTGATTTACCTGTGATTGCCGTGCAGCATCACCATGCCCACATCGCCAGCGTTATGGCCGAGCATGGATTGGACGGCCGTTCCCCCGTCATTGGCTTTAGCTTTGATGGTACGGGCTACGGTACGGATGGCGCAGTTTGGGGTGGCGAACTGCTGCTGGCCAATTACGCGGGGTTTGAACAGGCGGCGCATCTAAAATATGTGCCGTTGGCCGGGGGTGATATGGCGGTGAAACGGCCGTATCGCCTGGCCTTGGCCCACCTGTACGCCGCCGGGCTGCCCTGGGATGATGATCTGCCTTGCGTCGCTGCCTGCCCGGAACCCGAGCGGCACGTTTTGCGGCAGCAAGTAGAACGCAATCTTAACAGCGTGCCGACCAGCAGCATGGGGCGGCTGTTTGATGCGGTGGCGGCGCTGCTGGGTGTGCGCCAGACGGTAACGTATGAAGGGCAAGCGGCCATTGAGCTGGAGGCAATTGCTGCGCCAAACGTTACCGATAGCTACCCATTTGCCTTGTCAGACGACTTTTTTGATGCTGCACCCATTTTTGCCGATATTGTGGTAGATTTGCGGGCAGGGGTGACAACGGCCGTTATCGCCGCCAAGTTTCATAACGCCGTGGCCAACCTCATTGTGCAGCTGAGTTTGCAGATGCGGCGGCAGCATGGTTTGAACCAGGTGGCGTTGAGTGGTGGTGTCTTTCAGAACGTGACCTTGTTGGAAACGGCCGTGCGTCAACTCCGCCACCACAATTTCGACATTTTCACCCATCGCCTCGTCCCCCCCAACGACGGCGGGTTGGCCTTGGGACAAGTAATGATTGCAACGGAGCGTAAATAACTCTCAAAAATCTCTGTGCCCTCTGTAGCTTAAAAAGGAAGGCTCAACTATTAAAAGTGTGCGAATCGGGTAAAATTGGGAATCATGGAATTCCCAATCACCGATTTACTCGACAAAGAAAACTGTACACAATGGATCATTGAACATTTCCATCCCAATGGCTTTGGGTGTCCGGTCTGTCAAGTCGGCGTAGACCAAGCCCGCAAGTTCCGAACGACAAAGCGCAGTCAACTGACCGTTTACCGTTGCCAACAGTGTCAAGCCGCTTACAACTTGTATACGGGAACCGTTTTCCAACAACATCATTTGACTCCAATGCAAGTCTTGTTGCTCGTTCGCGGTGTCCTCAAAGGAGAACCTGCGACAATCTTGTCAGCCGAATTGGGCATCAACTACCCAACGGTTTTGAGGTTGCGTCATGACCTGCAAGCGAACGCGGAACAGCTCCAACCAGAAACCCCGCTCCTGGATGATGAAACTGAAACCGATGAAATGTTTCAGAATGCGGGGGAAAAAAGGGTGTGAGCATTTCGACTCAGCTGACCCGCCCCGTCGTCGCGCCAACAAACGGCGAGGGCGTGGCACGTATGCCAATGACCGACCGCCTGTTGTGGGCACAGTGGGGCGTCAATCTGGACAAGTTCGCTTGCGTGTTGTTAAAGATACAAAAGGTGAGACCCTGGTTGACCACGTGCATCGCTTTACGCTAGCTGGGTCTCAACTGTATACAGACGAATACCAAAGCTACAATCATGTGATTCGCCCACATGCCACCGTCTCTCATGGCGACAAGGAGTGGGCGCGTGATGACGATGGTGACGGGATTCGCGAAGTGCATGTCAACACGGCCGAAGGCATGTGGACGGATGTGCGTAACTTTTTAAGGATGTTCAAAGGTGTGCATAAGAAAAACTTGAGCGGTTACATTGCGATATGTGAATTCAGGCGGAATGTGAAGCGTATCTCACCGGATTTCATCTCAGCTTTGGTCACTCTGCACACTTTCGACCCATGAGCCAAAAGGAAAATGATATGTGCTTAGGTATTCCCGGAAAAGTAACTGAAATTTATGAGGCCAACGGCACCCGCATGGGCAAGGTTGACTTTAGCGGCATCCAAAAAGAGGTCTGCTTGGCGTACCTGCCAGAAATTGAAGTGGGCGACTACACCATCATTCACGTTGGCTTTGCCATTACCCAACTAGATGAGGAATCTGCCTTGGAAACGTTGGCTCTGTTTGAGGAGATGGGTGTTTTGGAAGAGGAGTTGCTGGCAGAAGAGGAGCAGACAACATGAAATATTTAGAAGAGTTCCGCGACCCAGAGCTGGCTCAAAAGCTGTTTGCCGAAATTGACCAATTAGCCACCCAAAAATGGGTGATGATGGAGGTGTGCGGCGGCCAAACCCATTCCATTATTCGCAACGGCATTGACCAACTCTTAACCGACAAAATTGAACTGATTCACGGCCCTGGCTGCCCAGTCTGCGTCACGCCACTGGGCGTGATCGACAAGGGGTTGGCCATTGCCGCCCGCCCTAACGTCATCTTCTGCTCCTTTGGCGACATGCTGCGCGTACCGGGCAGCAAGAAGGATTTGTTCCGCGTGAAGAGCGAAGGTGGCGATGTGCGAATTGTTTACTCGCCGCTGGACGCGATTAAAATTGCCCGTGAAAATCCAGACAAAGAGGTCGTTTTCTTTGGCATCGGCTTTGAAACAACAGCCCCGGCTAACGCCATGGCGGTCTTTTTGGCGAAGCAGCAAAATCTAAAGAATTTCTCCATGCTTGTTTCGCACGTGCTGGTGCCGCCCGCGATCGAGGCGATTTTGCAGTCGCCTAGCAACCGGGTGCAGGCGTTTTTGGCGGCGGGGCATGTGTGCAGCGTGATGGGCTATTGGCAATACCAACCCCTTGCTGAAACCTACAAGGTACCGATTGTGGTAACTGGTTTTGAGCCGCTGGACGTGCTGGAAGGGATTCGGCGGACGGTGGCGCAGTTGGAAAACGGCCGTTCCTCCGTAGAAAACGCCTACCCCCGCGCCGTCACCGAAAAAGGGAATGCCGCCGCCCAAAAGATGCTGAGCGATGTGTTTGCCGTGACTGATCGGCAGTGGCGCGGCATTGGCTTGATTCCACGAAGCGGCTGGGAGTTGAGCGAGGCGTACCGGGAGTTTGATGCGGCCGTTCGCTTTGATGTGGGCCATATTGAAACCAAAGAGTCGGCCCTGTGTCGCAGCGGCGAGGTGCTGCAAGGGCTGATCAAGCCCAACGAGTGTGCTGCCTTCGGCGAAGAGTGCACGCCCCGCAATCCGCTGGGGGCCACAATGGTTTCCAGTGAGGGGGCTTGTGCCGCGTATTACCAGTACGGCCGTTTCATTTCCGTCGAAAACGTTGCCGTGACAGATTAAAAAGGGATTGGAGACTGGAGATTAGAGATTGCCTGCCTGAAATCTCCAATCTCTAATCTCCAATCTCACTTACTCGAAAGGACCAATTTTGAGCAAAGAATCAAGAACTAACAATCTGGATTTTGAAGGCTGGGTCTGCCCGATGCCGCTGCGGAGTTACCCCAACATTGTGCTGGGGCATGGCGGCGGTGGCAAGCTGTCGGCGGAGCTGGTGGAGCATCTATTCCTGCCAGCGTTTCGCAATGAGCAGCTTGAAGATTTGGGAGATGCGGCCGTTTTTACTATGTCGGGCCAGCGTTTAGCCATTTCTACCGATTCGTTTGTGGTACGGCCGCTTTTCTTCCCCGGCGGCAACATTGGCGAACTGGCCATCAACGGCACCGTCAACGACATCAGCATGAGCGGAGCCAAGCCACTTTACCTCACCGTTGGCTTCATTATCGAGGAAGGGCTGCCGCTGAGTGCCCTGGGGCAAATTGTGGACAGCATGGCAACGGCAGCGGCCACGGCGGGGGTGGCCATCATCTCCGGGGATACGAAGGTGGTGGACAAAGGCCACGGCGACGGCGTGTTCATCAATACAAGCGGCGTGGGTGTGGTGCCAGATGGTTACTCGATCGGGCCAAATCAGGCGAAGCCGGGGGATGTGGTCATCGTCAGCGGCACGATTGGCGACCACGGCATGGCGATCATGAGCGTGCGCGAGGGGCTGGAATTTGAGGCCCCGATTGTCAGCGATACGGCCGCACTCAACGGACTTATCTCACAGATGCTAGACGTGTGTCCCCACATTCACGTACTGCGCGACCCAACGCGGGGCGGGGTGGCCTCTTCGCTCAACGAGATTGCCCAAAGCTCCCAAGTGGGCATTGTGCTAAATGAAAACAAGATTCCTGTGAATCCGGCGGTGAAGGCGGCCTGTGAACTGCTGGGGATGGACCCGATTTTTGTGGCCAACGAGGGGAAATTGCTGGCCATCGTCCCGGAAAACGAGGCAGACCAGGTGGTTGCAGTAATGCGGAATCATGAATTGGGGCGGGAAACGGCCGTTATTGGCCAAGTCGTCTCAGCGCACCCCGGCATGTTGGTGGCCCGTACCGGCATTGGCGGCACGCGGGTCATCTCTATGCAAATTGGGGAGCAGCTGCCCCGCATCTGTTAGGTGTTTGTTCTAATATTTAAGCCTGGATGACTCGTCTTTATTAGACTTCTTTTTGCGTCTGTCTTGTTTGTAATACCAGCGCAAGAAATCTTCTTTGGTTTTGTAAGTGGAGCTATTTTTGTGATCTGGCTTTGGAGCTTTCTTTTTTTCTTTCACGCAAATTTCCTTATCTGTAAACGGTACGGATAGAAAAACGGCCGTTTCAAACCAACTTGGTTCCGAAACGGCCGTTTGCTTTTAGGGACACAAAAATACGTAACTTTACCAACGTAGATGAAACTCGTCAGGCGCAAGGATAGTGACCTTTGGCGATAAGTCCAGTAAATCTAACAGCTTAGAGGCAAACGCTCACAAAGCGAGAAATTTACGATGATTCTTCTATTTCTAATCCGAGTGCCTCAAAATCTGCCTCATCTAGATACCGTTTAATCATGTACCATGCACCCCAGTAGGTGATGAGGGCTGAACCGGCAAACGAGGCAATCAGAAAAATGAAGCGGGGGAAAAGGGTGCCAATGGCCAGGGGGATGAGCGAGACAGCGGCAACCAGAATGCCCCAAAACGCATGGGCCACGGTGAGCCGCAAACCGTTCCGCAGCCAGCTACGCAGCGGCTGATCCAACGTAACCAACAGCGGCCACAAATAGACATTTGCCACAATAAGAAACAAACCGAAAAGCGAGGTGATGATGAAGGCGGGCAAGGCGATGGCTTGCTCAAAGCCGGTTTGCCAAATGACATACAAGTTCAGGCCAATCAGCACGCTCAGCACCAAATCAATTACGCCCAAGACGGTTGCTTTACGCCAGTAGCGGCGTGTCGCCTGCCAAAATGTAATGAGCGGCGTGTCTGGCGACTGTCCCCGCGCCCATGGGGCGACTGATGCAAACAGTGCGGCCGTTACCGCCGGAATCGTAATCACAAAAAGGGAGCCGCCCACCCACAGCATGTTGAACAGAATAAAATTGGTGAGCGTGTTAAAAAGCTCTAGCAGGTTGGATGGTGAGCCATCACTTTGTTTGAACATGGTTGGTTTAGCCTACAGATTTTTGCCGTGCTTATGCGCGTCGTTTCTTTCGCACGTAGATTGTTTTCTTTACTTTGGCGACCAATTCGCCATCAGCATCCTTTATCTCAACGATAAAGGTTGGGAAATATTTTTCACCATTGGCCGTATTTTGCCTGATTTCTTCCAGGACGTCATCCGAAATGCGGATTGTAGAAGTGACTTTTCCTTGGCCCGGTTTGATAAACTCGATCTCTGCCGCTTTATCCCAAACCATGTACTCTTTGCCCAATAGCTGCATCAAAAGCAGCATCAGGTGTGGGTCTATCATAGAGTAGAGGCTGCCGCCAAAGTGTGTGCCAACAAAATTGCGATTGTACCAGCGAAGCAGCATCGTTACGTGAAGCTCCTTCCAATCATCGCTGATAGTTGTGACCCTGACGCCAGCACCAAGATAGGGCGGATAGATGTTCAGCAAGCGTTTTAGCAGCCTGGGCGTAGTTTTCATCAATTCCCATTCCGCGATTTGACAATCTCGGCCATGATCGCCAGCGCGATTTCCTCTGGGGTTTGGGCCGCGATGTCCAGGCCAATTGGGGCATGGATTCGGCCGATCTCGGCATCACTAAAACCGTAGCCACGCAGCCGTTCAACCCGCTTGGCGTGGGTTTTTTTGCTGCCTAATGCGCCAATGTAGAAAGGATTGGCTTGCAAAATGATTTTCAGTGCGGGATCGTCAATTTTAGGGTCGTGGGTGAGCAGGGCAACGGCCGTATCCTCTCCAATCTCCACCTCCGCAAACGCTTTGTCCGGCCACGCCTGGATGAGCTGGTCCACGTGCGGAAAACGCTCGTTGCTGCCAAAGGCGCGGCGCGGGTCGATGACCAAGGTGCGGTAGCCGAGCGTCTGGGCAAAGCTGGTAAGAGCCATAGCAATGTGCACGCCGCCGACGATGATCAGGGTTGGGGCGGGGCGGATGGCGTCTATGAAAATTTCAATATGGTCACCTAGCTGAACGCGCTGTGGGTGAGTGGCTTTGGCTTCGGCAGCAATCGCCTGTGTATCGAGGGTTTCGGGCCCCAGCGAACCGAGGCGTTCACCCTCACGGCTCACCGCCAGCTTGCGTCCCAGCAGTTCCTCCGGCCCGCGAATGACGGTGATCACAGCTCCTGCAAGTTTGTTTTGGATGAGGTTGTAAATGAATTGGGTAACGGCCGTATCTAATGGCTCCACAAAGACCTCAATTGTACCGCCACAGGCCAGCCCGACGTCCCAGGCGGTCTCGTCAGCCACGCCGTAATGCAGCAGCTTGGCCCGATTGGTTTGCAGAGCGGCCGTGCCTTCCTCGAACACTGCCCCTTCCACACAGCCGCCACTGACAGAGCCAGCGATACGGCCGTTGGGCGTCAGGGCCATCTTGGCACCCACCTTGCGCGGCGCAGACCCCCACGTTTGCACCACTGTGGCCAGAGCCACGGCCTCATTGTCAACTTGCCAGCGATTAATCTCGTTAATCACTTCCTTCATCAATTTTTTCCTCTAGCTTTTTCTCTTTTTCCGCCAACATCTTGTATACGTCATCCAAACTATAGTCGCCAATGATCAGTTCGCGCACGTCTTGCCCCAACTGCACGCTTAGGCCGCCAATGCTGCCACGTGGAAAGCCAGTTTCAATACGGTTGTCAAATAGCATGATTCAAACGTATTGATAGGACGCTGTTCCTATTACGTTGTCGCCGAGATACAAAAAAAAGGCAGCTCATTTTAATATAATTGCTCCAGAAAAATTGTTCAAATCCTGAAGCGTCTCCCGATAAAAATCATAGATGTTTGGCGGCAAGGCGTCTGGCGCAAAAAATTCGGCAGCCACCGTTTCATCCGTTTCCTGGCACAAGGTGCCTGTCCACTGGGTTACCTGAAACACAAACGCAAGCATTTGATGTTTTCCACCATAGCTGTTGGTAAAGTGGAAGCGCGGTTCAGAATAGATAGCAATTAAGGTTGCTTCCTGTACCGATAAACCACTTTCTTCCCAAACTTCGCGCTTCAAAGCGTCCAATACAGATTCATTAAGTTCTATCGATCCGGCGGGTAAAACCCAATCACCGTTGTCACTCCGCTTAACGAATAAAATATGTCCATGCTCGTCTTGAACAATGCCACGAACGGCCGGAACAATGACGCGCTGATTGCCCATGAATTTGCGTAGTTGACCATGATAGCTTTCTTCAAATGGAATCGTCATATTCGGTTCCTCAGCGATAAGATTTGACACCGACGCGTGGACAGATGGCAAATAGCGGGCAAGTTGTGCAGCGGGGGCGGCTGGCGGTGCAAATGTGCTTGCCAAAGGGAACCAGCAGCCGATTGATGTCGATCCAATATCTCTTTGGCAGCTTGTTTTGCAAGGCGACCATCGTTTTTTCTGGCGTCTTCTCTGCCACATACCCCCAGCGGTTGGTGATGCGATGGACGTGAATATCGACGCTGATGACCTTTTGGCCGCAAGCAATGCCCAGTGCCAGATTAGCACACTTTGGTCCCACGCCTTTGAAGGACAAGATGAGATCGCGGTCACAGGGAAGTTTGCCCTCAAATTCATCCACCAACCGGTGGGCAATTGCTTTGATTTGCTCTGCTTTTCGCTCGGAGAATGAACTGCGGTGAATGATTCTGGCAATTTCGGCGGCGTTCAATGTTGCCATTTGCTGCGGCGTACGGGCGCGGGCGAAGAGCTTTAGCGAGACGGGCAGGGAGACTTCATCATAGGTGCGGATGGACAAAATGCAGCCAACAAGCTGCTCGAACGGGCTGTCATGCCCTTTTTCAGCGAGTTCAAACATGGCAGCCTTGGGAAACGGCCGTACCGCCTCCGCCACCCGCTTCATCACCACATCAATATCAAACGTTTCCTTTGCCATAATTTTTTTGGACGCGGACTAGCGCGGATGACACGGATAAAAAAACAGCGTTTATCCGCGTCCTATTCTACCGATCCTTGATGAAGGCAGCCCCGGATAATTTGAGCCGTTGGCGGCGAGACGGCCGTTTCCCCACCGTCAACTGCTGCAAATGCGTCGCCAACTCTTCCAGGCTGGCCAGATTGTGCACGGGCAAAAAGTCGTCGATGTACGGCAATGCCGCCTGCATGCCGCGCGTCAGCGGTTCGTACGCCGCCGAGCCAAGCAGCGGGTTTAGCCAGATGAGTCGATGGCAGCTCCGTTGCAAACGGCCGATTTCCTTTTTTAGCAGCACCGGATCGCCCCTGTCCCAGCCATCGCTAATGAGCAGCACCGCCGCGCCCCGACCCAGCACGCGCCGCCCCCAGTCGAAATTGAATGTTTTCAGCGATTGGCCAATGCGCGTACCGCCGGACCAATCCGTTACCTCGCGGGAGACTTCTGCCAGGGCGCGATCAATCTCCTTGCCATGCAGTTGCCGCGTAATGCGGGTGAGGTGAGTGCTAAACACAAACGCCTCTACTTCCTGCGTTAGCCCCTTCGCCAAGCTGTAGATGAAGTGCAGCAGCAGCCTCGCATACCGCTCCATCGAACCGCTAATGTCGGCAATGACGACGAGTGGGCGCGGCTTGAACTTGGCTTGGCGGCTGCGCCATTCAAGCATTTCGCCACCGTAGCGCAGATTCCGCCGCAGGCTGCGGCGCAAATCCAGCCGCTGCCCGCGCCCCGGCTGCTGCCGCCGGGTGCGTCGCAGCCCTAGCTGCCACACCATTTGCGCCATAAATCGCTTGACGGCATGTAATTCCTGCTGCGTTAGTTCGCCAAAATCTTTTTGGCGCAGCACCTCATTCGAGCTGTACGTTTGCGTCACCTCAATAACTTGTTGCACCTCTGCGACGTCATTTTTTGCTTTGTCGCTGCCATTTGGCGTATTTTGCAGTGCGGGCGGGGCGATGATGGGTTCATATTCGAGTACATTGGGATGTCTTTTTGGTAAATTGTTGAAGACAATTTTTTCGCGCGGGGCACGCCAAAATAGCGCAAATGCTTGCTCAAACAGAGGCAGATCTTCGCGGTTGTGAACCAGCAGGCAGCGGGCAGTGTAGAAGAAGTCTGACCTTTGCGCCAGATTCACATGCTCGAGTGCTTGCGCCAAATCAATCATCCGGCTCGGATTCACGTCCATGCCCAGGACGCGGAGAAAATGGCCGAATAAAATCAGGTTGTGCAGCAGGTAGTTGTTGGTCATGGATGGTTACGTATTGGCTCTTGCCCGCTCAATAATTTGTCGGGTCGTTTCCCCACGCACTTTTTCAATATCATCCTGGTATTTGAGAATGACGCCAACAGTGTTTTCCACAATTTCCACGCTGAGTGCCTGGGTATCCAGCGCAACCAAAGCGGCCGTCCAATCCAACGTTTCGGCCACGCCGGGAATTTTGTACAAATCTTGCTGGCGCAGCTCTTGAATGAAATAAGTCACTTGCTCGGCCAGCTGGTCGGCGGCGTGGGGCAGCTTGGCGCGCACAATGTCGTACTCTTTCTCAAAGCTGGGGTAATCGATCCAGTAGTAGAGGCAGCGACGCTTGAGCGCGTCGTGGACTTCGCGGGTGCGGTTGGAGGTCAGCACCACAACCGGGGGTTGGGCTGCTTTAATCGTGCCAATTTCTGGAATGCTAATTTGGAAGTCGGATAGGATTTCTAGCAAAAACGCTTCAAACTCTTCATCGCTGCGATCAATTTCATCAATGAGCAAAACGGGGGGGTGTGGTTTGCTGTGCTGGATGGCTTGGAGGAGCGGCCGTTCCAACAAATATTCCGGGCCAAACAGTTCAGCCTCGGTGGCTCGCTCGCCGCGTGACTCCAGTAGACGAATGTGCAGCATCTGGCGGGTGTAGTTCCATTCGTACACTGCCTGGTTCACGTCCAGCCCCTCATAACATTGCAAGCGAATCAGTTCAGTGTCCAGCAAATCGGCCATGACCTTGGCAATTTCCGTCTTGCCCACACCAGGTTCCCCTTCTAAAAAGAGAGGCCTTTGTAGCTTTAACGCCAAAAAAGCGGCCGTTGCCAACCCACGATCGGCAACGTAATTTTTGCCGTGAAGTGCTTCTTGTAACTGGTCGATTGACTCTATTTCCATCTGTTCTCCGTTGTTTCGGTAATCAGTAGACATTATCGGAAATAGGAATCTATCCACAGATTAACGCAGATTTTTTCCTCTAATCTGCGTCAATCTGCGAAATCTGCGGATTAGTTTTTGACATAATGTTAATTCCAATAATGTCTAGTTATCCGTGATCGGTACTGTTGCTGTGCGACCGCTTCGCGTTCACCGTTTACCGCTTACTGTGCTGTAAATCCCCCATCTATTGTCAACGCTGTGCCGTTTACAAAGGAGGCTGCATCGGAGCAAAGCCAGAGCACCGCTTCGGCAACTTCTATCGGTTCACCCAAGCGGCGCATGGGGTTAATCCGCTTGGTGGCTTCCACAAATTGCGGAAATTCGACAAAGCCCCGTTCAACCATCGGCGTGCGAATGACCGAGGGGCAAACTGCGTTAATGCGAATGCCTTTGCGCGCGTATTCTAAAGCAGCCGATTTGGTTAGGCCAATGACGGCGTGTTTGCTGGCTCCGTAAACAGGCATGGAGTGGGTGCCGACCAGCCCAGCCACTGAAGCGGTATTGACGATGGCCCCGCCACCCTGGGCAATCATCTGCGGAATTTGGTATTTCAGGCAGAGCCATACCCCTTTTACATTGACGGCCATGATCTGATCAAACTCAGTTTCGGTCACGTCAACAGTGCGATCCGTGTGCCCTTCGATTCCTGCGTTGTTGAAGGCGATGTCGAGACGGCCGTATGCCCCCACCACGGCATTCACCATATTTTCCACCTGGGCTGCCTGCGATACATCCGTCTGCACAAAGATGGCCTGGCCGCCCGTCTGCGTAATTATCTGCACCGTTTCCTGGCCGCCCTTCGGGTTCAGGTCGGCAATGGCGATTTTGGCACCGTGATTTGCAAAGAGAACGGCCGTTTCCCTGCCAATACCAGAGCCACCACCCGTGATCAGGGCAATTTTACCGTCTAGCTGCATGGGAACCTCCTAAACTGTTTCAGTAACCTAAACTGATTACTGATTCACTGACAACTGGTTACGGTCAAATCAGTGCCATCTTTGCCGAAAAATGGCGCAGCACAGCCGGGGCGTCCACAATCTTCACGCCGCGAATGCTTTCCTTCATGTTGTTGACATAAAGTAATACTTCCGCCAGATAATCGACGTGGCTTTGCGTGTAGACGCGGCGCGGGAAGGCCAGGCGCACCAGCTCCATCGCGGCGGGCTTTTCGCTGCCGTCTGGTTGTTGGCCAAACATCACTGAGCCAATCTCTACGGAGCGAATACCCCCTTCCAAATAGAGTGCCAAAGACAAGGCCCAGGCAGGATAGTCGCTTTGCGGAATGTGGGGCAGCATGGATTTGGCGTCTATGTAAATGGCGTGGCCGCCGGGCGGCTGCACAATGGGGATGCCGTTTTCGGTGAGAATATCCCCCAGGTAAGCGACGGAGCGGATGCGGTATTGCAAATAATCTTCGTGCAGCACCTCTTCTAGCCCTACGGCCAACGCTTCTAAATCGTACCCGGCCAAGCCGCCATAGGTAGGGAAGCCTTCGGTGAGGATGAGCATATTTTTGCATTTTTCTGCTAGTGCATCGTCATTGAGGGCGAGGAAGCCGCCAATGTTGCCCATCCCATCCTTTTTGGCGCTCATGGTGGCCCCATCGACGTAGCTGAACATTTCTTGGGCGATTTCCAGCGGCGTTTTGTCGGCGTACCCTTCTTCGCGGGTTTTGATGAACCAGGCGTTTTCGGCAAAGCGGCAGCAGTCGAGGAAGAGGGGGATGCCGTGTCGGCGGCAAATCTGGCTGGCGGCGCGGATGTTGGCCATGCTCACAGGCTGCCCGCCACCGGAGTTGTTGGTAACGGTGATCATCGCCAGCGGCACTTTACCCGGATTTTCGACAATGGTGCGCTCTAGCTTTTCCAGATCAATATTGCCTTTGAAGGGCAAAATAACGGCTGGATCGTGTGCTTCGGGGATGGGTATGTCGTGGGCCACGGCCCCTCGATATTCGGTGTTGGCGCGGGTGGTGTCAAAGTGGGTGTTGTTGGGCACGATGTCGCCCGGTTTGAGCGTGGAGCCGAATAAAATGCGCTCGGCGGCGCGCCCCTGGTGGGTGGGGATAACGTGTTTGAGGCCGGTAATGGTGCGCACGGCCGTTTCAAATTTGTAAAACGACTTGGCCCCCGCATACGACTCATCCCCCAGCATCATGCCCGCCCATTGGCCGGAAGACATGGCCCCAGTGCCGGAATCCGTGAGCAGGTCAATGAGCACGTCTTCGGCCTTGAGCAGAAACAGATTGTAGTAGGCTTCTGCCAGCAATCGCTCTCGCTCCTCGCGGGTGGTTTGGCGGATCGGTTCGACGGTTTTAATGCGAAATGGTTCAATAATGGTTTTGAACTTCATGAAGTGCCTCCGGAAAAGTGGGTTGATAGTGGTTGGTGGTTGGTTTGTGAGATGAACTAGCCACTAACCACCAGCCACAATGTACTGGGTGGTCTCTCAAGTCTGTGGGAAATAGAAACCTGGCACAATTTTAACAGCTTACCAACTTGCAATGCCAATTGGGTGATGATGAGCTTCTGGTTGGAGACGGTCAAACTGTGCTTGAAGCGGCCACATTTTCGATTATTTGGGCGGGATCGCCTACAATGGGCCAAGCTTGTGGCAGGCAACGCAGCAGCAGGAGGAAGCAGATGGCAAATGTTTTTAACCGACTATTTGGCAACAAAGATGAATCAACTTCAGAAGATAAAGATGACCCAACACCAGAATGGGCGGTTGAGACAATTGAGGCGGCCCAGCGCAGTCGCTCTACTTCGTTAAATTTGGTTCTTTTTTCAGGAGAAGACAGACTGGAAGAAATACCAAATGCTGTGTTTGAAATGGAATGGCTTAAGTCATTGAATTTGAGTGGCAATCAGCTAACGGTCATACCCTCCGAAATTGGCCAGTTACAGAACCTCACAGAGCTGAGATTGTATAAGAATCAGCTAACGGCCGTTCCGCCCGAAATCGCCAAGCTGCAAAATCTGACAACATTGAATTTGAGCAGTAACCGGTTGGCGGCCGTTCCCGCTGAAATCGGCCAGTTGCAAAACCTGACAAGATTGGATTTGAGCAGTAACCACCTAAAGGCCGTTCCCTCCGAAATCGCCAAGCTGCAAAATCTGACGACGTTGGATTTAGGCTTCAATAAGCTAAAGGCCGTTCCCTCCGAAATCGCCAAGCTGCAAAGACTGACGACGTTATGGTTGAGTTACAACCAGCTAACGGCCGTTTCTGCTTGGTTGTTTAACCTGCCCAAACTCGAAAAACTTTATTTGCACGACAACCCAATTCAAACGCCACCGCAAGAAGTGCTGGAATTAAAAAAGCTAAGCGGTAATAGAATAGTAAATTTAAATAAAGTGCGAGCCTACTTTGATCAATTAGCAGAAGAAGGGGTCGATACGCTGTACGAAGCGAAGCTGATCATCATTGGGGAAGCGGGGGCGGGCAAAACGACGCTGGTCAAAAAGTTGCAAGACCCCACCTATACCATCAATCCCACCGAACCGTCCACTGAAGGAATTGATGTAGCTGAGTGGACGTTTCCGCTGCCACAGACATCCGATTTTTTGGAAAAATCGGATGTCTCCACTGACAACAATTTCCGCGTCAACGTCTGGGATTTTGGCGGGCAGGAAATTTATCACGCCACCCACAAATTCTTCCTCACCCGCCGCTCTCTCTACGCCCTTGTCGCCGACGCCCGCGAGCAAAAAACCGATTTCTACTACTGGCTCAACGTCGTCGAACTCCTCAGCGACAACAGCCCCGCGCTCATTATTTCCAACGAAAAGCAAAATCGTGCCTGGCCGTTCAACGAAAACCAACTGCGCGGTGAGTTCAACAGCCTCAAAGATGTTTTCCCCGTCAATCTGGCTGACGAAAACAATCGCCGTTTGTATAAAATTATCGACGCGATCAAATACCACATCGTGCAACTGCCCCACGTGGGGCAAACGCTGCCCAAAACGTGGGTGCGGGTGCGGGAAGTGCTGGAAGAAGACCCGCGCAACACGATGCCGCTGCCTGAGTACCTCGATTTATGCCAGCGGCACGGCTTCCGTCGCCACGATGACAAGCTGCAACTGAGTGATTATTTGCATGATTTGGGCGTGTGCCTCCATTATCAGGATGATCCGCTGCTCAATAAAACCCTCATTTTAAAGCCGGAATGGGGCACGGCAGCCGTCTACGCCGTGTTGGAAAGCGATCAGGTGAAAGCCAACCAAGGGCGGTTTAGCCGCGCCAATCTTGACACCATTTGGCATGAAGAAAAGTATGCCCCGTGGCGGGACGAACTGCTGCAATTGATGGTTCGCTTCCAGCTTTGCTACCAACTGCCGGGGAATGGTGACTACATCGCCCCACAGCTATTGAGCGAAAACAAACCGAACTATCCTTGGGACGAAAATGACAATCTTCAACTTCGTTTCCGGTACCCCACATTTATGCCCAAAGGCATCTTGACCAGCTTCATTGTGGCCACCCATCGGCTCATTGCCAACCAGGATTGGGTGTGGAAAACGGGCGTCATTTTGGAAAATGCAGATGCCCGCGCCGAAATCATTGAGCATTACCAGCGGCGGGAAATCACCATTCGCGTACAAGGTAGGCAGAAGCGGGATTTGCTCACCAAAATCGGCTATGAGTTTGAGAAAATCCACAGCGATTTTCCGGAGCGGCTGCAAATCAAGCAGTTGATTCCCTGTAACTGCTCTCAGTGCAAGGGGAGCGGCAGACCTTACTTCTTTGATTTTGGGCGGCTAAAAAAGCGGCTGGCGGCCGGCAAAACAACGGCTGAATGCGACGACAGCTACGAAACGGTAGACGTATGGCGCCTAATTGATGATGTGGGTGCGCGGCAACAGGCTTTGGATAAGGGAATGTACGTGGGTGGCGATTATATTCACATTGAAGGCGGTATCAGCAACAGTCAGGGGCTAGCGATTGGTCGAGACGCAGACGGCTCGGCAACCTAACGGTTACAGCGTGAGGGGCGTTTGGAAGCGTATGTCAGCCTGTGTGTTGGTTTGCTTAACGTCTATAAATCCTTTGTAAAAGTAGATGGCCCAAGATCTAAAAACGACACTCGTTTTCGGAGTGCCGTTTTTAGGTTGTTACATTGGATTAATTAGGCAAAGGCGAGTTCAGGGGTGGGCGTTACGGCCGTTTCCCGTTCCATCACCCGCATCTGAATACCGTTTTCCGGGGTGAGCGTAATTTGGGCTTTGTACTTTACTGGCTCGGTTTGAGCGAGTGCCAGCCGGTATTTTTGGGCAATGGTGGCCAGGATAAGCTGCGCTTCCATCATGGCAAAGGCGTTGCCAATGCACACCCGCACCCCGCCGCCAAAAGGCATGTAGGCAAATTTGGGCAGCAATTTCTCAAATTCAGGCGTAAACCGCTCTGGCTTGAACATTTCAGGCTCGTCAAAATATTGTGGCAAATGGTGCATGACGTAAGGTGAAATGAAAACGGTGCTGCCTTTGGGGATGGTGTAGCCACCAATCTGGGCATCTTCCAAAGCGAGACGGCCGTTCAAAATCCAGGCGGGTGGGTAAAGCCGCATTGACTCTTTGATGATTTGCAAGCTGTAGGGCAGGTTGGGCAAATCTGCCAGCGTTGGCTGACGGCCAGCCAGCACGCTATCCAGCTCCTGGTGCAGTTTGGCTTCCACGTCGGGATGTTGCGCCAGCAAATACCATGTCCAATTCAGCGCGTTGGAAGTGGTTTCATGCCCAGCAGCAAACAGGGTAGCGACTTCGTCGCGCAGCTGCTCGTCGTCCATAAATTCGCTTTCTTCGTCTACCGAGAGCATGAGCATGGAGAGCAAATCCCCCGTGTCGGCGACTTGGCCGTTGACGGCCGTTTTGCGTCGTTCGGCAATTATCTGGTCCATCACCTCATTAAATTGCGCCGAAGCCTTGTTGCGCAGCCGGTTGTCGGCGGTAGGAATCCAGCTTGGGAGTGAAAATCCACGTTGGTAATCTCGGTTAGAAACGGTCTGGAAGTCATGCATGGCATTGCTGATCGAATCGGCCGTATCGCCCGTTCCGGTAATGCCATCAGCGTCAAACAACGTTTTGGAGACGATGAGCATCGTCAGGTGCATCATCTCTTCGGTAATGTCCACTGTCGCCTCATCTTGCCAGCCAGCCATAAGCTGGTTCGCATAATCAACCATCACTTCTGCATAATTATGAATGCGCTTGCTATGGAAGGCGGGTTGCGCCAGCCGCCGCTGCCGCCGATGGAAGTCGCCATCGCTAGTAAGCAATCCATTGCCCAAAATCTGCTTGTCAAGCGGTGCTTTTTCAAATTTTTCCCGCTGGGTTACTAATACTTCCCGAATAAGGTCGGGATGCCCCAGCAGGTAAGTGTGCATATGCGCTAGCCGGAAATAAACGATGTCGCCGTACTGCTTAACGTTCTTCAACAAGAACGTAGGTTCATCTTCACTGAACTGGGCTGCGTTGCCTAAAATAAGTGAGCCTTTGGGGCCGGACGGCCGTTTCACTGCCATAAGGTTTGCTCCTTGATACTTGATACTAAGATAATTGACAAGTTGTTGTTTAATTGATAGAGTGTTGCCAAAATCATAAATCAGATCAGAAGATTGTCAAGAATGAATTACAATGAACCGTTGTTTTATCGACAGATGCTGACTAAACGACGAGAGAATGCAAATGGACAGACGTAAGAGGCGGACACGCAAATTTTTGGGAAATGCTCTGTTAGAGTTGGTGCAAGAAAAAAAGTGGGATCAAATCACAATCCAGGATATTACTGACCGCGCAGATTTGAACCGCGCTACTTTTTATCTGCATTACAGCAGCAAAGAGAAACTGTTAGCCGATAGCCTGGAGGGATATTTTGATGAATTGGTACAGCAGATTGCCACCAAAACAATGAACAAGCCAATTTGGGAAAATCCAGAGGCAGATGAGATGGTATTTGCCCACGTGGCTGAGCACGCAGATTTATATCGGGTTTTGTTGGGGGAAAACGGGATGGGGTATGTGATTAACCGGGTAATTGATTATATTGCCCAGTTTAGTGAAATGCAGCTACGGGCCGGATTAGGCACTGTTGAATCACAGGTGCCCATCGAAATTATGGCGCGGCATGTGGCCGGGTCGCTTTTTGCCCTGGTGAGCTGGTGGTTGAAGAATGATATGCCGTACACACCCCGCGAAATGGCAGAGATGTCTATTCATCTGTGTGTAACAGGTACCGTGCCTGTCACGCAGGTATAAATTTTTGCCTTTATGTGCCAATCACGTCTGAAAGTGATTGGCATATTGATGCACACTTTTAAAACTTATTGCCTCATTTTTTTAGTTTGTCAGCTACTTTTTGGGCAATCTTGTTCGCCCACCAATTAGCTATTAAACTGGCAAGAAATAGTACGCCCAATGCTGCCAGCCCTGCTTTGACGAGATTGTCGCGTTGTTCTGGAGCTAAATATTCTTCTAGCAGGTTTTTTGCCACGCCGACGGCAAATTGCGTTTGGGAAGGGGGGGCTGGTGGGGGCGGCAGGTCATCGAGGTTGAGCTCACCACTGGCTTCTGCCATCATGCGAGCCTGCACTTGCTGACCCAAACCTTCCAGACTTTGGCGGATGATGGCGTTGGCCGATGTTTCTAACATGCGTTGCCCCACGCTGGCTAAGCGGCCACCAACGTCGGCATCACCATTGTAGTGGAGGATGGTCATATCGCCATCTGGTTCTAGGCGAAGGGCGCCGGTGCCTTTTACAAAACCGGGCGCACCTTTGCCATCTACGGCGATGGTGCAGCTTTCCGGGTCGTTAATGTCGCTCATGACGACATCGCCCATGAATTTTCCTTGCACCGGGCCCACTTTTATTTTGAGAATGCCGTGGAATTTGTTTTCGCCTACAGTTTCCAGCTTTTCACAGCCGGGCAACACGTTGGCCAAGACAACGGGGTCTTGCAGCATTGGCCAAAGCAGGTCGCGGGGTGCTGCAAAGGGGTAGCTACCTTCTACTTTCATTTCGTTATCTCCTGTGGATGTTAGCGATGGTTTGCTTCTGCAAAATCTCGCTTAAGTATGGCTTTTTTGGCTGGGAAAGAACAATTTTACAGCAGTTTTACCTAATGTGTAGAGTGCTGTCAAACGGCTTCGGTCGTGGTTTTGAGGCAGTGAAAAAAACTTTCTATGAGGCGGGGGGCAGTGGTTTGGATCATTTGGGCGAGGAGTTTGTTTGGTGGGTTGAGTTGAGCCGTAAAGGTGAGGGTGGTTTGGCTTGCTGGGGTGCTTTGGAGGGAGAAATCGCCTTGAATGGGTACGGCCGTACTGCCCATTTGTGCTTCGCCAGTCCACTGTAGGTACGTGGGTGGGGTTACGGTTTGCCAGATGAGCAGAACAGGAATGATGACGGTGCTTTTGCCGCTGCCCCAGCAAAATTGCAGCTGGAATTGTGTATTGGTTTCCAGCGGGGACCAGCCTTGCAGGCGAGGCGTGCATTGCCCAACAAGCTCAGGGGTGGTAAGGGTCTGCCAAACGGCCGTTTGCGTGGCCGCAAAGGTGACATTTCCGCGAAACTCCATTTTATTTGTTCACAGGTTGGTGAGTTGCTTCCCAAGTGGGAAATGCTTCTACCGAGCTTTTAATGAAGCCGTCAGCAATTTCTTTCACCCGCTCATCTGTAATGCTTTGGGCAATTCGTTTGACAACACGTTTGGGCATCAGGCGCATGCCTAACGGCCGTTCCAAATCTGCTTTCAGGCGGATGGTATATTCCACTCGGGTTTGTGTGCCCAGATCGAAAAAGTGCGTTTCAATAGCAAACAACCCACTGCCGGTCGCTTTGCGCATCGTGGTTTCTGCCTGAACGGGAGGTGCCGCCTCAATTTTGACTGGATAAACGTTCAGTACCATCTCCTGCCAATCCACGCTACTTTCCAGGTCCGAATAAATTTGAATTGTGTAAGCACCAAGCTCTACCGTCTCATACAGCATTCGGATTTGGTTGGCGGTATATGCATGCACAAGCGTAATGTGAGGTAAAAACTCGGCAACCCGACTGATGTCGCTATAGTACATCAGAGCAACTTTGGGGACAGCGGGAAACACAAATGCTCGTTTGATGGAGCCAATAATGTTGATCATTCAGTGGGTTAAGTGGGTTAGTTGTTATCGTCTTCTGTTGTTTTCTCGTCAATAAGATTGTCAATTTTGGCCGAGAGATTTTCAATTTGACTGGTTAGCTCCTCTACCTCTTCGCGAGAAGGTACCCCGCGCACGCTTAACAGGCGTTCCAAACGTTGCTGGCCGGGGATCATCTCTTTGCCTTTCTCTTGCCCAGCAGCAATGAGTTTTTCGCTCAGGCTGATCGCTTCATCCCTGGCCATCTCGCCCCGTTCTACAAGGGTTTGCAGCCGTTTGTCAATCTCTTCATCCACATGTTTGAGCAGCTCTAGCGGTGAGTTGAGGTTACGACGCAAGGTGTTGAGCGTGTCGCCACCGGCCCGTACCAGCCCTGTTAGCACTGATTTCGGCAAAAAACCGCTATTCCGTTTTTCTTGCTCAAAGATGATTTGGGTGAGGGTAACGGCCGTTAAATCTTCATCGGTTGTGTGGTCAACAACCTGGACCTCAGCACCCTCACGAATAAGCTCTGCAATGCCGTCTAGCGTAATGTATTTTTTTGCATCTGTGTCATACAGTTTCCGATTTGGGTAACGTTTAATAACGGGCATAGTGGCTCATTCCTTGATTAGTTTACTTGGTGTCTCTCCGATAATGCGGCGTTGGCACAGAGTAAACAGAGACCTTTGAGGTGAAGCATGCTCCTTCGATTTGCTTTTCTCTCTGTGACTATATCGGATGGCTTCTTAATGATTCGGTGCGTCATACGAAATTATAGGCGTGATTAACAGATATGCAAAAAGGGAGAGGCGTAGCGCAACGGCCGTTTCTCTCCCAAAATCATCAAATTTTTAGTTGTCATTTCCCATTTGCAAACAAAATTTGGAGATAGCAAATGGGCGTAAAGTAGCCGTTTTTTAGCTACTATAAAAACAGAGATTGCTTACTTTTGTTCTTTCAATGTTTCAATCTTCTTGGTTAGCTCGGCAACTTTGTTGCTCAACTTCTCAATGTCAGATTTAGTCGGAATATTCATCCGGTTCAGTAAACTTTCCATCCGCTTTTCTAGCTCATCGCTCACCCGTTTGCTGCTTTCCTGGGCGCGTTGTTTACGGTTTTCGGCCAGGTCATTGAGTAAGGCACGGCCGTCTTTTTCCGCAATCTCACCCTTTTCAACCAGGCGGTGAACAAACTTCTCAGCTTCATCTTGAGCTACAGAAACAGCACCTACACCGGCCAGTAAAACGCGGCGAATGCCTTCTACAAAAGGATTTTTCCCTTCTTCAATAGCCTCTTCTTCAATTGCAATTTTTTCTGCCATTTTTTTACCTCAGCTAATGTTACGCAACGCGGGTAGATGGTTACCATCTACCCGCGAAAACCCTACCAATTATTAATTTGCTCTTCCCCAGAGATGGTTCATTTATTAAGCAGCTTTGCTCAGATCGTTTACCTTTTTGTTCAAGGTGGTGACTTTGCGGCTCAGCTTATCAATATCATTTTTGGAAGGAATGTTCATCCAGTGCAAAGCATTCTCAAACCGTTTTTCAATTTCTTTTTCAACCCGTTTGGCTGCTTTCTTAGCATCTTTCTGACGGGTTTCGACCTGCTTGTTAACCATGCTGCGGGTCTTCTCTTCGGTTGCGGTGCCGCGCTCTACCAGGTTGCTGAACATGCCAAATAGTTCTTCTTGTGCAAAGGTGACTGCGCCCAAACCGGCCAATACAACTTTACGGCCGTTTTCAACCAACATATTTACGTTTTCTTCTACCGTTTCGGTGAACTCAATTTTTTCTGCCATTTTTGTGCCTCCTGCAATCTAGAAATGTAGCGATTGCTTAGTATCATCTTTGTTTGATTTCGTTATGACGCATTGCATCATGAACAAAATATAACACAGTGCGTCATGAATGTCAAGAGGGCAAAATAATTCGGGTGTAATGAAAAGTTGTGTAATGGAAGCAAGAAGCAGAAAATGGGGGGATGAAAAAAGAACTCGATGAAATGCTCAACAGATTGAACCAGTGGGAAGCAGAGAACAAAGATGCCAATTTGACACAAATGGAAGAAGCGATTGATGCTGAGTTAGCTGGAATTAGGCAGCAATTGCTCGCACAAATGGCCAGAGAAGGGAAGGCGGCTAGGGTGGACTGTCCAAACTGCGACCAGCCAATGATGAAAAACGGGAAGAAAACGCGAACGTTACGAACCAAAAACGGCGACAAAGTCACAATTGAAAGGGAGCAAATGAGGTGTCATGAATGTGGGATGACACTTTTTCCCCCTGGATGAAAAACTCAGGTTGCTGAGAGGCGCGTATACGCCGCAAGTGCAAGAGGCCGTAACCCGATTAGGTAGCCGGCTACCCTATGCAGAAGCCCAAGAAGAGTTAGAAATGATGTGGGGCCTCGACATCTCCGTAGCAACCGTACGAGAAATCACGCTGCGAAACGGCCGTCTAGCAGATGAGCTAATTGAAATAGAAAAAGAACATCTGGAAAAGACAGCCCCCAAAGCAATAGCCAAACCAAAGCAACTCATTGTAAGTGCAGATGGGGCAATGGTACAGCTAAGAAATGGCGAATGGCGCGAAGTAAAAACGGTTGCCTTCGGTGAATTTGAGACTATCTGGGATGCTAAAAAACAAGAAGTCGTGACCAAAACAGGCAAGATAAGCTACTTCTCAAGTGCAGATAAGGCAGAGTTGTTTAGCGACAAGGCAATTGTCGAGTGGCAGCGACGGGGTGGGGAGAATGCTGAAAAAGTTGTCGCGGTTAATGATGGTGCTGTCTGGATACAGGGCTTCATCGACTATCATTGCCCCACAGCGACACGCGTGATTGATTTTGCCCATGCCCAAGGGTATATCGCCACGATTGGCAAAGCCCTGTATGGGGCAGAAAGTGACCGTTTCCAACAATGGTATCCCCAGATGTCTAAACAGTTAGGCACAAAAGCACCCCAACGAACGCTGAATGAATTGCGTTTCCTATGGACACAAAACCAAGCCCACCCAGCAGCGGATGAAATAGAAGCAGCGATTCGTTATCTTGAGCGACGTCAAACGATGATAGATTATCCACATTTCAGAAAAAACGGAATTCCCATTGGATCTGGGATAGTAGAGTCTGGGCATAAGGTGGTGATGCAACGACGGATGAAACAGGCTGGGATGCGCTGGGCGGATGAAAACCTCAATCCGATGCTTGCCTTGCGCATGGCAATCTGTAACAAGTGCTGGCGTGCTTCTTGGCAAGCGATTCAGGCTCATTTTCTGGCTACAAAACAGGCGCACCGTCTGCTGGAGAAGGCAGAAGCTCCGCAATCTCAGCTTGTTACTGAAGCAGATGTTGAGAATTTAGAGAAGCTGGCGGATAGGATACCTAGGCGTTCACAAAAGAGGCAGCCGTGGCAAGACCATCGGTGGATTTTTCCTCACAGAGCACGGCCGTTACACAAAATCTAATTACACCCAAATAATTCGATTTATGTAACACAATTGACCGAAATCAACGGCAGGCCCAGGGCATAAAGCTGCCGCAAGATTCCTTGCAGAGCCGCTTGGTCAAGCAACCCTGTTATGAGCGTGAAAGGGAATCCTTCTTCGTCGAATTTAACCACAAGGGTCATTTGCTCAACCCAATCCAATGCATTTGCGTCCAGGTGGCCAGGGACTTTGATTTGGTATGTTATTGGTTGTGATAGGCTAAACGGCCGTTTTTCCATTTGTGTCTCGCTCAATCATTAATGGACAGTATCATCACTCAATCCTGCCAAGTGCCACAACAATCTTGCTTGAGAGATCGAAGAACTCTGGCGTCAATTCTGCCCGAATGGATTAACCCCCCTTTATTTCAAAGGTCAAAAGAGAATTGGAATCCGAAAAAAAAGTCAATATTTCATTTTCCAATTCATAACGGCTCACCATCGTCAACGCCTCAAGATAGAGCCGCTCTTGTTCCATTAACTCCACAGGTTCCAGGCAGGCCATTTCGGTGCTGAAAATCTGCTCAAATTGGATGGTATCATTCTCGCTTTGGTAGGTGCCGCCGTAATGGTTGCAACCTGTACTCCCTGAAATTTCGCCATCTTCAAAAAGAATGGTTGGTTGATGTCCGGCAATAGGTTGGCTGTTGTCATAGGCTGTCAGCGTCCAGGTTTTGCCTTCAAGTTGGGCAACATTGTCCCGGTTTGCACCCGCGCAAGCGGTTAGAAAGATCACGCAAATGACACCCGCCCAATAACTGATGTGTAACCCTCTAACTTTGTTGTTCATTTTAGTTTCCTTACGATAACGTAGAGTGCTTTCGCAAACTGCCTTCTGTGTTTAACTGCTGCATCTTGCCTGAATAGGTAAATGATCCCGTTTGGCCCACTTCAGTCACATCAATTTCATCTTGCTTGAAGGTCAAAATAAATTGTGCAGGTGCTGTGTATCCAATTTGGTGGCAGGTCAGCTCAAACATATCGGCGGCCGTCCATTTGCCCATTGCCGCCATGCAGCCAATCTTGGTCTCTGTAAAGCGATACACGCCATCTAAACCTACCTTGAAGACGGCCGTATCCTCTACCCGCGCCGTATAGCTAAACTCGGCCTGATCGCTAGCTTCATCAAAAACAAGCCTGAAATTATCATAGTTCCAGTTGTTCTTCTCCAAAGCATAGGTTTTGCCAGAGATTTGCAGGGCGACAGTTGGCAGCGGCGGAACGGCTTGCGGCGTTTGTTTCAGTGGTGGCGGGCCGGATTTCTCAGAAAGTGCTTGCTGGGCAGGTGGATTGGCAGGCAGGACACTATTCGACTTGACGGCTGGTAAAATATATTTTTCCAGTATCTTCTTGGGGAAGAAGACCCCGGCGCCACTGGCTGAGCTAGTGACCGCGACAACAAGATTGTGTGCAGGCGAAACCATGATGTACTGGCCAGCCACACCAACAGCAGCATAGCTGCCAGACTTATCCAGCCACCACTGATACCCATAACCATCGGCAAATGCCCGAACAAAATTGGCCGATGCCCAATTTCTTCTGGTCGTTGCTTGGTCAAATTTCCCTTCGGCGTCAAGAAGTTCAACATAATTCTTGGGAAAGGCGTGAGGCGTAACAGAGTTCTTGACCCAAGCGGCAGGAACAATCTGCTCTCCATTCCATTGACCTTGTTGCAAATAAAGCAGCCCCAATTTGGCCATGTCCTGTGGTTTTAGCCACATGCGCGCATAACCAATGTAAATGTTCTGGGGACTGCGCTCCCAGCGAACTTCACGGATGCCCAAGGGATCAAACAGGTTTTGCCGAGCATAGGTCAGCGTATCCATGCCAGTTGCTTTATGGATGATTGCCGAGAGCATGAAGGAACTCAAGTTGCTGTAATCAAACCGAACGCCAGGCTCAGCATCAACAGGTAAGCTCAAAATATGCGCTACCCAATCCTCCGTGGCCTGCATCTCAAATATTCCTTTCCATTGGTAGAGAAAGGAGTCGCGGCTGCGGATACCCGTTTTCATGCTCAGTAAGTCTTCCAGGGTGATTTGAGCCATTTTTGGATCCCGAATGGCTTGTTGTTTTTCCTTGAAGAATTCAATTATCGGAACATAAACACTTTCGATATACCCTTGTTCAACGGCAATGCCGATTAACGCTGACATGATGCTTTTGGTGCAGGAGTGAATCACGTGTGCACTATCTCTGGGGAACAGCGGATTAAAGTAGATGTCTGCCACCAGATAGCCATTGCGAATAATGGCAATAGAATCAATGGTCACGCCTGGGTCTTTGGCATGTGCCGCTTCATAAAAATCGAAGATTTCCAGCAGCTTTGCTGAATCCATCCCCTGTGCTTCAGGTGTGGATGTGCGGAAGCCATCTGTGGGCCAATAATCAGGTTGGATGGGGTTATAGACAACCGGCTCGAATTTCCTGGTTGGAATAAATGCCCACGCGGTCAGGCCGCCATACAAGGTGGCGAACAAGCCGATGATCGCTAGCAGAACTTTCACCAAAGCAGGCACTGCACTCCAGAATATCACAATGCCAAACAGAATAGCCAATACGACAAGAATAATGACTACCGCTCGCAAGCCTGTTTTCATTTTTATCCTCCACAATTTTCCCCTGCATCATTCCAACGCAGGAAAACGTATGTTCAAAGGATAGCGAAATGGCAGTATTATCGTCATACCCCGGAGGTATTATTTGGGAGGTATTTGCAATTCAAGCGGGGGGCAAGAATCCTAAATCTTTCGCCTTGGAAACAGCCTGGATGCGGCTGTGGACATCGAGTTTGCTGTAAATATTGCGGGTGTGCACCTTGACGGTGTTAAGGGAGAGGTAAAGCTGATTGGCAATTTCCCGATTAGACAGACCTGAGGAAATACATTGCAGCACTTCACATTCGCGTTCGCTCAAAGGCTCGATAAATTCAGCCTGATTTACAGGAGAGAAAACGGGTTGAACTGCCAACGGTTCGTTTGATGAGAGCGCGGCCAGCAAATGTTGCATATAGTTTGGGGCAAAATCGTATTTTAGGGCTTCGAGAAGCAAGCTGCGCATTGGCTGGCCTTGATCGATAAAAATGCGTACGAAGCCATTTGGCTCAGCGATGGCACACGCTTTTTCCAGTGGCACCATCGCCTGAGGCAAGTTGCCCGCCGCTTGAGCGGTTAAGGCTTGCAGTAGCAAAATTTCAATGACGGCCGTTACCCGTCCGCTGGCTTCTGCAAGAGGAGCTATCTGCTGTAATAATGTGGCTGTTTCCGCCAACCGTCCCTGCGCCAGCTTAACGCGTGCCAGGGAAACCTGTTTATTAAGTGTAAAAAAGTCGACGGTGAGCTGCGAACTGTTTTTGCTAATGGGTTCATGAGCTGCCGCCCATTGGGAAGCGGCCGTTAGATTGTTTTGCGCCAGCCACAGTCGTACTTGCCACATTTCCATTTGATGCATAATCCACGGGGGCACATCCAGGTCGCGATCAGCCTCTATCATCTTGTGGATAAGTGCTTCTGCTTCGGCCAGTTCTTGCCGAGAAAACAAGACTCGAATGAGACAATGGTAGGTCCAACCTCGAATGGCTAAATCAATGCCTGCTTCAACCAGTTCAGTCGCTGTTTGAGCTTGTTGCAGGGCCTTATCCAGATCATTTAATTCGGCCAGCACCTCACTCCAAACCGCCAGGCACCAACCAACCACAGGCGACTGCGACCACCCTTTTTCATTAGCCAATGCGAGCTGCTGCTGGCACATCTCGATGGTTGGATGCAGTTTGCCCTGCGCACGCAGCGTAATCGCCAGCTTCAGGTTAGCGATCATGAAGAAGTAGTTGTCACCAGAGGCCTGGCACGCTTGCGCTGCGGCAAATCGCGCCTCGTAGGCGGCAGTCATATCGCCTTGAAAGCCATGTGCATCGCCCAACGTAATCGCGGCACTGCTGCGCCAGGTCAAATCATTTTTGGGCAGATGGTCAAGTGCCCGGCGCGCCTGCGCAATAATTTCGGACATATCACCACGAAATGAGGCCATAAAGGCACGAATGGCAGCGACGCGCCCCAGCAGCTTCTGTTGCTGAGATGCCGGTAACGGCCGTTCTGATTTTAACTGCGTAAGTGTTTGTTCAGCCGCCTGAAGCACCTGTTCGGCTGCCTCCTGGTGGCCACCGGCAAACAGATACCAGGCATGGAAGATACAAATGGTCGGCTCGGCAAAAATCCATTCTTCTGGCAGGGCGGCCAAAAAGCGACGCAATTTGGCATGTCCCCCACGCCGCCAAAGCTCGTCGACGTGATCTTTGAGTAGCTGTGTTACCCGGGCATACTCTTGCGCTTGCAGTGCATGTTCAATCGCCTGATCCACCAGGCTGTTCTGCACATACCACGCACTGGCTTGACGATGCAGCCGTTGCCTCTCACCATGCTGGGTCTGCCGTAGCCGCTGCCGCAGCAAATCGGCCAGCAGATGATGGTAACGATACCAACGTCGCTCCGCATCCAGGGGGATGATAAACAGATTGGCACTTTCAAGGAGTTGTAGGGTTTCCTGGCCGTTATCCCGACCAGTGAGCGCATCACACAAAGAGCCGGTGAGTCTATCCAGAACGGCCGTTTGCAACAAGAACTGCTGTATCTCCTCAGGCTGCTGGTTTAGCACTTCTTCAATGAGATAATCCAACACCAGGCGATTGCTGCCGGTAAATGATTCAATCAACCGTGTTTTATCAGTACGACCTTGGAGTGAAAGTGCCGCCAATTGCAGCCCGGCAATCCAGCCTTCCGTGCGTACCTCCAAGGCGGCGATCTCCTCCGGGGTAAGGTTCAGTCCCATTGCTTGATTGAGGAAAACGGCCGCTTCAGAAGAAGAAAATCGCAAATCGGCCGCCCGAAGCTCTGTCAAGTGATCACGCGCGCGAAGTCGGGAAAGTGATAAAGGAGGGTCTTCCCGGGTGGCAATCACCAAATGCATCTGGGGTGGCAAATTCTCCAGTAAGAACGCCAATGCCCCATGGATCGGCTCTGCATCAATTAGATGGTAATCATCAAGAACTAAAATTACCTTACTGTCAATCACGGCAATTTCGTTGATCAAGGTTGTTAGAATCGTTTGCGAGACCGTGGGCTGCGAAGATTGCAGCATCTCCAGCACCCCTTTGCCAAAAGGAGCTTCATTGTCCACACTCCGGTTCAACGCAGCGACCAAATAGGTTATAAACCGCGTGGGATCATTATCCTCCTCATCAAGAGAAAACCAGGCTGTTTGATTGACGTTTGGGATAGCTTCGCCTGTATTGGCAGTCGCCTGCAACTGTTGCAACCACTCTGTTACCAGTGTCGTTTTGCCAAAGCCAGCCGGGGCGGAAACGAGGGTTAATTTGCGGTGCAGCCCTGAATTCAATCGCGAAATTAAGCGAGGACGGGGAACAAGTTCCGGGCGGGTTGCTGGAATGAAGAGTTTAGTGACCAAAACAGAAGTGGCCATAAAGGCATTATAACCGAAAACATAGGTCGTTCGTCAACCTTCAAGGCTTGGCCGTCTCTCCAAATCAAGCCGCGCTTTTCAATTTACGAGCCGTTGCTGCACTGACCGTCACATTGTGCAAAGCGGATTGAGCAGCCATGACCCGTTCTTGAGAAGCCTCCCACGCCAAATCGCGGGCTGCCTCGGTGCGACCTGGCAGCCGTAAGGCAATGAAAACCATCAGCGCGGTGAACAAGATCAATGCCGCAGAGATAGAGAAAACAGTCTGCGGCGGCACATAACGAATGATGATGATTACCAGAGCAGGTGCCAATAAGCTGCCCAAAGATCCGATGGCCGCCTTAATGCCCATCGCCCGCGAGCGGTGTTCTTCTGGAGTGATGTCTAGGTAAGCGGCACTTAAGGCCGGATTCACCAAGGCTTCGCCAAACCCGGCGATGATGAAGGCCGCAATAATCATCCAGTAAATATTTGTAAACATCAGCCCAACATACTGAGCAGAATGCAAAATGAGGCCGATGATGAGGATTGGTTTACGCCCCAACCGGTCACTGGATTGACCCAGCACCAGACTACCAATCAGCGTGGCCCAGCCATAAAAACTGATCGCCGCGCCAAACTGCGCCGTGGACCAGCCTAATTCGTCAAAGACGTAAAATGGCAGTTGCGGATCGATGAAGAACCAGGCAAAGATCATGCTTAAGTTAATGAAGAGCAGGGTGCCAAAAGCCAACAGTGGCTGTGGCAGCGAAGCCATGAAAGAGACGCTTCCACTGAGCGAAGTCGAAGCGGCCGTTCCCGTCTCAGGTACCAATCTTGCGGCTCGCTTCTGGATGAGGGTTTCTCGACGCCTTTCCTCCCTGGTGTGGGTTTCAGGGATAGCGAAAAAAGTGATTAGGAGCGTGAGAAGAGCCAGGCCAATTGAGGCCAGGAAGGGCGGGCCGTAGCCCCACTTGTCGTAGAGCAAACCGCCCACAACCGGCCCAACGATGAAACCGGCTGACGTGCCGCCACCGATGACGCCGATCCAACGGGCACGCTCATCTTCGGGTGCAATATCGGCGACAAGCCCCATTGTCGCTGGCCCCAGCCCCGCCGTCAGCGCCCCGGCCAGGCCGCGAATAACAATGAACACCAATGAAGTGGCCGCTAGGTAATAGCCAGTGAAAGCGACCGTAAAAACTGCAAATGAACCAAGGATTAACGGCCGTCTGCCAAAACGATCGGCCAGCGACCCCATAAACGGCGCCGCAATCACCCCCGCCAGCGAATAAGCCATCACGCTCGTTGCCAGGACTGCTACGCTGTCGCCAAAATCCCCGATCTTTCGGGCAAAGAGAGGGAAGATCATCCCATAGCTGGTCATTTGGAGGGCCGTACAAATCGCCAACAGGATGATGATGCTCCGGGCGCGGCGAGGATTTAGGCCGGGCGTTGACACCGTTGTCGCCTGCACGATTTTCCCCATGTGGGTGTGGTTTCTGGGCCGATTCATACCCTTGCTCCCAGCTCCACAAGCAATGTGGCCAGGTCCATGTAAATGGTCTCCCGTTGAATGAGGCCCCCACGCACGTCATAAATGGTCACCCCCCTAAACTGAATCGTTCTCCCCGTTGGATCGAGCCGTTCCTCAAAAACTGGCGGACCCAAAGGCCCTGTGTGCGTGCCAGTGAAGACCCACTCCGTGACGACGACTTCTTCGGCGGAAATCGTACGCTTCACTTCGTAATCTATCTCACTGAAACCAGCAAACCAGGCTGGGAAGAACGCGGCACTTTCTACTGCCGAGCTGGGCGGGTTCTCGAAAGCATCACCGTAAACCCAATCCACCACGTAATCCTTTACATGCAGAGATTTCATGGTTTCAATATCTTGTGCCGACAGGGCAGCCACAAACTGTGAAACAACCTCGAAGGCAGAGGGATTGTTTATTGAAGTTTCACTTTTCATTTGCCTTTCCATTTGTTAAGCAAGGGCAATATGCTCTAAGCGATCTTTTCTGCTGGAACCTTGCCGCTGCGCCACAGAAGCCAAAGGGCACCGACGCCCATAATAGCAATGATCCAGTTCACCAGACCACCCAACCAGGGAATCGCAATCACAATCACAACCAGCAATAAACCCAACAGAAGCGACCAATATGGCGTGTCGGCTAGTGTGGGGCTTACTCGCTGCAATATTTGCTGGCCAACAAAATAGCCGACAATGATTTTGGTGAGATAGAGCAGCACCAGCACGAAGGCCACCATGAAGGCAAGGACAGCTGCCAGCAAGATGAAAATGACTGCACTACTCAAATTGCCAAACTGGAGCGCACCTAGCAAAAGAGCCAGCAAGATGGCGGCTACAATCAGGACGACAATGATCACAGGCACACCAAAGTAGACGAGCGCACCCCAACCCAGGCTGGGTACAGGCTTTTCCCTTAGTTGTTCGCTGAGACTTGTAACGAAGTTAGGCGCCTGCCAGATAAGTAGCGTGCCTATCAGCACCAGGGTAATAAACCGTCGCACGTGCCGCCAGATACTATTTGCTGCACTTGGCTGCCCGTCAACGTCTACGCTCACAGCTTCGCGGGTGAAATCAACATCACCCTCAACTGCGCCAGAGGGAATGTCAAATGATTGGGGTGAGCGATAGGTGAAGTCCCCTCCAATTTTGGCAGCGTCGTCTACCGTTAGCCCTGAGGGAACAACGGGCATGGATGGTGCGCCTGGCGTAAATTGGTAAGGATTCACTGGGGGAGCTGAGTCTTCACCGCCAACTTCTGCGGTCATGTTGCCAGCGATACGGCCGTTAACCTGCAAGCTATTTACGCCTATCCACACATCTTCATTTACATCCCCTCCCAGAAGTGCTTGAAAACCGGCAAAAACCAGGTCATTGCTCACCAAGCTGCCAGATTTACCGTGCAAACTGTAACCGGCAGCAATCAAATCACCACCAATTTCTGCCCCTTCACCCAAATCAATCGCCGTCGCCCCAATGCGAGCATCGTCGGTGACAATGCCGTTAATCTCTACAAATTGGCCACCCGCCAACAAATCCCCTTCAATCGTGCCGTTAATAACAATCTCCGCAGCGGCAACAACTAAATCCCCTTTGATCGTGCCGTCGAGGACAAAGTTATTCGCAGCCACATATAAATCATCCTCAACCACTTCGCCCGCTTCAATGGTTATATTGTCGTCGCCGCGCCCTTCAAATGCCATGGCCGAGGGCACAAACATAAATAACAACAGACTCATCAAAACGATTAGCCTTACTGTTTTGTGCAATCGTAAATGGCTCATTTTGCTCACTCCTTGGGTTGTGTTTGGCTGTCAGCTTTCAACCAGCAGCTATTCAAACCTCATTACTCTTTCCAACTTCATATCAGGACTGGCAGTCCTTAACCATAACAAAGCAAAACCATGCGATTTTCAGAGGACTGCCAGTCCTATGTGTATAGTTTTCCAATTTCTTCATATCCAAGAACAGGCTCTCAGGTTAAGGATGCAGCAAACGATGCGAAGTTGCTGTTTGGTTCGGAGCCGCGATACTTGAGCTGCTCGACGACTGTCGCCCCTGCTTCCTCCATTGCCTTTGCCATTTGGTGCAATGTTGAGCCGATGGCCAACTTGTAGGTACAAAAGACGACGGCATTCTTGCCTGCTAGGTCTCCCAGCCGCTCAATGAACTGCATCGTTCCTTCTGTGGGATGTTGCCGAATGATGAACAAACCCTTCACCCAACTCCCGATGCAAATGAGATCAGCTTCCGACACCTCGGCCGGGTCAGCCAAAGATATTGATTGGACGCGACACTGGTGACCCTGTGCTTCCAAAGCTTTGCCCATTGCCTCTGCCGCCCTGGCGGTGGTGCCAGTACTGCTGTCATAGACTATCGCAATATTCATCTGAATATCTCCTTGTCTGTCAAGCTCCTTTCTCCATTTCTTTCTCAATCATCTGTTCTGTAATAGTTGATTCACCAGCAAAACCGAAGACCCGCAAAGCATGAAGCAGTACTGCAAAGCCCCATCCCATGAGCGGCCATATGAACCAAAGGTATTCGGTGGACGTGCTGAAATTTATGAGCATGAGCAAAACAGAAACAGCGATGTAAATTGTTAGATGACGGTAAAATCTGACCTTTTCTTCTACTCTTTTTTTAGCTCTCTGGTAGGCTTCCTGATTTTGCATTAGTTTTCTCCTGTATGAATAAACCTCCCGGAGGTTTTCACCCGAAACGCTCTATTGGACAGAACCTCCGGGAGGTTGGTTTTCACACCTTCGAGGTGCGCCGTGGCGCGTGTTGTCCTCTTAAAAATTATTGGTTTGGTCTGAGCAATATTTTCCCGCCCGTCATTTGGTCCAAATAGTCCTGAACAGCTTGTTTGGCTTCCTGGAACGGATATTGGGCGCGGATTTTGCTTTTTAGCTCTGTTGCCATCAGCTTTTGGGCGCGCCGCCATAGCATCAGAATTTGAATTAAATTCATCTTGTTGATCCACGGCCCCAACCAGAAGCCATTTAACGTCTTGTCTTCAAAGATTAGATGATCGGGTCCCATCTGTGGTGCTTCATAGGAAAGGCAGCTGTACACAGTAACTTTGCTATGTTCTGGCAGCGCGTCCAGGAGTCGTCGCGTCATCGGCCCGGCAACGGCATCAAAGGCCAGGTGGGCATCCGCCTGGTGGCAGGCATCATGGAGTTGTTGGTCGAAATCATCCTCGCTGCTGTTCAAAACGATGGCTGCGCCTTGTTCTTTGAGAAGCGCCACTTGTGCATCACGACGAACAACATTGATGACCTGCACGCCTTCGCTGCGAGCCAAACGGTTGACCATTTGGCCGAGGGAGCTGGCTGCGGCCGTTAGTACAATGGTTTTGTGCCCGCCCTTTTTGGCAATTTCCAAAAAAGCGCAGGCTGTCAGTGGATTGACCATAGACATGGCTCCTTGCTCCAGACTCACCCCGTCATGTAAGGGCAAGGCGCCGCCCTTCGCCGTCGTCACCACATACTCTGCCCACATGCCGCTCCCGTTCCCCTGACTCAAACAGGCAACCCGTTTGCCCAGGAAATAACGCCCCGCCATGCCCGGCCCAACGGCAACAACCGTCCCCGAACCTTCCCCTCCGGGAACGACCGGAGGTTGGTTTTTGAACCCGTAATTGCCGTCCAGGTAGGCCAAATCTGAGGGATTGATGGGTGAGGCGGCAACTTTGACCAAAACTTCGTCTTTGCCCGGCTTTGGTACCGGGCGTTGTTCAACCCGGAGTGCTTCAACACCGGAAAATGAATCTAATACAACGGCCGTCATCTCCTCAGGCATTTGTAATTTTGTCATCGTACTCTTCCTTTTTTTCATTCATGGTGGTGCGGCCTGCGTATGGGTGTCTTCTCAGGTGAATTAGGCCACTCGTTTCTTACGACGCCGCAGGATGAGGAACAGACCCAAACCGATGATGCCCGCAAATACGAAGGGCAACCAACGCGGCGGCGCGACAGCCTCCGGCAAATCAGCAGGCTGCACCTTGGCATCTTTCCATTCAACCAATGCAGTGGCATTCGCCGTTTTGGCATCGGTGAAGTCGGCGCCAGTCACGTCTACCGCGATGAGACGGCTCTCACTGAGATCTGCCCCAGTCAAATCAGCCTCGTGCATGTCAACGGCCGTTACCTTTGCACCGGTCATATCTACACCCCGCAGGTTAGCGTTACGCAAGTTGGCACCCCCGATCCGTGCTTCCTCAAGCTGTGCATTTGCCAAATTGATGTCGGCCATGTCGGCAAAAGCCAGCGTCGCATGAGCGAGATTGCTGTCGTGCAGGTCAGCTCCCTTTAGATTTAGTCCCATCAGCTTAATGCCCGACAAATCCAGTCCACTCAAATCTGCGCCTGCCAAATCACGCTTTTCTTGGAGGCTTTCCAGAATTTCTTCACGAGATTCAAACTTCTTCATTGTTTCAGTTTCCATTTTTCATTCTCCTTTTCATTTGATACCAACTATCAACCTGTTCTCAACTCTGGCATTGCACTCTCTATTGGTTGCGTTATCGCCCCAGCCATCTTCGACAGACTGAACAGTTTCCACCCCACCACGAAATTGAAGATGATGATGGCAAAAACGGGGATCGCGCCGATTTCTGAGAGCGTGATGATGTTGCCAACCGCGCCAATGGTGCCAGCAATCCCCAGCAGTAGGCTGATTGCAGCAAAACCTTTGCCAAAGGTAGGGGAGCCAAACATGGCGATGCTCAGAAACAGCATAGCAATCGGCACGACCAGAATGCCTACAGCCAGCGATGATTCATGTATTGCCTGGCTTCCTTGCCACATCAGCCCCAGCGTGGCCTTATCCGCCACCGTTGTCTCGGCTGCGTAATAAATGTCAGCCAATGGCATGACGCCGATATGGGGCAGCGCACCAACCATAAGAATGGCAAGACCGAGAATGCCCAGAACGCTACCGAAGAGGGTAAATGCGAGGTTGGTTCTGCGGAGGGCGTAATACAGGGCAAGGAAGGCTGGCACCCAAAAGATGACACCCATTATGTAGACGGTGTTTTCTAAAATTCGTGTCGTTTTGATGTCCGCGAACCTGGTAACCCATTCTTCCCATGTTGCCGGGTCGGGTGGCATCATCGTGATGACGATTGCCATCGCGGCAATGAGCAAAACAGATCCCAACATGCCAGACAATCCTCCCCAACGTAACACATCTTTTTCCTGTTTCATCATCTGTGAACCATTCATTTTTTCTCCCTTTTTGGTAACGAGAACGGCCTTGCCTGCATAGCCGCCGCACTCCAGCAGCGCATGGGCGCGTGCGGCTACAATTGGCTTGAGCTTCCCCTCCTGCACGCCATCACTGCTCCGGCAGCGAAGCGACGAAATCAGCCACCAGATTATTAATCGCCCCTTCGTGCTGCCACGATTCGCTGCCGAACACGCCGTGCATGGGATCGGCCGTTGTCACAATCACCATGTCTAGATCGTGCAGCAGGATGATGTAGTTGCCGCCGTGCCCTGCCGCATAGTTAAAATCGTGACCCCCCACGCGGCCCGACCACCATTGATAGCCATAGCCGATATCACGAAAAGAGCCGTAGCTGTTCGAGCCGCCCCGCCTGATATTTGCCGAATAGCTTTGCAGCGAGTCGTTCACCCAATCGGCCGTAATCACCTGCTGGTCATCATATTGACCACCATTGAGGAAGCATTGGCCAAATTTGGCCATATCACGCGCCGAAACGAAGATGCCCATGCCGCCGAGGTGGTAGTTATCGGCATCGGGATACCAATCGCCTACTTTGCCGCCCAGCGGTGTAAAGAGATACTCTTGGCTAAATGACATGAGGTCAGTATCACAGGCTCGCGCCACGACCACCGCCAGCAGATGGGAGGTTAGATTGCTGTATTGGAACTCAGTTCTGGGATCGCTGGTGAGCGGAAAATCGACCAAGTGGGGCACGTGATGCCAGTTATCGCTCCAATATAAAATCTCCATGTAAGGGGGCGTGTACTCCTCGTCCGGGTAGCCGCCGCGCATCTGGAGCAAATCCCTGATCGTAATTTCCGCCTTACGCGGGTCCGTTATTTGATCGGCATATTCCGGGAAGAAATCAATCATTTTTTGGTCCACGCTGGACAGACAGCCCTGCTCCAGGGCGATGCCCACCAGGGCGGAGGTAAAACTCTTCGTGGCCGAGGCTCGGTCGAACTGCTCGTCAATCGAGCCTTCATTGAAGTACCCTTCGGCGATGAGACGGCCGTTCTTGACCACCAGCAGCCCATAGAGCGTCTCTAATTCGGCCGCATCATGATACATCTCTGCCACCAGCAGCGGATCAACCCCCTCTTCTTCTGGTGTGGAGAGTTCCCAGTCGCCGCCGGGCAGCGGCGTGTAGTCAATGGCTTCAAGTTCCTCCGCCGATGGGCCACCGCAGCCGACCAGCGTGAATATGATTAAAAAAACGCCGATTATTTGCATCGCTGTAAACGGCCGTTTGCCCCTCAAACATCTCTCTTTTTCGTCCATTTTCCCCTCCACAATAAAAACCTTTTCTTCTTTCAAATGCTGGGCAAATGCTGGGATGATGAACTCATTCAATATCAACGCCTCTACAACTACCCAGAATTACCGAGCTTGTATTCTTAGCATATGTGTCAGAGGGTATTAACGTCATACCCCGAAGGTGTTATTCAAGGGGTAGTTGGTAACGACTAAGTCGCTAGTTAGCCTAGCCCAAATGCGGCCAATACCAGAAAGATCATATGGAACAGGAAGTTCCCGATCCAGTGGAAGATCATTGCTAGCGGCAGGCTGCCCAGCGGTCCAAAAGCGAACGCGAAGCCTAGCCCGCTAACCAATATGCCCGGGAATAACCAACGCTGATAGACATGCTTCAACGTGAACAAAACCCCGTTTGCCACCCAATCCCAACGGCCGAAAACGCCCCGCATCTTGGGCATCAAGAACCCCCGATAGTAGAGTTCCTCGCCAAAGATATTGAAAACCAGCCCAATCACAAAGTACAACAGCACGAAAAGCCAGTTTCCCTGTAGTGCCACATCTGGGAATGCCTCTGCTACACCGGAAATCTGGACAGTGGGATTGCTCGCTGCGGGCCACCAATCAGGGGGCACAAAACCTGGGACTGAGGCTAATGCTCGGTTGGCCCCGCCCATCATCATGCTCAGTACCATCCCTGCGACCAAAACCGCCAATGCGATTAACCATGCCCGCCAGCCCTTAGGCCACTGCCAACGAATACGGTCACGCAGGGCGGCGACGGTCAACGCGTACCCCTCCCGTCTGAGCAAAAGCAGCCCGACAACCAGTTCCGCCCCGGGGCCCAGCACGATGACAGCTAGCAACACCCAGGTCGGCGTCACGCCACCCTCAGGGATGAACGGCCGTCCCACAATGTAGATCAGGAAGGAAAACCAAACTGCCGGCCAAGAAAACATAAAGAGGATCTGCCATAACTTATACTGAGGAATGTCATGATCAAGAGTTCCTGAAACCCCTTCTCTTATAGCTACCATTTCTTTCTCCAAATTTTGAAGTCTATACCCATCTTTCCTTTGGCACGTTGCTTGTAGGTCTTTTCTGGATGAGCCACACCGCTACAATGATGAGCAGGAAAACCAACCCGATGGGCAGCAAGCCGAACTTGACCTTGGTCAACAGGTGGGCAAACTGCACTAGCCAATCAATCCGACCGGGGTACGCCAGGTTGCAAATCACCAGGCTTAGGTTTTCTAGCACGTCAGCCAGGCCAGAGATAAACGGGATCAGGCTGAGCCACTGTAGGCGATGATCTAAGGGCAGCAGGCGCACTAAAAACCAGGCACTAAGAAAGGCAAATGTCAATGCATAGCCGATCGGAAAAATCATATCTGGCACAAGGTGAAGGATAAGATAGGCTTGGCGGCCTTCCGTCCCCAGCGCCGCAAACAGCTCGTAAGCATCATCCGGTGAAAAGGCGTCTCGCAAATCCAGGATCGGCAATCCCCCAGAATGCTCGACGATGGTCGGGTTGCTGAATGGCAATTTGGTGCCGTTCATGATGAACATCATCAGGCAGGTAATCGCCAGCAGACCAAGAATCGTCAGCCAACTGGTTTTGTACTGGATGAAGGTTAAGATTTTTTTCAACATCAGATTTCATTCCTTCTATCTAATTCGATGCAGGTGCCCATTTCTCTACGCCTTTTTAGCTGTGCTGACACTTCAATAATTCCTTGACGAAGGACCATCCCAACACTCCTTCTCGCTGGAAGCCCAATGACGCCATCATCCGCTGCGCCGGGACATTTTCTATGTCGGTAAAAGCCGCAATCTCCAATGAACGACACTCATTTCGCCTGAAGCGTCAAGGCCACATCATCAAACTGAGCAAACTCGCCAAAGCAAACCAGTGTCACCGCCTGCTCATTGATTTCCGTAATCAACGACAGCGAACGTCCCCGATTTTCTATCTCTAGGCGTGTACCCGGTTGGCCCAACGCCAGGGTGACCGCTTGCTTAGAAATAACGGCCGCATTGGGATCAGACGTCCACTGCTGTAGCAAATTGGCTGCGCTCGTATCCGGCCAAAAACTTAAATCACACTTGGTATCGCCCGGTTGCAAACCTTCACCCCCCACGTATTTGTCCTCAGGATAGGATTGCAGGATGACAAGTCGGCCGGGGTCTTCATAAGAGACGATCCAGCTATCCGGGATGAAGAGCGTCACGCCAACGGCCGTATCCTCATACACTTTGAAGCCCGGTGGCGGCGTATCGACAGGCAGCGGCGGGGTAGGTATGGGCATGGGTGCAGTCGGTGTTGCCACAGCCTGCGTTGGCGTTGCCGTGGCAACTACCGGAGGCGTGGCACTGGGGGGAACGGCCGTTGCCGCCGCCCCATCACTGCCACCACAAGCCTGAATCAGCAGAAGTATGAACAAATAGCCAAAACAGAGAATCTTCTTCATCTCCCCCTCCCAGTAGGGCAATGGTGTGCCATTGCTCGCACGCCATTGCCCTACGACATTTATTTACAATACCCGCGACACGACGAGAATGCGGCGAATGAGCGCGGCCACAATGAAGCAGACCGGCACGATGTTCAGTGCCGCCAGGCTAAATTTTGGCGAGGGTGCAAACTGCACATCTTTTAACAGGACGGCAATGAAAACAACGATAGGGGTTCTAAACAAAGTTCTTTGTGAACGAACCCTTACTGGTAGACCGTTCGCTTAAAAAGCTGCATCCCGGCGATGACGATGACCAGACTGATCCCGGCTAGAATCAACAGGTTTTGCCAGACAACAGGATCAGAGAGGCTCCCCGTGTGGAAGATGACAGAGAGTGAGTCGGAAACGTAATAGTTGGGCATGAAGCGAGCAATGTTGCGGGTCGTTTCGTTGAAGACGGCCAGCAGCGCACCAAACATCATCATGGGCACAATGAATATCACCGAAAGCCCGCCTGCTGCGCCCGTATCTTTGGAGACAGAGGCTGTAATCAGCCCCAAGCCAACGGCCGAAATCGCTAACAGTGCCAGGAACAAGGCCGCCAGCAGCAAACCAGCCAGGCCGCCAAGCGGTTCAAATCCCAACAGCAGAGCCACTAACAAGACGATCAAACCCTGGACGGTGGCAATGATCATGTTGGCAATGATGTGGCTGCCCAGGTAAACGGTGGGAGAAACGGGGGTCGCCTGGACGCGCTTCAGCAAGCCAGATTTGCGGTATTCAACCAGTGCCAGAGCGACGATCATGCCCATATAAATGATGGCATACCCCATCGCACCCGGCAGCAAATAGTCAAAGTGGCTCATTTCCGAGGCATAGCCATAGTAATCGTTTCTTATGTCGCCAAGTGCCAGATAAAAGACTAAAGTTAGCCCAACCGGCATGAGCAGCAAGATACCCAGGGTCATCGGGTCGCGGTACAGCTTCTTCAATTCAACAACAACCAATGCTCGCATCGTTTGCAGATTCATCTTACATTCCCTCCGCGATCCGGCGGCCTGTAATCTTGAGAAAGACACCTTCCAGATCGTCAACTTGATGTTCTTCCATGAGTGCCTTGGGGGTATCGAGGGCAATCAATTCGCCATAATCAATAATGCCCACCCGGTCACTCAACGTCTCGGCTTCTTCGATGTAATGGGTTGTCAGAATGACGGTTTTCCCTTCGTCTTTGAGTGAGGCGATACGTTCCCAGGTGCGGCGGCGGGCACGGGCATCCATGCCCACAGTTGGCTCATCCAAAAAGACAATTTCTGGATCGCTGATCAGGGCGATGAGCAGGTTCAACTGGCGCATCATCCCGCCGCTGTACCCCTTGGCCTTGCGGCGGGCGGCATCGGCAAAATCTGCCTGATTAACCAGCTCGGCCGCACGTTCCTTGATGAGCTGTGGGTTCATGCCGTGCAGGTTGCCAAAGAGGATGAGGTTTTCCATTCCGGTGAGGAATTTGAAAACGGCCGCTTCCTGCGGACAAACACCAATCTGCGCTTTTACTTTTTGGGGTTCCCTGGCAATGTCATGCCCAGCAATTTGCGCTGATCCGGCGGTCGGCTTCAACAGGCCACACAGCATACTAATCGTTGTTGTTTTGCCTGCGCCGTTTGGCCCTAGGAAGCCAAACATTTCACCCTTGTGGATATTTAGGTTGAGATTGTTTACGGCCGTAACGTCCCCATACTTCTTCACCAGACCGTTGATAACAATTTCATTTTGTGCCGCGAATGTTTCAACGGTTTCAATTTTTTGTTTACCTTTTATAGGCTGAGCATGGATAACTTCTTCTTGTAGCTGCATTTGAATAGACTCCTTTTTAAAGTGACGCAGAGAGCAGAAGGGCCAGGCTGGTTCGGGTAGCTTTCTACCTGTAGGATATTGGCGAGGGGGTATTACTGTCATACCCCGAAAGTGTGATCCAGGGGATTATTTGGGATGGGAAGGTCACAGGGATTCATCGTGTTTGGGGGAGGGCACACAAAGAATTTGCAAAAAACTGGCACACCAAAGGAGAATCTGAAAATTGTGGCAAAGTGAGTATAATCAAGAACCACCAAAAATTAACGACATCCAGGAACTACAAACCAAATCATAGAGCCTTGGGCTAAATATGATTTGGTACAAGCAAAGAAAAAGGAGTGTGCCCAATGGCGGAGCAGGCTGGCTTGAATCCCAAAATTGCTGTGCTGCATTATCATGGTACAGAGCAAACTGAAGAACAAGTAGAGCTGTTAGGCAGTACAGTTCACATTCATCATATAGGTTGTGATGGTGATTTGGACAAAATGGCAGCACAAATTGAGGCGCAAGATGGTCAGGTTGCGGCCATTGCACTGACTGGTGTTGCCAAAACTTTGCGCCTGGGCAAAGCACGCGTCCAGCATCCCGCCGCCGCGCCGCTCTTTGAGGCTGCCCAGCAAACGCCAGTTGTAGATGGGGCAGGTGTGCGCGCCGCGATGGAGCGTTGGGCCGTACGTCTGGCCGCCGAGGCCGAGCCTGGCATTTGGTCTCGCAAGCGGGTGCTGATGGCACCTGGTCTGAATCATGGAGGCCTTGCGATGGCGTTAAGCCAATACACGGAAGCGGTGCGCTATGCAGATCCCATTGTTTATTTTGCCTTGCCGCCTGTGCCCGGCGTGGGTAATTCTGAGACATTGCCCCGCGTTGCCGAACCTACTTTGAATCAGCTACGTGCCTACCCGTTCCGGCGGTTGTTCCCTAAAGCCGGTGAGTCTGTACGGCCGCGCAGCCCCAAGCTGTTTGAATGGGCAGATATTTTGGCGGGAAACGTAGCCGGGATTCGTCGGTACGGGCCACCGCAGCTTAAGCGGAAAGTTGTTGTGACCGAGGCTGTGACAGAAGAAGATGTGGCTGATTTGCGGGATCGGGGTGTTTCGGCGATTGTTACCACGATGCCCCCAGTTGATCGGGAACTGGCTCATTTGGAAGCGGCCGTTTTTGAAGCGATCCTCGTTGCTTTACGTCCAGACAGTGATGCTGCCCTTACCGAAAACACCTACCTCAACCTGATGGCTCAGATGAACTGGAAGCCTGGCATTAAATATTTGCAGCCAGAAGAGGCAGGCATCAATAAATTTGCCTTTGTTATCCACCCCCTATCGCCACGCTTTATTTACACGCATCCAAAATTCCGCTGGACGCGCTATCTGCCTGAGCGGCTGGTGGAGCGTGTGGCGGCGTATCTGCCCCCCATGTACGGCAGCCGCATTACCGGCATTGAAAGCCCCACGACCGGCCAAAAAATTGAAGGGTATATGATGTTCATTGGGGGCACGCCGCGCGAGCTGATGCGGCGCGACCCAGGGTTTGTTTACCGTCGCCTTATCCGCGCCTCGCGCATGGCAGAGCGGTATGGGGCGCGCCTGATGGGATTAGGCGCATTTACCTCTGTGGTGGGGGACGCTGGCATTACGGTGGCCCAAAAAGCAGATATTGCCATCACCTCTGGCAATAGCCTGACTGTGGCGGCCACCTTGGAAACGGCCAAGCAGGCGGTCGTGAAGATGGGTAACAGTCTGGACGACGCCCACCAAGGCAAAGTGATGGTGATTGGCGCCACTGGCTCAATCGGCTCCGTTTGTTCTCGCTTGCTGGCCCAAGCGGTGCCTAACATCGTGCTGGTTGCGCCACGACCGGAAAAACTCATTGCGCTTAAGCAAACCATCGAAGATGAAACGCCGGGGGCCAAGGTTACCCTAAGTACCACAGCAGATGATTACGTCGGCGATTGCGATCTTATCGTGACGACGACAACGGCTTTGAACACGCGCATTATTGACATAACAAAATGCAAGCCGGGGGCCGTTATTTGCGACATTGCCCGTCCGCCGGACATTACCGAAGAGGAAGCAGCGTTGCGTCCAGACGTGTTGGTGATCGAATCTGGAGAGATTTTATTGCCGGGCGAACCAGATTTTGGGATGGACATCGGCTTACCGCCTGGCGTGGCTTATGCTTGTTTAGCAGAAACGGCTCTGCTGGCATTAGACGGCCGTTTTGAAGATTATACCCTCGGCCGCAACATTGAAATCGAGCGCGTGAAAGAGATTTACCGTCTCTATAAAAAGCATGGTTTGGAACTGTCTGGCATTCGCAGCCACGATCATTTCCTGACGGATGAAGATTTGGCGAAGAAGCGCGCCCTGGCAGATGAATTGCGTAACGATCCAGCCAAGCTGGCGGACGTACAGCGGCAGGCTGCGGCTGCACTGCCGGTAAAGGGTGGACGAGGAAGAGCAAAGCGGGGTGGCAACGGCCGTACCACCACCGTTGTGGCTAGTGCCGGGGCTGCGGCTTTGGCGGCCGCTGCGGCACTCTTCTTTTGGCGTAAAAAGTAGAAGTAGTGGTTGGTGTCTAGTGGCTAGTCACCAACTACCAGCAACTAGCAACTAACTACCAGCCACCAAAATCAGGAGACTTTTTATGAGCGAACAACCCTCAACCCGCTGTGCCGCCACCACCAAGGCTGGCAATCCGTGCAAAAATTCGGCATCAGAAGGTTCTGACTACTGCCATGTACACCAAAAGTTGGCCCAGCCAGCCGCTGTGCCTGCTGTGAGCGAAGCCGAAGCAGAACTGTTGACCCGGAAAAAGGAGCTGCTAGCGGAGCTGGATGAACTGGTAGCAGATTTGAAAACGGCCGTTCCCGCCGACAGTGCCTCCCCGTACAACCCCCTCGGTCTGTTGACCTATTTGCGCCAAAATCTGAGCCAGTTTACGCCAGAAATGCAGCTAGGTATTCTGCAAAACTTTGAGGGCATGACCCGCGAAGATTTGATGGACATCGAAACGTGGAAAGGGATGGCTTACATGCTCAGCTACTCGGCCCGCTTCCAGGCCAGCCAACTGCGCGAAAAGATGAATGAGCAACTGCCTAAACCGCTCCAGCCAGATACGATGCTGAATTTTGTCAAAACCAATGTAGATCGCTTTACGCCCGACGTCGCCAAAGGCATTATGGATAGTCTGCAAGGAGCCACCCGCGAAGACTTAATGGACCCGGAAACATGGAAGGGGATGTGGTATATGATCAACTACTCTGTCCAGTTTCAGGCAGAACAGCTCAAGCAAAAGTTAACCGGGGAAACAGATGAAGACTAGAGCGGTCAGGTAATTGCAGATGGCTTATCAAGACGAAGCGCAGCTTTACGGATATTTGGAAAACTTATTTAATCGCGTTGAGGCAGATTTGCCGCAGGCAACTGAGTCATTGCTAAAGGCAAAGTTGTGTATTCGTTTCAATGTGTCCAGGCCAGATGCGGCTTTGGTGATTAATGCAAAGCAACGGCCGTTGCAAATTGAATACGGCCGTGCCAACAGCCACAAACCTGACCTCGATGTAGACGTCACGGGTGATGCGCTTCACCAAATTTTGCTAGGCCAGCTTAGCCTCACCAAAGCCGTCGGCAGCAAAAAAGTGAAGCCCAAAGGCCCCGTTTGGAAAGTAATGGCCCTGGCCGACCTGTTTTATCATGCTCAAAAAATTTACCCATCCGTTTATGCAGAACAATAACGGCAGGTAACGCAAAATGAGTGATACAACTAATCAACCGACTAAGAGTGAATTCATCACCCGGATGAATGATGGCCTAACCAAATTTTCAGCCTTCCTCAATCAATTTTCTGCAGAGCAGCTGATGGAGCCAACGGACACAGTTGGCTGGAATGCACGCGATCATATTGTCCATATGGCCGTTTGGGCCGACGGCATCGCTGCCTTGCTAAGCCGCAAAGATCGTTGGGATGCGATGGGTATTTCTGCCGAGCTTGGTGAAAGTGGGGATTTTGATCGGATAAATGAAGCGATCGCGGTGCAGCATCGCCACCTTTCTGCGGTAGAGGCACGCAGTTGGCTGCTGGCTGCCCATGAGCGTCTGGTAACAGCGATGGAGCCGCTTGATAATGCCGGTTTGCAGCTGCCTTATGAGCGTTTTGTACCGCCATTTTCAGGCGACGGTGGCAGCCCGGTTTTAAGCTATATTATTGGCGATTCGTATGAGCATTATCAGGAGCACATGCCCTGGATCGAGGCAATTATCCGGGGAGCGTGAGGTCGAACAAGTTTGGGGAGGAAAGGGCCAGCCACAAAACGGCCGCTAGAGCCAACCCCACCATGATTTGCAGCCAAAGCGGATCGGTGATTATCGTTTGATTATGCTCTTCATCTGGTTTGGCCAGAAGGGTTGCAAGCAAGCGCAACGTACCCGCCGCACCTATCCCCAGACCCAGCAACGCCACTGCTGGCAGCCACCAGGGAAGATTTCCACTTTGAGCAAGATTGCCAACGGCCGTTAACAGTTGCCAATGCCCCGCAAATCCCAACGTAAACGGCAGTCCCAGCAGCGAGAACAGCCCCACACCAAATAGTGCCAAGCTGAACGGTGAGAGCCGCCCCAACCCAGCAGGCAATCGATCTGTTGGGAACTGCGGTTGATGCCGCCTGAGCAGCAACCAGCCGCCAGCTACTAGCAGCAAGCTCCCAAACCGCCCAATTTGCAGGGTAACGGCCGTTTCCCAGCCAATTTGCTCTGGCAGCAAAAACGCCAAAATTGTGAGGGCCATATCCAGCAGCAAAATGTTGCCAATGACTCGCCGCAGGTGAACGGCCGTCACTGCCAACACCCCCGCCACCAGCAGCGTTAGCCCACTGCTTAACATAATGAGCTGCCGGAACGTTGTATCTACCAAATTGGGATGGATAGTGAGCTGTTGAAACAGCAGTGCCAGCGGCACGATGGGTGCCCAGCCCACCACCAGCACCAAAGGCAGTGGCTCGGCTTCGTTGGCGACAGCTTGCAGCCAGACGTGAAAGGGAAAACCAGCCAGCAGCAGCAGGGTGGCCAGCCCGGCCAGCTCACCAGACGGCAGCAGCCAATTAGTGGGCTGCGCCGTAAGCTGCCAATCGGCAATGAGCAGTAGGGGCATGGCGAGCAATACGGCCAGCAAATAACGAAAGCTCCCGCGTACCGAGCCTGCGCGGCCCGACTGCACGGTAAGTGCCAGCGCACCCGCTGCCAGCAAAACGAGCACCATCGCTACAGAAAAAGTAACCGCCAGCAAGCTAGCAGCCAAAAAGGCAAAGCCAATCAATCCGCCCGCTACAAACCAATCGCCCGAGGGAAATATGATAGCCAGCCCAAATAAAATAAATAACCCAGCCAGCATGAGCAGTAGCAAGGTTTGGTTTTGTGATGTGAGGAGCATGGGCTGGCCCCAAAAGACAACGGCCGTTTCCAACACCGACACCGTTCGCAGCCACAGCCACAAAACGCCGCTGGTTAGGGCACCTGCTGCCGCCATCAACTGCGGCTGGCGCGCCAGCAGGCGAACCACCAGCGCGGCAATGAGAGGCGTAAAAAGGAGTGTTTGCAGAGTGGTCATGGTTTGGAAACTAGAGATGATAAGCCCGCAATCTCTGATCTCCTTCTAATCAACTAAAGCTGGAATCGCGTGCCGCATCTGAACCAGATAGGCAACCACCAGTGCCAGCACTAGGTTAACTGCTGCCAAGACGATGAGCATCGTGGCGGATTGGTCGAGTGCGCTGTAGAAAAGCTCAAAGCCCGTGAGGAACATGAAGAGGCCCATGCCAGCCTTCAGCGGCTCGCTGGTGAGTGCCAAACCGAGCAAGCCCAGCACCACGAGTGCCAAAATCGCTAAGGACAGGTACGATAAGCTGTTGGCGATGGCCGGTAGGGCAAAATCGGACTGCTGGAACAGGCTATTGATGAGTCCCAGCATGAGCAGCACCAGCAGCAAGCGCAAGGGTAGTGAGGTTGGAATGCGTAACGGGCCAACCTGAAATGTGCGTTCTGGCGCGACATTTTGCAGCTCGTCTGCGGCGACGTCTGGCGGACGGCCGCCCCAATTCACTTGCCTTGCCGTAAAGTACAAAATGAGGCAGGCAAACCAGCCCCCCAGCAGCTTTACCATCGCCAGCCGGGGATCAAGCAGGTCCACAAACAGCAGCCCAGCGAAAAAATATTGGGCCGCCAATGCTGCCAACGCCAGTCGCCAATCCCAAATAATGATGACGAGAACGGCCGTTACCAAAACCGCATACGCTGCCGGAAACCCGCGCAGCCCTTCAAGCCGTTCTAGCCAGTCGAAAATTGTTGGAAAAATCATAACCTTCAAAATAGTTAATGGTTAATGGTAAATTTTTAACGGTTAACAATTAACCATTTACTATTAACCATTTTCTAGCCTATTAGAATAATAATCACCGCCAGCAACAGCAGCCACAATAACCCACTATCCCCATCCAAGACGTCGGCGGCATCGTTAACGGCCGTTTGCAAGCCAATCCCCAACTGTTTCAGGGTGGGGAGCCTGTTAGCAAACGGGGGTTGTTCTGTACCCAACGCTTGCCGCAGCGTCAGCCGCACATCCTGGGGTTGCCCAACCAATCGGGGTAGAAAAATGCCGGCAACGGCCGTCAACGCCAAAACGAGCAGCACCAGCAGTGGCACGGCTGTCCAATCGACATTGCGCACGCTAAGCAGCCCCATCGCAGGCAAAATCGGCGAGGCTTCGCGTAGCCAATCTTGCGAAGTGCGGCTTGTGTTTGTAGCGGCACGGTTTGGCTTGGTAAGTAACCAAATGCCTGCCATGATGAGTGGGATATGCAGCAATCCCAGCACTAGCACCAACGCCCAACGGCCGTCTGCCAGCCAACTGCTATACAGCCCAGCCCGGCTAGCAAACGTGGCGGTTAATGGTGCGCCTGCCAATGAGGCCAATGCCACGCTGCCTACGGCCGTTCGCACATAGTTGTGAATCGTGGGCTGTTGCACCAGCAGGTAGAGTGCGCCGCCAGCCAGCAAAATGGTCCGTAGTTCCGCCAAAACGCCTGCAACGCCCACCCAGATGGCCGCCAGCAGCAGCAAATGGCTTTGCGCCAGCAACAGAGCGGTAACGGCATAGCCGGGCAAATGAAGCCGATTCCAGGCAAGCTGCACACCCCGGAAAAAGCCAACCAGTCCCAATACAGTCAGCAACAGGCTGACGCCAGGGCTCAACTGGGCCACTGGCAGCAGGCGAACGAGCAGCAGCGCACCTGCCAGTGGGGGGAGCAACGGAGTGAGCATAGAAACGGCCGTTCCCCCCTCTGCTGTTTTGGGTTGCCACAGGGGCAAAGGCCAAACGTTTAGCAGTAATGCAGCGGCCAACAGGCTGGTGCGGCTAGAGCCGATAGGCCACGCTAGCAGCAGCCCCATGAGCAAAATAGCCCCCTTAAAAAGAAAACGATTGCTCCGTTCCCCGGCTAGCCACAGCATGGCCAACCAACTGGCCAGCAGCAGCGTTAGCCCAGCCAGCAACCCTGTAAAGCTGTCTGACCAGACGGCCGTCAGTGCAGCGGCTGTGAGCAAAAGAATGCTAGCAGGCGCAGCGGGTTTGTCAGCCAAACTGCCTGGTTGTAGGTAGGCGTAGAGGGAAACGGTCGTTGCTACCAGCAGCAGCCAAATCGTTATCCCCCAGCTTGACGAGTCAATGCGCCAGGTCCAATCTGGCAAGATGCCATTGGCAGACCAGGCCAGGAAGGTGGTCGTGAGCGGCAGTTGGGTACGCAAAATGAGCCAGGTAAGGAGCGAGATGCCCAGGAGGGGAACGGCCGTTGGCCACCCCCAATCTTTCTCAAAACGCAGCCAGACCACACAAACAGCTGCCCCCAGCAACAGGAGCCAAAATAACAGCGCAAAAATTTCCATACAGAGCGGCGATTGTAGCCCGGTGCCCCATTGCTGGCAAAGTGCCTCATGAGGGATTAAAATGGGCAGATGACTGAAAGAAATAATCCGCAGATTCTATCTTCTCTATGTAACTCTGTGTCTCCTCTGGGCAGCTCTGTGTTCCGCATTTTTCGTCATAGGTTGGCAGTCTTCAGTTTGGGCAGCCTGGTTTTGCTGTTGCTGATTGGCTGCGGCGGCTCGGAAGAAGCATTGCCGACTTTAGCCCCGCTGGTGGTGTTACCATCACCCACGGCTACCTCGCTGCCGCCCACGCTGGATATCAGCACCCGCCCGCCAGAAAGCGGCGTTGCTTCGGCTGGCGGTGGTAATGGTTCTGCTTCCGCCGAAGCTACCCCGAAACCAACCATCACGCCCACGCCTGTCAATCCGCTCATCAACATTAGCGATCCGAACCCAAACCAGTTGCTGACGCTGGGCAGCGAGGTAGAAGTGCGTGGACTGGTGCAAATGGAGTCGGATCAGTCGATTCAGGTCGCTTTGTGGTCTAGCAACAGCCGTTTGCTTACAGAAGTTGCGGCCGTTCCCAATGAATTTGGTTGGCAAACTTCATTTGTGCTGCCGCCCTACGTGAGCGGCGCAGCCACCATGCGGGCAAATTTGCTGGGCGCAGATGGCTCGATTTTGTCATCTTATGATGTGCCGGTTTGGCTCACGCTCAACAAGGAAACAGCCACCCGTTACCTGGAACTGTTCCGCCCCACCATCAACGCCAAAGCGGTGGGTGGCTTCAACATCTTCTTCGATGGCGAGATTTTGCTGCCAGTAAACCGCACCGTCACCATCTCAATTTGGGCCGATGATTGCCAGACGCGGGTGGCGCGGCAAAGTTTTGTGTTGGGTGCCAGCAATCGACCCGTTTATTGGCAAGGGTTTGTGGTGGTGCCGCAAGAGTTGGTTGGCCCCGCCTGTGCCGTGGCCAGCACGGGCGAGCCGGGCACAGAAAATTGGCGTGAAGCGTCTGTACCCATCAATGTGCTGGCCCAAACAGAACTAGAAGCGCGTGGCGTCACCATCGGCAACCCGCCACCCGACGATGAGGTGTTTGCAGGGCAAGAACTGTTCTTGTACGGCACGGCTTACAACGTAAGCGAAGGGCCGGTCAGCGTCTCGATATTGATGGAAAACGGCCGTGTTGTTAGCCAGACCAGCTTCAGCACAGATTATTGGGGTTATTGGGAAACGGCCGTTACCCTGCCCATAGACATCGAAGGTTTGGCAGAAATTACCGTTGCCGCTGGGGAAGGGGACACCTTTAATGAATCTACCACCATTATTCGGGTCAATCCGGCACCCACGCCAACGCCGGGACCGTGATTCGGTGAGCAGCAATCGGTAAACGGTAACCAGGAATTATTTTATGAATAGAGGCATTTTGTACGGCGTAGCCGCTTACGGCATGTGGGGGCTGTTTCCGATTTACTGGAAATTGCTGCAACACGTACCGGCACTGGAAATTTTAAGCCATCGGATGACGTGGTCTTTGGGATTTGTGCTGCTGTTGCTGCTGGTGCGGCGGCGATGGGATTGGTTGAAAACGGCCGTACACACGCCACGCACGATTCTTCTGTTTATTGCCTCCGCACTGCTGCTTTCCGTGAACTGGTTTGTATACATCTGGGGCGTCAACGCTGGCTTCATTGTCGAAACGAGCCTGGGCTACTTCATCAACCCCCTGATGAACGTGCTGCTGGGGGTACTGTTTTTAAGCGAAACCATGCGTCGAGGGCAATGGGTGGCCATCGGGCTGGCTGCCTTGGGTGTCATTTACTTAACCGTGCGCTACGGTGAGCTGCCCTGGATTGCGCTCACGTTAGCCACCTCGTTTGCCCTGTATGGCCTCCTTCGCAAAACGGCCCCGCTTGGGTCGCTGGAGGGGCTATCGCTGGAAACTGCCCTTATGTTTTTCCCGGCGTTAGGATATCTGGTTTACCTGGAAGTAGCTGGAACGGCCGCTTTTGGGCATGTGGATATGCAAACGACTATGCTGCTGGGGTTTGCCGGAGTAGCAACGGCCGTGCCGCTGCTGCTTTTTGCGGCCGCAGCTCGCCGCATTAAGTTAGCCACAATTGGCATCTTGCAATACATTGCCCCCACGCTGCAATTTCTCATCGGTGTACTCATTTACCATGAACCGTTTTCGATGGATCGGCTGGTTGGCTTCAGCCTCATTTGGCTGGCGTTGCTTGTTTATTCTGGAGAAAATATCTGGTTTAGTCGGCGGCAACCCCGTCTACACCCGGTGGGGGACTAAAAATATGCCGCGCAATCCGTGGAAAAATTATGGGTTAAGGATGGCTCTGAGGCTGGGAACGACTTTTTGAGCGGCAGCTGCGCCCAGGGCAATGTACTGTTCACTCTTTTTGCGGGAAAAATCGAGGTAGCTGTGCCCAGAAATTTCTGGCTGAATGAGGCAATCCGCGTCTTTGAAGCCGCCCCCAGATTGGCGTACCAGCGTTTGGATAGCGGCTGTGCCTGCGCCCAGCGGCCCTAATCGGCGAGGATAATGGGGCACAAATAAATCGACACCAATAACAAAATCGGCACCTAGCTGGCGCACCGCATCAACCGGCAAATTGTCAACCACACCACCATCACAGTAGCTGTGGCCATCTATTTCAACGGGGGTGATAAACCCTGGCACAGAACAACTAGCGCGTACGGCCGTTGCTAGCCGACCTTTGCGTAACACCACCTGCTCGCCCAAATCTAAATCGGTAACGACGGTGGCGAAGGGGATAGCCAGGTCGCAGATGTCTAGCTCTCCCAATAAATCTACAATGAGCTTTTCCATTTTGTCGAAGCCGAGCAGCCCGTGACGGGGCCAGGTTAAGTTGGCTACGTTGCGCCAGCCCAAATTAGCTGCCATTTCGCGCATGTTGGGCATGGGCAGTCCGGCGCAATAGGCAGCACCGACGACAGAACCGGCGCTCACACCCGCTACGCAGTCGATGGGGATGCCTTCCCGCTCCAGCACAGAAAGCACGCCCACATGCACAGGGCCGCGAGCCACGCCCCCGCTAAGGGCTAAGCCAACTCGGATACGGCCGTTTTTACTTGGCATCATAACGACTTCTGGAAAATTAGCTGCTAAAAATCGACGGAACGGCCGTCGAAAGCATACTGAAACAACTTCTCAATTTCATCCAATTCTGGAATGCGGCGAGACATGAGCGTGTTGGCGTCGATCATCACATGCTCGCATAGGGTTTCCATTTTCTCTTCTAGCTCAGTGGCAGAAATGCCCGCTTCTTGCAATGAAGTAGGTAGGTTGACCGTTTGCATCAAATTGCGGGTCGCCGATGATAGCTTTTGCGCTGCTTCCATTTCATCATTGGCAGGCTGGCCTATCATGGCGGCTAAATCAGCATAACGTCCTACGCCGCCATTGGCTACAAATTCGACGGTGTAGGGCAGGAAGATGGCGGTGATACGGCCGTGCGGAATCGTTTTGAACATTGCCCCCGCACTATGCCCCAGCGCGTGTGCCAATGCCACCTGGCTATTGCCCAGTGTAATGCCCGCAATAGAGGCAGCGTTGGCCATCTTTTCGCGGGCCTCTTCATCATCAGGGCCGTTGGCAACCGCGCGAGGTAGGTAATTAAACACCATACGCGCCGCTTGCAGGCACAGCCCATCGGTGAAGTCATTGGCCCAGCCGCAGCTATAGGCCTCAATGGCGTGGCTCCACACGTCTATGCCCGTGTCGGCAGTTATGAAAGCGGGCAGATTTTTGGTAAAAACGGGGTCAACAATGGCAATGTCGGGCGTGGCTTCGCGAGAGCCAAGGGTGAGCTTGCGCTTTTCGGCCGTGTCGGTAAGCACAATGCCGTAATTGGATTCAGACCCAGTGCCTGCTGTGGTGGGAATGCAGATAAGCCGCGCTTTTTGGCGGAGCCCCAAATCTTCCATGGGACTGATAGACTCTGGCTCGATGCCAGGACGTTCGTACAAAATCCACATTGCTTTGGCGGCATCCATACTAGAGCCACCGCCCAGGCCAATAATCCAGTCTGGTTCGTAAGCAAGCATCGCATCGGCGCCGCGCTGAACAGTTTGCAGCGAGGGGTCTGGCTCGACTTCGGCAAAGACCTGGCTATCCAGGTTCGCATCCGCTAATGCTTTTTGTACCAGATCGGCAAAGCCTAGTTTGGCAATGTTGGCATCGGTCACGATGAAGGCGCGTTTGCCGGGCAGCATTTCTAGCTGGCTAAGAGCATCTTCACCAAAGAAAAATTCGGGGCATTTGAAAAACCACATGATGTACGGCCGTATCCTTCGTTAATCTAAAAACTTAGGACTTACGCATTCACCCTGCCCAGACTACAAAAGTCTGGGGTCTAATGATGTTAATTCCAGAGAGCGTAAGACTTTTGTAGTCTTCACTGCGTAAGTCCTGAAACTGATAAATCTCTGCAGACTTAGCAGTTTTCTTTTCTGGTTATTATGCTGGCCACTCCGTATCCAGCTTGGAACATGCTTCCACCAGTTCAATGGCAGCTTTTGGTGCTTTCATAACTTTCATCATGGGGCCTTTGAGCTTCAGGCGGCGGGTAACCAGCCCTTGAATGGGATCGATTTTCTTTTCTAACACGCCACGCCATACTTTGAGCGGGGCACTTAGCTCAAACACTGGGGATTTCTCACTGCGGTCGGCTACTTTGAAAGCATCGCGGCATTGGCCGTGCCACAAATCCATGTAGAGGTAAATGGTTTCTGGTACGCTTGCCCCTTCATCAATCACAAAATAGAAGTCACCTTCCCAATTTTTGGCAGCTTCAGCGTAGCCTGGGCTTTCATTGAGGGCAGCCATGACGGCTTTGACCCATTCATCGGTTCCAAATTGAATCCCCATTTTGACCTCCGGGTGCGTGTGGTTATTGGTATTGTAAACAGAAAAAGTTAGCAGTATGTGCAGAGGGTAAAAGATAGCACAGCTAGGGTCGATTTGCCAATTATAGACGGCCGTCTCGGGCCGGTTCTGGTGAAGGAGCAGCTTGAGGTATGTCGAGAGTAAGTTGATGAAGCGACGCGATGAGGCCGTACATCAGCCAAATGACTAAATTGGTTTTGGAATCCAGAACATCCCCCAGGCCGTAGATATGATACGCCAGCAAACTGGCGGCAAAACCAAGTGCGTAGGGTCGCCAACGCGGCTGGTAGCGGGCGGTGCGCCACAGCATTGCTAGCAGAATGCCAATAAGAGCCAGGTAGAGAATGAGGCCGAACAATCCATAATCCACAGCCATTTGCAGGAAAACGTTATGGGCATGGGTGAGCGGGTAGCCGGGGTCAATCATTACGGGGTAAAGGCGGCGAATGACGTGTTGAATGCTGCCCAAACCAATGCCCGTGAATGGGAAATCTTGCATCATCACAAGCGTCCATCGCCATAATTCTTGCCTAAAGCCAAGTGAACCAAAGGAGCCAACCGCTGTTTCCTGAGCTGGGTCTTGCCAAAAAGCAGTAAGCCGGTCTGGGCCGATAAGGAAGAATGTAATGATGCCCAGCAAGGTAAGCGTAATGCTTGTAATAAGAAGGTTTTTTCGCTGCGGGTGGGATTTGGGCAGTACGGCCGTCCACAACAAAACGAGCAGATAGAGGCTGCCCACTCCGGCCAGCCAGCCAGAGCGGGATTGAGTAAGGATAAGGACGGCCGTTGCGCCCACGGTAAGCATTGCCAACATGATTCGTTGCCAAGTGGCAATATTGCGCCACCAGGCGATGGTGACAGACCAGAGCAGGGGGAAGTAAAAGAGCAGCGTGCCTGCTACCTGGTTAGGGTGGGCTGCGCCATCTCCTAAGCCAGGAATGCTGATTTGTTGGTTGGGCAGCAGCTCTGTGAGAGCGGCAATTGGACCACTCTTAGCAATCCAATCGGCACTGAGGGTGCCTAGACTAATAAAACCCCCACCCAGCAGACCGAAAAAGGCGAGGGCGAGTAACCAGTGGAACGGCCGTCTCACAGTGCGACCCAGATAGCGCCAGGCGGCAATGCCTAGCAATACGCTGCCCGCTTTGCCCAGCGTTAGTTCAGGATCGGCCGTCACCACAATGCTCACGCCGATGAGGAGCAGCCACAAAAGCAAGACGAGGTCGAACGGTTGTGGCTGAGGCAGCGGTCGCCAGCGCAGCAGGGGTGGCAGCAGTTCCACAATGACAATGATGAGAAAGGCTAGGGGCGTGCCAATGATAGAAACGTTGGTGAATAACAAAAAAGGGAGGGCGACCAGCAGCAGGCCACCCTCCACAAGTAATGATTTGGCTTCTGTTGTTTGAAGCCAACTAATAAGCACCTTTGCCTCGCAGAACAACCCAAGGAGTTTTTAGCAGAATGTAAATGTCCATCCAGATAGAATAATTTTGAACGTAGTAGATGTCGTCTTCGGTATGAAGATGGAGAGGTTTATCGGAACGGCCGTTTACTTGCCACCAGCCCGTCATCCCTTGCGGCACAGCAAATCGCTTGCGTTGCCAAGGTTCGTATTGGTCTACTAGCCAGGGTAGTTCGGGACGCGGGCCAACTAGGCTCATGTCGCCCAAGAGGACATTAAATAGTTGGGGCAGTTCATCAAGGCTCGTGCGGCGTAAAAAGCGGCCAACGCGGGTAACACGAGGGTCATCGGGGCGTTTTTTGAAGAGGATACGGCCGTTGCTGGGGTTGATTTCTGTAATTTCGTCCCGATGTGAATCTGCATCTAGTACCATTGTGCGGAATTTGAACATGCGGAAGATACGGCCATTTTCACCTATGCGCTCTTGCCGGAAGATGACGGAGCCTTTTGAGTCCAGTATGATAAGCAAGCTGATGAGCAACAAGATCGGGGTAAGAACTAGCAGCACAAAGCTGCCAACGACCAAATCGAATAGACGTTTCACCAAGCGCTGTACATCATTTAGTGCCGGGTCGCGCAGATTGATCATGGGGATACCGCCAAAATCATTTACGGAGGCGCGGTACAAAGCCAGGCTAAAATAATCTGGCACCACGCGCACATGCACGGGTAGGTCGTGCAAAGTGATGGTTAGCTTGTTGATTTGACCATAGGCGCGTTGGGGTAGAGCAATAACTACATCCTGGATATTGTATTTTTCGACGACGTGACGAGCTTGGCTAACGGTGCCTAAGATGGCAGATTCGATCTTGTTCTTGTTGGCATTATCATCTAGGTACCCAACCAGCTCCAGACCTGTCCGGGTGTAATTTTGCATCATACTGCCGACACTGCGACCAATTTTACCGGCACCTATTATGAGGACACGTCGTCTGCGGGAAGGCGGTTGCCAAAGGCGGAAGATGCCTCGAATTAAAATGCGCCAGCCCAAAACGAAGACCGTGTTGAAAACAAAGAAGGTGGCGAATAGCCAGCGGGAAAATTCACGGAAACCAAGGTACAGAATGCCAGCAAAGATTAAAGAGGCAACTGCTTGGGCTATGACGATTGTTTGAACTTCATCAGTGATTTTGTAAATGCGGTTGGGGTCGTAAACGGAGGAAAGCAGGAAGGTGAGTACCCAGACAGAAGGAACAATGAGATAAAGGATCTGAGCCAGAGTAATTTGACTCACAGGAACGAGATAGGGGAACTCGGGTAGGAACGGCCGAATTATAACTGCAAGATATAGTGCAAGAAAAGTTAGGCTTGCATCCACAACCATTGAAAATATTGCAAAATTCACACTAAATCGGCGCAACATCACAAATCCCTTATCCTAAAAATACCCTGTACTGATTAAAACTGGCAGTACATACATCAAATATTCGCTATGACTAGCACCATCCGAAAAAGCTGCCTTGCACTATAAATGGACCCTAAACAGCAGAATTATAGCGGTATGATACAAGCACGCAATGAATTTCCAACAAAGATTTTTGCCATCGACTTTCTTTTATCACAGATCATACTTTCTCAGATTGAAGATTTGAGCTAGGGCAAGCAAAATAAACAACGGGTTATTAACAAGATAGCGTCTTCCCAACCTTCTGGGCTCGCTTAACAAACGATAGAGCCATTCCAATCCACTGCGCTGCATCCACTTGGGAGCTTGCTTCTTCAAACCCGCATGGAAATCAAAAGCGGCCCCGACGCCAATTAGCACGGGTACCTGCAATTGCTCGATGTGCTCAGCCATCCACTTTTCTTGCTTAGGTGTACTTAATCCTACCCAGACGATATCCGGCTTGGCATGGTTGATCTGCTGTACAATTCTTTCATCTTCAGCAATTGTCAAAGGGCGAAATGGTGGAGAATAGGTTCCTACGACGCGAAGGCCGGGGAACTTTTTCTCGAGTTGTGATGCTAGCAGTTCTGGCACCCCTTCTGCTCCACCATAGAAATAATGCCGGATACCATTTTTTAAAGACGAATTACAAAGCGCAAGCATTAAATCTGGTCCATACACCCGACTCATGTCACGATGACCTCTGAACCGACCCAACCATACCATCGGCATTCCATCAGGTGTAACTAAACTGGCCTGGTTGTGAATCTGGCGCAGACTTTCATTTTGTTGGCTCTCCATTACTCCATGAACACCAGTTACACAAACGTAATGAGACTGACCTTTTTCTTGGATCCAACGCGTTATTATTTGGATTGTCTTATCCAAATTTAGGTCGTTGATACCAACGCCTAAAACATTAACCTTTTCGACCATCATTATGATTATGACTACACAGATAGCTGTGCTGTTTTATCAGCTTTTGCTGATTGTTCATCGGTCATTTGCTCGTAAATCCAACGATACGTTTCCTCTAAACCGTTACGTAACGAAATCTTTGGCTCCCAGCCAAGATATGCCTGTATTTTGGTATTGTCACTGTTTCGGCCATTTACGCCCTGGGGTTTTGTGGTGTCATAATGTCGTTCTAACCGAATTTCGGCAATCGCTTCGGCAGTGTCCACAAGTTCGTTGATAGTTACCAACTCACTGGAACCCAAGTTGATCGGCTCCCTAATATTACTTTCCATGATCTTAAGCGTACCTATAATACAATCGTCAATATATTGGAAGCTTCGAGTTTGCTTTCCAGTTCCCCAGATCTCAATCTCGTGTTTTCCAGACAATTTAGCCTCAATCACTTTCCGGCAAATCGCTGCTGGCGCTTTCTCTCGTCCTCCATCGTATGTACCATATGGACCATAAACATTGTGATACCGTGCCACTCGGGTTTCCAACCCGAAATCTTCCATGAAATGACGGCACATGCGCTCACTGAACAATTTCTCCCAGCCATATCCATCTTCTGGCATTGCCGGATAAGCATCAGCTTCTTTTAGTGGAATGACGTCAGGCGATTTCTGCTTTTCGGCATTATAAACACAAGCGGAAGAAGAGAAGAAAAACCGCTTCACGCCTTGATCTCGAGCGGCAACTAGCAAATGAGTATTGATCAACACACTTAACATGCAAAGTGCTTTATTCAGTTCAATAAAGCCCATCCCTCCCATGTCGGCCGCCAGATTAAAGACATAATCAGCACCTTCTAATGCCTGATAAGCTGCCTCTCTAATAGATAAATCTCGAACTTGGTTTTCCACATCAGGAAACTGCTGAAACCATTCTGACTCGGGCTTAATATCTACCGCGCGCAAATTGACAAAACCCTGCTGTCTTAATTTGGCTACTAAGTGTCCGCCAATAAAACCACCTGCACCGCATACAACAATCAATTCTTCATTGTTCATAAAGTTTTACTCTCCTAAAGAATTTCATTAGGGGTGTGATTATTTTTTGTGTAACGCCAGAGAAATCTACCCTAGTCTCTTGCTTAGGCTCCAGATTTGTTACAGAATTTTGATTACACCCTTTCATTAGCTATTTATTGCTATTTTTCATTTTCAGTACAGAATTATAAATGCTGTATAGCATTTCGTAATTACTTTTAGCTGTGTACTGTAACTCAAATGTCTTTCGTGCGTTCAATCCGAGCTCTTCCATTTCTTCTGGATTGGATAAAGCCCAATTGACTTTATTGGCTAAGTCAATTGAATCTCCATTGTCAAAAGTAAGACCATTTTTACCGTTGATTACAATGTCTGACATTGTTCCCAGATTGGAAGTAATGATAGGTACTGCACAAGCAAATGCCTCTACTAATATCATGGGAAAGCCTTCATACCACTCTGATGGGAAAACTAAAAACCGCGCTTCTTTAATGAGGTTCAGCATTTCTTCTTTTGAAAGCCTACCAACAAGTTCAACGTTGAATGCGCCAGTTTCTTTAACATGAGAGGTTAAATCGTTCCATAGAGGTCCATCGCCTACAATTTTTAGGGCGATGTTTGGTAGCAATTTCCATGCTTGCAACAAGGTCCACAATCCCTTTTCTACAGTGAGACGACCAACAAAAATTGCAAAATCTTTTGGGGATTTTCTGGCACCGGGATCATTGATTACATAGTTAGGCTTGACCACTATTTTACTTGGAGGCAGGCCACCTTGAATCAATTTTTTACGAATGAAATCCGTTGCGACAATATAGATATTCACTTGTTTCTTCCAAGTGTCAAGCAATTTATGGGATACTAGCATGCTGGTGACTGTTGCGGAACCAATTCGAGAACTTTTATAACATGCATGCAATATGCCTGGCCAAGGTAAAGTTTTCCCGAGGCAATCTTCGCAAATTTTTCCTTTACGATAGAATACAGCACTTGGACATAATAATCTGTAATTATATATCGACTGAATAACAGGTATATTTGCGTACTGGCAAGCATAGTAAGCACTAGGAGATATTAGTGGAAATGTATTGATAAAGTGTGCTATTTGTGGTTTTTCTCGTGCAATTATTTGTTTTATATCTTGAAAGCTATCCTGAGCCCATATTGAAGATGGAAACAGTGAAAGTTTTTCAATCATTGAGAAATCTTCTATTTCCGAGTTATTTCGTTCGTAAACAATTACTTTATGTCCAGCTTCTTCAAGAATGTGTTTTTCATTCTTAAATACAACATCCTCTCCTCCTGCCTGTAAATAATAATTATGTGCCAACAATATTCTTAAGGGGACCATATTTATTAAGGGGATCCAAAAACCACAAAAATGTAGCTAAAATTTGAGAATGTCCTAAACATTACGAGTTTTTTTTTGATAAATCGAAGCTTCATAGATACTTATTAACTCTGATATATAGTTATCCCAGTTCCATGCGTTATTGATGTCCTCAGATGCTTGCCGCCCGATTGCCGCAGCTACATCTGGTTGGCTAACCAAATGTGAAATGATTTTTGCTGTCTCTTCAATATCGTCTACTGGAACGAGAAAACCATTTCGTTTATGTTCAATAAGTTCATAATTTGATTCCAACGCAGTTGTAATGGTGGCCTTGCCAGCTAACATGCTTTCCAAAACAGCAAATTGTGGATGTGTGCTTAATTCCCGGAAAGGTAATAAAACACATGTGGCTGTAGACAGGAGATGATCGAGCGTTACCCCATTTTCATAGGGGAATATATGCAAATGAACGTTGGGAAACATGTCGCTCAAATCCTTCAATCCAGAAACGGGGTTCCAGTGGGGCCGTACCGCCAATTCGAAACTAACATCGGGAAATTTTGGGGCAAGCAATTTGTAAACTTGAAGGCACAAATCTGCTCCATTTTCCCATGATGGGTCACGCCAGAAAAGAACTCGTCTATTTGGAAAACGTGAAGAATTATTAGATAGCTCCTGAGTGATATTTATTTGCCGAATTATTCCATGTTTAAGCAGTTTTGTATTGAGTCCTTTTGATTCGCAAAAACCTTTAAAAAAAGCAGTAGAAGTGATTATCGTCGATATTCGCCTCCATAAAATCTTTCTGAGAAAAATAAAGGACTCTGAGAAACTGCCAACATTGATAGTTAATATGATAGGCGATTTAATTCCAATGTAAGCCAAAATGCCTGCTAAGTAAGCAATTCTGCTTGAACCCGAAAAATGAAGAATGTCAAACTTTTCATGTTGAATAATCCTCCTAATTTGCCAAAGCTGTTCCAATAGCTTTATTGGGCGTAAACCAGTTTTATTGCCCTCAAACATAACTAAACTGTCACCTTGTTTTGTTCCATAACTAACCTGATGAACCTTAGTTCCTTTTGGCAGGCAATTAGGCAAGGTAAGATCACTGCCGAAACGAGTTGTAATTAGTTGCACATCATGCCCATGATCTCGAAGCAGTTGCATTGTATATAACGGCAGTTGCACATGGGCAGAAACAACATCCTCAAAACCAGGTGCCCCGGCTACCCGTTGTACATAGAATCCAATTTTCATGCGGCATCTTTTTGCAAGAGAATATAACAGCGGCTACATAGTCCAGGAAATAATTTGCTGAAAAACTGATCTACTTTACTAACAAGCTGAATCGCAAATTCAGGCATTATATTTAGTCCTGTCATGCCAAAAAAAAATGCACCACGCAACCAAACAACATTTGAGTTGTTGTTTTTTGCTATTTGAAAAATTTCCTTTGGACGAAGGCGGATGTTTTTTTTATTTACCCGATCAACAACCTGCTCTGGTCCTAAACGTACCCGCCTTCGATCTAGCCCTAAACGATAATGATTCATAAACTCTACCAAGATCAACCCGTTTGGTTTAGCAATTCGTATCATTTCAATTATTGTGTCTAGAGCATAAAGGTGAGAAGTTGTTTGGTTGAGTACACGAATCGTATATACAAATTCATAATGATTAGTCTTAAAAGGAAGATGGGCAGCCTCACCCAAAACTAATTTTGTTTGAAAGAGGTCAGATTGTAATTTCTTTCTGCTTTGAGTCAGCATATGTAGTGAAGGATCTAAGCCATTAGCTTTGTATCCAGCTAATATCACCTCAATTAATAATCTTCCTGTTCCACATCCTACCTCGAGAATGCTTGCTTCTTTCGTATCGAGTTTGTTTAATGCTTCTGTGAGAATACTCACTTCAATTTCATGAATAAGTTGACCACTTTGCGTTGTAAATCTTTTTAAGTCATAACTTGATGCAGATTCTTTATCATAAGCTGTTTTTACCATGAATAATTCTCCAAAATTTAACGTTTCCGCTCACTAGTCGGCGAAAGATGCTAAGTTTTAAATACCGAATATTCCTCAAATATTCTGTACATTTGTCAATTAAAATTACGTCTACCACGAATTATCTTGTTCGTATCCGTAATGTATTAATTCATTGCCAACGGTTTGCTTAAAGATGGCTTTTAGTTCATCATCGAAATGATATTTCCATTGTCCTATTTGCCCCTTTCGGAAGGTGGGACTTGAACTCGAAAAAAGATTCTTGATAACGTATGATATCCATTCGTCATTTGTCGGTAGTTGGATAAGATCATATAAACTACGTAAAGTATAGTACTGTCTTTTTGAGTCACCTCCACCAACCTCGCCAATTAGGTCTTCAAATCTTATTATCAGGTCACTACTATGTAGCCATCCGGAATAATGCTGCATTCTCTGGCCCATAGATGGTAAACCACCTTTGGGATATCCTTCAATTGCTAATTGAATTCTTTCTTTTGTACTTGTTCTAGACTTGAATACATCGTGAAGATAATGTTGGGTATTTTTCGGTACGTAAAAGGCTTGTGATACAACAATATCCCGAGGATCTCTGATTACAAATAAACTTTGGATCTTCCTGGCTTCAATTACTCTCAACCTCTCTGGGGTGAAGTTGAGATGCGAAACAATTATCTCTCCCGACTTCATTTTTGATAAGTGCATATCTAAAATGTTTAGAGAGTCTATGTTTTGCTCATGTAGGGTTCTTAAAAGTTTTCTATACAATTGAGGATGTAAACATAAAGCTCTTTCTAGTAAATGGGTGCCTGATTTTGGAATACTTATACAAATGAGTTTTGGCCCCGATGTTGGAATTAATCTCTGATATATTTTTCTTGGCGAGAGCCCAAATCTTTCAACAAACCACATGTATTTTCCGAGATTCTGCATCATATGAGTTAAACTCTCTGAATTTCCATTTTGCTTGGCAAGTAGTAATGAATGGTAGAAGACGCAGCTAAATCTGCGAAAAGTATGGCAATAATGATTCCCCCTGGTCCTCCTGAACCGGCCAATATGTTTTCCAACATCAAGAACAAAAATATTACAATCAGAGAGGTCGATGAAACATAAAATTTAAATATCTTTCTTTTTCGCGCTAGATTGAGGGTACCTGAAAATACTGCTATAAAAAATAAAACAAATATTGCTAATCCAAATACGCCCCATTCATACAGTGCCCTTAAAAACTCATTGTGTGCAAGCCGATTAGCATCAACTGTGCTTTCATTATACCCCCGATAATTAAAAATTCCCTGAGTAATTAATTCACCAGTGCTTGAGGTTCCGCTTCCAAACAAAACTTCACTTAAGGGTTTTTGCTCAATTTGATCCAAGAGGGTTGCATATATATTGGTGCGAAACCTTGCAGTTCCAATGTCATTGAGGGTAAAGTTATCATCCAAGACTCCTAATAGTTGAAGTGATCGATTTGATTGGATGAATGTGGTGAACTCTGATTTATAGAATGTTGAAAGTAGTAAGAGCAGGGTAAATACTAGAAGTATCATACTACTAAGCAATCCCGTTACAAATGCAATTTGACCAAATTTTTGTTTTGAAGTTCCCCAAAAAACGGCAACCAACAATAGGATTATAAGCAAAGAAACTAGGTTTGTTCTGCTAGCATTTAAAACTATTGATAACAAAATTAAAGAAATCAAAATGATTTTTGACAAATTGCCATTTATATGTTTAGGTTTGACGGGAATCAATATTATCAATAAGAGGGCGAGATATAACGCAAAATTTTGTGAAGCGGTAAAGCTCGTAAACCGATCGTCTATGCCACCAAAATTATTTGGTGCATTAACTAGCAAATAGGTTTGAATAATTGCCAATATAAAAGCTGCAATAAACGATCGGGCAACGATTTTATATGTCTCCTTTCTATCCATCTTAAATGCGTAAACAAAGACAAGCCAAATCACAGTGTAGGCATAAAAGAATCCAATTTGTTTTATGGCTGGCAATTTTAGAGGACTCCAAATTGTTGCGACAGTTATATAAATCCCAAATATTATCCATAGCCAAAAAGCTAGATTGTAGCGCACAATTCTAAATCCAAGAAAACGCGTCCTTACTAGGAGAATTGTAGGTAAGACAATAACTTTTATAGCGTTTTCCACGCCTATTGATGTAGCAGATGTAAAGCTATTGTCAACAAGATTTATATGAACCAGAATTAGATATGCAAGAAGAGACCATTTGAAGGGACTCAATGGAAATATTACAACAAGGGCTAGAAATCCAAAAATAAATAGGATTGGGTCAACCATTTGGTCGATTGATAATGCTTTTTAGGATTCGATGCTTGACCAGGTTAATGAATTGACGGTCTTCGGAATCTAATCCAAAAGTTGTCAATAGGATAGGAAAAGCAAAGATACTTATGGTTATAGTCCAAAATAAATAGAGCGAAGGAGAATTTAACTTCAGCCCATTGATAATTGTAAGAAATATAGTTGTTATCAATGTGGCCGTTATACCTTTAAAATATCGTCGATCATAGGGCCAAAAATTCATCTTTCTTTTCACTTGAAAAAGGCCGAATGAAAAAAGCATAGTTATGGAAGTAGCTGTCGCGATTGCCGCCCCTAGTTGCCCAAGGCTTGGTATTAAAAGGTAATTAAGCAAAATATTAACTGCAAGTGTGCTTCCCGAAATGACCAACCACAAGTTTTGACGCCCAGTCATGATTAATAGGAAACTAACAGCACCTGTAGCTACATTGATCATTTGTGCAACTGTTAAAATGATCAAGGAGAAGGAGCCTTCAGAATATTCTTGACCAAAGACAAATGTAAGTAGCTCTTGTGGTGCAAAGCAAACAATTAAAAACGCTGGTATGCTCACATAGATGCCCCATTTCGTACTTACTTTAAACAACTCCTCCAATTGCGCTGATTGCCGCTTGTAAAATAAGTCTGCTATCATGGGTGAAAAAATAGCATTAAAAGAATTAACAATAATTGCAAAGAGGATCGATGTTTGAGATAAAGCTTGATAAATGCCCACCTCAGTTTCAGGACGATAATAACCAATAAATAATCTATCCATCCATGGCAGGGCAACGGTAAAAAAGCCTGTCAGAGCTGTTGGTAAAGAAAAAAGGATAAGTTCTTTTGAAGACTGGGAATCCTTATTCGACGTAATATTAAAACTTGTTGGAAAAAGCCTATGTAGATAAATTGAGATTATTGCAAGTGCAAAAGCAAATGAAAAAAAGCTTGCTGAGGCAGCTCCAATTACTCCCCATCCTAAGAAGTAAAATATGACAATTAGAACGAAATTGGAAATCGGTTGACTCAAATCTTCAGCATATACTGAATAACTCATCCGTTTGGTTATTTGTGTTGTAGAAGCACCCCATCTTAAGATGGTTGCAAGGGGAAGGGATACAGCAAACCACCTAAGAATCGGAATAAGCTCAATATTCTTAAAAATTTTTATCGCTAACCAAGGAGCACTGAAATAAAATGCGCTGCCAAAGATGCATCCTGATAAAAAAGTAAAAAAAAGTGATTTTTGTAAGACAGCATCGAACTTTTTTAGATGATCTGGCCAGTATTGAGTTGCAAAACGAATGACGCCATTGTTGAGTCCTAACGGAGCAAGCACACTCCCCAAACGAAGTAATGTCCAACCAATAGCATACATTCCAAACTGCGCAGGCCCTAGTAACCTGGCTAAAAAAATTTGACTCAAAATCTGAAGCCCCCGACCAATAAATCGCCCAGCAAATGATATGCTTGCCCCCACTGCCAGCTGGCTAATACTGTCTTCTTTCACTAATTTTTCCGCATTTATGTCCATTTTGAAGATCGCCCATTCCACCCAAAATTAATTACTGTTGTTGTAGACGAGTTAATTGAGTGGATGCAAAAACATCTTGCGGATCTAACATCAGCACAGTTTCATACATTTGAATCGCTAAATCGGGTTTTTGTGTGTCCTGGAGCAATATTGCTAAACCTCTGTATCCCCATTTGCTACCTGGATTTATATCAATTGCTTCCCAATAAAGTTGCTCAGCCAATTCAGCATCTTTATTTAATGACCAAACCAAGGATCCTAATTGTACTCGGCTAGCATAATGTGTTGGATCATTCTCCACAACAAACTTAAACTCTTCTATCGCTTCTGGCTCACGATTTAACCTCATGAGTATTTCCCCTTTTGCAAAGTGTGTTTGCATGAGAGTCCAATTGTCGCTAAATGAGTCTATGCTTATAGCCTTATCATAGAAATTCAGAATCTCAATCCATTCAGGCTCTCCTTGTTTTTGACTGTGTGTCCACCCTAATCGAAAATAATAATTACTTTTACCGATGTTTAACAATCTTGGTTGATGCAATCCAGTCCAAAATGAGGAAATTGAAATATCATAGAGTGATAATTTTTCGTAGGTAAGTCCCTTATAATACCAAGGATCAGCAATAGAGGGATATAGGTGTATTGCACGATCGTACCATAGGAGTGCTTCCTGGAATTGATTCGAAGTTCTTTTTTGACTACCAATAAATACCAACTCTTCATACATTTGTATAGAAGATGACTTCCAAGCATTCAATGCATCATTTTCATGACCTAGAGCAGCTAAAGTGAAACCAAGCCAACGCAATAGTGAACGATTTTGAGAATTTATGTTTTCTGCACTTCTAAAATGTTTTTCTGCTCTAATTAGATCGTTTATATTATTCATGCTGAATGTACTTTCCTGATAAATTATGATGCCATGATTTTCCCATGCAGCACTCAGAAAAATGTGTGACCTAAAAGCCAGAACAGTAAATAATACCAAAATGAAGAATTTCCATTTTAAGAAAGTAGGCCCGAGGAAATTTGCTTGAAACTCCAAGATTGTTTTGCACTCGTAATTTAGCATGTTATGTATACTTTTTTAATGTATCCAGCAGTGATTAAAAATTGGAGTTAGTCATTGGGTTTACTCCTAGGCTTGGTGTGGGTGTAGTAGTAGTTTTGGTAAGGAGGCCAGATTTGATTTATCTAGTGATAGAAAATGCTCAATCAATCCGACTGAGGTATTGATGCATTGTGCCACCACTGGATAAAAAAAATTACAAATGATGTACACACTATACTGCTGAGCACTCCTGCAAACAGAAGAATGGGTAATTGTGTACTAACTGGAACTTCTGGAATACTAGCTTGACTTACAAGTTTTGCACCACTAATTGTGTCGCCAGACGCAATTTTCTCTTCTTCTACCTTTCGAGCCAGAATAGTGTAAGTGTCTTGTGCCAACTGGAAATTAAGTGTAAGCTGGTTTTTCTCTAGTTCTAACTGTTGTAATTCTTGTTGCAACTCCATTATTTGTGGTTCTAAATCTGTAATTAGGATCTCAGTTTGAATCAATTTGTTTCCCAATGTGCCTATTAGCTGTTCTAACTCAAACACTTGATCGTCAAGGTTCTCAACTGTCAATGAATTGCCTTCATCAATTTGAAAAAGCAATGGAGCGGCAACAAATTCAACATTGAACGTCTGCAGTTGCAGGCTTAACGCTGTTAATTGATTTGAAAATGACAATTCTTGATTGTTTGTTTGCTTATCTAGCTGTTCCTGTAGTGCTTGAGTATCCTGGATTAACAGAATGATAGATTCTCTGGTTAACAAGTAGTCAGAATAACTTTGTCGTTGAAATGCTAATGTATCTGTGATAACAGAAATTCTATTATTACTTTGAAAGTTCACTAAGGCATCTTCAGAAAAACGTAAATCTACCTCTGCTTCATTTAATTGCTCTTCAAAAAACCTTACTTGAGCACCTCCCCCATCACCATACAAATCATTGATTTGACTTACAAATAATTCCGCCCACATGTTTGTTATCTGAGATGCAATCTCTGGATTTTCTGCTGAAACAATTAAACGAATTAAGCTAGTGTCACTACCTGATTCAGCTCGTATAATATTTCGAAGCTGAGTTACGGTTGCGATTTCACTTAACATAGGTCCTGCCTGAACTAATAATTCTTCTAAGATTTGGTCACTTGTTGCAAGTTCAGGGTAAGCTCTAGCATGTTGGTTTTCTTCTGCGGATTGAATTCGTGGGTCAAACTGAATAACTTCGCGTGGCTCTGTTACGAAAATCAATGCAGTCGCTTGATATATTGGTGGAATTAGGAAATCAATAAGTAGAATGACTGATACGGTAAATAATACGCTTCTCAGAAACCATTTCCAGTAATGACTTAAAGCGATTAAATATGACCGTATATTTATTGTCTCTTCCAAATTTCTTCTCCATTTCGAGATATAATAAGATCGGGATAATACAATATTGAATTTGTTATGGCAAACGCTCAAAACTTCTTTTTGATAAAGTGTAAATTTCACCATTCCCCAGACAAAATATTGCCGTTTTTAATGTTATAATGCGTTAAGAGGGTTTGTAAACTTGCCTCCGTACCATGATTATAGAGCAATGGTATCGATTAAAGCCGTGTATTAACTCAATTTGACGTGGTGTTATGGTGAATTACCTTTTAGTTAGGAGAATAGAAGCATGAAAATAAGAAGCAGTTTGTTTTGGTCTTTATTTCGAGGTCGGTTTATATATTTAGTATTAGGTCTTGCCTTATTGGTTGCTCCATTTCAAGTAAGAGCGTTGTCATCATCCGACAATCATGGCTTATTTATGACCGAGGAAGTAGTCTGTGCAAGTTTTGACGAAATTGCTGCTGGTGAGTCGGTGGAAGGGTTTGGAGTTGTTCACCCGTCACTCAGTATTTCTACTTCCTCTAATAATGCTGTAGCTATTGAAGAAGAGATTCTACCCGGTGCATATCGCTCACCAAACACGGACTATGGCTTGAGAAATAATGGAGTTGGTATTACAAAAGGTTTTTTTGATCTAGACAGGGTTCATGATTACACGTTTACTATTGAGCCTGGATTGGCTGTAAGCCATTTCTCTGTCAGGATGCTAGACTATGGAGATTTTGATCAACTCAATGTGACTGAGCATGCAGTTATACTGGAGGCTTCTAATGCTTTAGGCGTCAATGTGGCTTCGGACACTCTGTTCTTCACCAGCGATGGGCAAACCTTACCTCGTGACGGGTCAAGCGGTGATTTATCAATTACTGGTGATGCTACATCTGCTTCTGAAGGAGACCCTGGAAACTATGTGTTCTCAGTAAGTGGAAATCAAATAACTCAATTGCAATTTCATTACTACAATAACAGTGAAACTAATACAAACACACCAACAGATCCCTTTTTTGCATTAACAGACGTATGTTTTCAGCTTGAGGAGCTAGTAAATGTTCCTAATTCAACTTGTGCAGATTTTAATGGGATCGCCCCCGGAAGTTCTGTAGAAGGTCTTGGAACAATTCATCCAGACTTGAATATTGCATCATCTACAGGGAATGCTGTTGCCGTAGTTGAAGAGGTTCTCCCTGGTGCTTATCGCTCTCCAAATACTGACAATGGTATACGTAATAATGGAGCAGGCGCATTAGGTGGTTTTTTTGACAGTGATAGGGAACATCATTATCAATTCTCATTTGCTTCCGATGTAAGTGTTAGCTACTTCTCAATTAAGATGCTGGATTATGGTGATTTCAACGCGTTAAATGTTGTCGAACATGGAATTAGTCTAGTTGCTTATGATGCTAATGGAATAGTTGTAGATGTCGATTCGTTATTCTATACAAGTGATGAATTAACTCAGCCGCGCTCAGGTTCCTATGGTGATTTATTCTATACGGGAGATGCAACTTCAGCTCCTCCAGGATTTCCAGGTAATTATTCTTTTGAGGTTTCTGGAAGCGGGATAGAGTACATTGAGGTTCAATACTATAATGATAGCGAAGATACTCCAAATGATGTAACAGACCCGTATTTTGCTATTGCTGTATTGTGTTTTTCACCAGAAGAGGCACCAGATACGACAACCACAGTTTGTGCCAATTTTGGGCAGTTGCCTCCTGGTAGTTCTGTAGAAGGCCTTGGAACGATTCATCCAGAATTAAATATAACAACATCTATCGGGAACGCTGTTGCCGTAGTTGAAGAGGTTCTTCCAGGTGCTTATCGAGCACCTAATACCGACTTGGGCATAAGGAATAATGGTGCCGGAGCATTAGGTGGTTTTTACGATGCTGATCGTATTCATGATTACTCATTTAGCTTTGCGCCAGATACTAGCGTCAGTTTCTTCTCTTTAAAATTGCTTGACTTTGGTGATTGGAACGGAGCTGGAGCGACTGAACATGAAGTGAGTCTATTAGCTTATAATTCTAGTGGCGATTTAGTTGGCTCAGATTCCTTGTTTCTTACAAGTGATGGCGCGATTATGCCCCGATCGGGTTCTTTTGGAGACCTGTTTTTTACGGGCGACGCTGCTTCTGCTATGGATGGACAGCCGGGTCGTTACACTTTTGCTATAGAGGGTAGTGGGATCACGAGGCTTGAATTGGAATATGGTAGCAATGTTGCTAGCTGGATCGGTCCTACCGATATTTACTTTGGTCTTGCTTTGTTATGTTTTGAACCGGAGCAGGCAGAACCTGAACTAGACCCACCAACGGCCGTTCTTGAACTACTCCGCCCCAAGCAAGCACCTGAGATTGGCGGCAAGTATCTGGTAGAGTACGCTTGTAGTGAAACTGCCCCGAATTTGGTGTCTGCAACTATTAACGGGTACGATGTAGTGAGTGGGCAGGAAGTTTCATTAGTGGTGCGCGATACTGAATCTGCTCGAATTGTCAATGAGCTGCTGGTTTGGCTCTTTGCGCCAGAGTTTAGCTTTGAGGTGACGTGTGCCGATGACAGTGGCAATGAAATATCGACAATCGTGGTTCCCGAATTTGACACACCCTAATAGTTCGCTTGTTTAGCTTCTTTAGCGGAGCGGACGGCCGTATGGTCGTCCGCTTTTTTTATGCATTTGCCTGAAACCAGTGCCAGGTTTTAGATAGACCATCCTCAAGAGACGTGATGGGTTGCCAACCTAGTAGATTTTTTGCTTTGGAAACGGCCGAATAATTTTGCACAATATCTCCTGTTCGCCGTGCTGAATGTGTTACTTGCACATTTTGCCTTGTGATCGCAGAAATTTGGTTTGCAAGCATCAAGATGCTGGTTTCTGTGCCAGTGGCGATTTGGAATAGCTCGCCGCTGATATTGTTTTGCAGTGCAAGCAGGATAGCGCGGCATAAATCCGCCACGTAAATGAAATCCCGGGTTTGCTGCCCGTCGCCGTGGATCGTGAGCGGCCGTTTCTCTAGAATTGCTTGGCAAAATTGAGCGATGACCCCCTGAGTGTGCCTACTATATGGCCCATACAAGTTGGCAAAGCGCAGCACAATCGTGCCTAATCCCCAGGAACCATGATATGCGAGACAATATCCCTCACCAGCTAATTTACTAGCACCGTAGGGTGAAATCGGTAGCGGAGCTTGCTCTTCGTGGGCGGGTGGCAATTGACGGCCAAGCGGCGCGTTGGACGAAGCAAAAACAAAGCGAGGCACAGATGCTTTGCGGCATGCTTCTAGCAAATTGAGCGTGCCTAAAACGTTTTGCTGGCAATCATAAACCGGATCGGTTACCGAATCGGGAACGCTGGTTTGGGCAGCCAGATGGATGATGCCAGATACACCGCGCACGGCCGTTTCCACCAAACTTTGCACCAAAATATCCCCTTCTATCAGCTCAATGGGCAGGCCAGCTAGGTAGCTGCGCTGCCCTGTTACAAAATTGTCTAGCACCCGCACTGCATACCCTTTGGCTAGTAGAAGTCGCACCAAATTGGCTCCGATAAATCCTGCACCACCCGTTACTAACACCTTTTTCATGTAAGTTTCCTTTATGATGTGGCTAGTAGGTATAAAGCGTCTTGAACCGAACGGCCGTTCCCCGCTATACTCCCGCTACCTAGAGATATACTGTAAAGGATACCGTTGAATTCTATGGAAAGGAAAGAACAATTATTGCAAAAAATAGAAAATCGCCAGGCTCAAATTGGTATTGTAGGTTTGGGATATGTGGGTCTCCCGCTGGCTATCGCCTTTGCCCAAGCAGGATTTTCTGTCAAGGGGGTAGATGTCTCACAGCGTAAGGTGAATTTGTTGCGGGATGGCCAAAGCTACATTGATGATGTGCCTGCGGCTGAGATTGTGCCACTGGTGGCAAACGGCCGTTTCCAACCCACCACCGATTACCAACAACTTGCCGATACCGATGCCATCTCCATTTGTGTACCCACGCCATTACGAAAAACCAAAGACCCGGACATTTCCTACATCATCGATGCGGCCGAAAACATCTCTCGCGTCGGGGCAACCGGTAAGCTGGTTGTGCTCGAATCTACCACCTATCCCGGCACTACTGAAGAGGTCATCCTGCCCCGGCTTATCCACAATGGTGACCGGGTGGGGCGCGACTTTTTTCTCGCTTTTTCACCAGAGCGGATCGATCCGGGCCGTACCGATTACACTGTGTACAACACGCCGAAAGTGATAGGGGGGATGACCGATGCTTGCCAGGAAACGGCCGTTGCTCTCTACAGTACCATCGTTGCCCAACCCGTTCCCGTCTCCAGTACCGCCGCCGCCGAGATGGTCAAGCTGCTGGAAAACACGTTTCGTGCCGTCAACATTGGTTTGGTGAACGAAGTCGCTTTGATGTGTGACCGCCTGGGGCTGAACGTATGGGAAGTGGTTGAGGCAGCAGCCACCAAGCCGTATGGCTTTATGCCATTCTACCCTGGTCCCGGCCTGGGCGGCCATTGCATCCCCGTTGATCCCCACTATCTTAGCTGGAAGCTGCGTACCCTCAACTACACGGCTCGCTTCATTGAGTTGGCTGCCGAGGTAAATAGCGCGATGCCTGCCTACACGGTTGGTAAAATTGCTGCCGGGCTAAACGAAATGCGGAAGGCAGTGAACGGAAGCCAAATCCTGCTGCTTGGCGTGGCCTACAAACCCAACGTCGCCGACGTGCGCGAAAGCCCAGCGTTAGACATCATCCACCTGCTGCAAGCCCAGGGGGCTGAGATTTGCTACCATGACCCGCACGTTCCTAGCCTGACGCTAGATGATTTCACAGCCGAATCGGTGTCGCTCACGGCCGTTTCCCTGCAACAGGCAGACTGTGTGGTGATCGTGACCAACCACGCCGCCTTCGACTACCAGCTTATTACCCAACATGCACCGCTCATTGTAGATACGCGCAATGCGCTGAAAAATGACCGGGTAAACGGCCGTTTGCTCACCCTGTAGCAATAAATTTTTGGTGCTAATTCGCGCAATTTGTTGCTAAAATTACCCGTTTTCTAAACGCCAATCTCTGTTTCTCCGCAAGCCACGCGGATAATGGTTTTTAATACGGCCGTTCACACACTTCCCCCAGCCCATCACAAAGCCATTTACTGCAACTAAAAGCCAGCCGTTCGGCCCCCCGCTTGGTATATCCAGCCCTTGCCAATAGGCAGCAATCTCGTCCGAGTCGGTGGCAAAATTTACAGATTGTGCCGCTGCCTCAGGTGTGAGTACCAGTGCCAGGGCATGATCGGGGCGGAAATGCCCTTTGCGAATTTCACCTAGCAGCAAACCGTACCGGATTAGGTGCAGGTTGCCCGTTTCCAGAGCCATTTCGGGCAGTAGGTAGAGACGGCTGTTTACCAACAACAAACGCGCCTCATCCACCTCAAACCGCAAATTTTCTTGCGCAAACGCTTGCCAGACTGCCAATTCATTCTTGCTCGGCGGTATAAACTTCAGAGGTTTTACAAGCCTCTGAGGTTTTTCATCACCAACATGCTGCATCACGGCAATAAAATGACCTTCGCCGGAAAATTGATGTGGCCATAGACGTACGCATTTTTGCAGAGAATTATCTGCCAGCGACGCCTCTACCCAAGACGGCCGTCCCACGCCAAAGCCAGCAAAGCGCGGCGGATCGATCAGTTCAAATTGGGGAAAGTCGCGTAGGAATTGTGCCACGACCACTTCATTTTCCTCTGGCGAGAAGGTGCAGGTGGCATACACCAGCCGTCCCCCTGGTTTTACAAGGTGGGCGGCAGTGTGCAGCACGGCCGTTTGCCGCCTCGAACACGCTAGCACAACCTCCTCATTCCACTCAAATGCCTCACGCTTGCCCGCAAAAGCCAGTTTGCGCAACATCCCCTCCCCAGAGCAAGGGGCATCTACCAGCACCCGGTCAAAAATGGAGCCAAACTGCGCCGCCAGATGGTCTGGCTCTGCACTGGTGATGAGCGCGTTGGTTGCGCTCCAGCGCGTCATGTTTTCTGCCAGCAGGCGAGCGCGGCTCGTGTGAACATCGTTGGCCACCAGCAGCCCACGCCCCCGCATTTGTGCCGCCAGATGGGTCGCCTTGCCACCTGGCGCAGCCGCTAAATCCAGCACCAGCTCCCCCGGCTGGGCAGCAACCAAGCCGCCTACAACCATCGCCGACGGCTCTTGCAAGTAGTACAGCCCCGCCGCATGGTAGGGATGGCTACCCGGTTGGCTGCCGTCTGGCACTAGAAAACCATCAGGTTCGTGCGCGCCCACCGCTTTCAGCGCAAACGGTGAAAGGGTGCTAAAATCGGAGCTGCTCAGTTTTAGCGTGTTTACCCGCAGTCCAGTCGTTGAAGATTGGCGGTAGCTTTGCTCAAATTGATGATATTCTTCTTCCAGCAGGTCGGACATCTTGGCCAGAAAATCTGCTGGCGGCATTACAAGATCATTTGACATAACTTGAATGTATTTTACGAACAGATTCCGTAGCGTGAGCGAATAAAATCTTGCATGAAACAGCCCATATTTCTACTCGGTGCACATAAATCTGGCACCAGTTTGTTACGCAGTTTATTTGATGGCCACCCAGATTTATTTGTTATTCCTAAGGAAACCCATTTGTTTGAAAGGTCAGGTTATTGGGTAGATTACTATTTGCGCCGCAGACAGCCAAAAGAGATGTCTAAAGATGAAATTGTGGCTGCCTTCACATCAATGATTGCTGAATACAACACGTTAGCGGATGCTCAGTCAGATAATGTTACGGTGCAGCACTGGGATGTATCCACTTTTCGGGAGCAGTTGGCTACGGCAAATGCCTCTGAGCCAGCAGCATTATTTACGGCCGTTTTCCAGGCTATCCACTTCTCATTGTACGGTTTTCCGCTAGATGTACACAAGAGGGTTGTGGAAAAATCTGTTGAGCAAGCTGAATTTGCTCTGGAACTCGATCAGCTATTTCCCGATGCCAAGTTTATCCACATCGTTCGTAATCCTTACGCTAATTTTGTTTCCTTACGCCGCTATAAAAGTGAAAACGGCTATCCTTTTTTGAAGGCAATTATTTTTGCCTTGTACAACTCCTATTATCACCTGCTACGCAACGGCCGTTTGCTACAAAACTACACCACAATCCGGTATGAAGATTTAGTTACCCAGCCGGAAAATATTATGAAACAGTTGGCCCAATTTGTTGGCATTCGCTTTCAGGAAACGTTGCTTCAGCCAACATCAGCCGGGCAAACCTGGCCTGGAAATAGCGTTTACGTTTCGCAATTGTCTGGCATTTCTACAGCAAGTTTAGACAAATGGAAAGAAGAAATCTATGATTTTGAAATTCGCTTGCTCAACAAGGCACTGCCCGCCTATGTGTGGGAGAAATTTGGCTATCCACGCCTTTCTACCCATCATTCCTGGCTAAAGCCAATGCCCGGCGAAGGTTTAAAAACGTACTTGGGCAACCGTTTCTTGCCCTACTACGTCTAAACCAGCCGCTTGTGCGAACGAAGGATGCTGCAAATGTCAGAGGTGAATCCCAAATGTAGGGGCGCATGATGAACAGGATGCCAACATTTTTAATCATCGGGGCGCACAAGTCTGGCACGACCTCGCTTTATCATTACCTAAACGAGCATCCGCAAATTTTTATGAGCCCGGTTAAAGAGATTCACTTTTTCTCTTTTATAGGTCATCCGCTTAACTTTACAGACCCTGGCTTTGATCCCCAAAAATTGCGGACCGTTACCAATATCGAGGCTTACCAATCTCTATTTCAACAAGCTGGCGAGGCGGTTGCTTTGGGGGAGGCTTCACCTTCGTACTTGTATATGCCAGAAACGGCCGTAAACATTCACCGCCATCTTCCACATGTCAAGCTAATCGCCATTTTGCGCCATCCAGCAGACCGGGCCTATTCAAACTTCTTGCATTGCCGAGCCAGAACCCCGGAGGAGCCATTGGCAAATTTCGCCGCCGCTTTGCAGGCAGAACCCCACCGCATTGCCGAAAATTGGTCTCCATTGTGGCATTACCAGCAGAAAGGATATTATTTTCAGCAGCTTCAACCTTATTTTGAGTTGTTCCCCCATGAGCAGATTGGCATCTTTTTATATGATGATTTGATGGCAAACCCACAAAAGATGATGCGCCAGGTTTACCACTTTTTGCAGGTTGATCCGACGTTTTTGCCCGATTTGTCTAAAAAGCATAATGTCTCAGGGATTCCCAAGAACAAGCTGTGGCGTTATTTGAGAATGAATTTGCAGTGGAGCAAATACCTGCTTCCCAACAAAATTCAGCAAAAAATCAAGAAAAACGTATTATCCAGGCCACCCTTTCCGCCGGCGATCCGCCAGCAGCTCATTGCGCTGTACCGAGACGACATTTTGCAATTACAAGCGTTGATTCAACGCGATTTAACCCACTGGCTGACCTAATAAACTCTGGGAACGCTGCGGCTAAAATCTGTCAATGGATGAAGAACAGTACGATCTGAAAAAAAATATCAACACCAAACTAACAATGGTTTCTGGTACTTGCTGGCGGGGCAGTGCCGAGGCTTTTCGCATCGCTTGGACAGCCCTTGTCGTTTTGATATTGGCCTCTATTCTTGATCCTATTGCTTTTGGCCTTATTGGCATGACCGATGCGCTGGTGCAGTTCTTCAATGTGTTCATGACGATGGGCTTTGATTCGGCCGTTATTCAGCAAGAAAAAGTGAATAACCGGATATTGTCGAGCTTGTTTTGGCTGAATTTGATGTTGGGGGTGGTGCTAGCGGGTGTGGGTACGGCCGTTTCTCCCCTCCTCAGTTGGTTTTATCAAGACAACCGGGTTGGTCCCATTTTCGTTGCCCTCTCCATGACGTTCATCTTGCAGAGCTTTGCCGTTATCCAACGGGGCCTGCTTGCCCGCGAAATGGCCTTCCGCTCATTGGCCATTGTAGATATTCTGGCCACAATCATCTCGTCGCTGCTGGCCATCTTTGTAGCTGTGCGTGGCGGCTCTTACTGGAGCCTCGTCGTACTACAGTTAGGCAAACATGCCATCTTGTCACTTGGTTATTGGCTCACTTCCCCTTGGCGGCCACAGCCCCTTTTTGATTTACGCGCCACCATGCCCAGTGTGCAATTTAGTGGCAACATTCTCTTCTACAACCTCCTCAACTTTGCCGCTACCCACTCCGACATTATTTTGGTCGGCAGATTGCTTGGTCCAGAACAAGCCGGTTTTTATCTGCTGGCCAACCGCCTGATCATGACACCCGTTGGTCAGGTTCTCAATGTTATCATGCAGACGCTCTATCCCATTTTGTCGGCCATCCAAAACGAAATTACAAAAGTCCGCGAAACCTACGTGAAGGTCATCTTGGCCACATTTTCTGGCTTGGCTCCCGCCATTTTGGTGGCGGGCCTTGTTGGCACATTGCTAATTCCTTACTATCTTGGTGAGCAATGGGGGGCGTTGGTTCCCATATTTTTGGTTTGGTGCTTTGGGGCGTTGCAGCGCATTGTCATGTCCCGATTGAGCATTCTCTATTTGTCTATGGGTCGCCCGGATTTGCAGTGGAAATACCAACTTGTGTCTACACCTATTGTCATTTTGGCCTTGGTGATTGGAGTGCAGCAAGGCGCGTTCGGCGCGTCCGTCAGCTACAATCTGGCACAATTTTTCACCTCATTCCTCTCAATTTATCTCGCTTTTTCTTTAATTGACTTGGGAATGGGAACATACTTTAAACGTTTCCGCTACAGCGTCGCGGCTTTGTTGGTTGCTGCGGCTGTGGGCGTGGGGCTTCTCTATGGCTTCGAGCAGGTTGCTTGGCATCCATTGCTGGTTAGCGGGCTGATTGGCCTGGTTGTGCTGGCTGTTTATGTGCTGGCTCTTTATCTGTTGGACCCGTTCGCTCGCCAACTGTGGGCCGATGTCCGTTCTTGGTTGCCAAAACGGTCTGTGTAATTCGACACATTTATATGAAATACGCGTTTATTGCCAGCGATTTTATGCCAAGGGTAGGGGGGATTTCCCAATTCATCTATGGTCTTCTATCGCAATTACCCCCGGACCAAGTGGTGGCCATTGCGCCGCCCACATCTGGTTGGGAGCTTTTTGATGCTCAGCAACGGTTTCCCGTTCATCGCTTTTTGACTCAGAAAAGGTGGGCGTACTCTGTGCGAAATACGAAGTGGATGTTGCCTCAATTTTTATTTCAGCTAAGAAAATTGCCGCAAGTAGACCTGGTTGTTTGCGGACATGGCACCCTCTCTTTACTCTTGGCTGCCTACTTAAATAAGCGAAGCCGGGGAACCCCGTTTGGCGTTTTTTTGCATGGCCTGGATTTTTTGGGTGTATACGGCCGTCCGCAATGGCCTATTTACAAGTGGTTGCTACAATCGGCCGATATGGTGTTCCCGAACAGTTCAATGATGAAAACGGCCGTTCAGCAATCCACCAATCTGCCCCCCAACAAGCTACACTTGCTTCACCCCAGCATCATCGAAAGTGAGCTACAGGTGACAGTCCCGGCAGACGTGCTGCGCCAGGAGCTGGGTCTGGAAAACAACTTTGTTCTTTTGACTGTCGCACGGTTGACCCGAGCAAAGGGGCTGGACACCGTTATTCAGGCTTTGCCAGAGGTGTTGGCAGCTATTCCCCAAGCGCATTATGTGGTGCTTGGCGATGGGCCAGCCAGACTGGAGCTAGAAGCCCTGGCTGAAGCGCATAAGGTTCACCCCAACATTTCGTTTTTGGGGGCCAAAGCACATGCCGAAGTGGCCAACTTTTTGGCAATGAGCGATCTTTTCGTGATGACGCCACACGAAAATCCTGATACAGTCAATGTTGAAAGCTTCGGCATCGTTTACCTGGAAGCCAATTATCTAAAACGACCTGTCGTGGCTAGTGCGGCTGGCGGCATTCCAGATGCCGTGAAGCACGATGAAACGGGCTTGCTGGTCACGCCAGGGCGGCCAGCAGAATTGGCTCAGGCGGTTATTCGCCTTTGGCAAGACGAGGCTTTGGCGCAGAGATTAGTGGCTCACGGCTATAAGCGTGTGCTGCAGCAATTTACCAGCACCGCGGTTGCCCGCCAGTTCGAGCAGCGGGTGGCTTACGGATTGAAAAGGTTAAATGATTAGGGAACTCAGATTGCCGCACGGCACACTTCAATTACCAGTTTTTTTGCCTGATGGCACGCAAGGCGTGGTGCGGACGCTGGATGCCCGTGATTTAGAAAATGCCCACATTCAGGCGGTGCAGATGAATGCCTTTCATCTGATGCAACGTCCAGGCTCCTCGACCATTCAGGCATTGGGTGGCTTACACCAGATGGCGGGTTGGCAACGGCCGATTTTTACTGATTCTGGCGGCTTTCAAATCTATTCATTGTTGCGCCAAAACGCGAAAAGCGGCTCAATTAGCGACAAAGGTGCCACTTTTCGCCCTGAAGGCTCCGACCGCAAATTCAACCTGATGCCAGAGAAAAGCGTTCAGCTTCAGCTCAGTTATGGCTCTGACGTGGTGATTTGCCTGGACGACTGCACCCACGTGGCCGATTCACTGGTGGAGCAAGAGAAGTCGGTCGCGCGGACGGTGCAGTGGGCGGCGCGCTGCAAGACAGAATTTGAGAAGATTGTGCGGCAGCGTGAATTGAGTGAAGGGAAGCGGCCGTTACTCATTGCCGTCGTGCAGGGTGGGGCGGAACCCGGCCTACGCCGCTACTGCGCCGAGCGGCTGCTGGAAATTGGCTTCGACGGCTACGGTTACGGCGGCTGGCCGCTGGATGCCAACGGCAATCTTCTTACCGACATGCTCCAGCTTACCCGCAACTTAATTCCGCCGCAGTTCACGTTGCACGCCTTGGGCGTGGGGCATCCCGCCAATGTGCTGGCCTGCGCCCGCATGGGCTACAATATTTTCGACAGTACCATGCCCACCCGCGATGCGCGACACGGCCGTCTCATGATTTTCACGACAGACCCCCACACCAGCTATTTAGACGAGGCAGGCGACTTCTTCCGTTACATTTACATCAAAGACAAAAAGTATGTCAAAGCCAGCCTCCCGCTTTCGGAGTTTTGCGACTGCCTCACCTGCACCCGCTACAGTCTTGGCTATCTGCACCATCTGTATAGCCTCAATGATGTGCTCTATCAACGGCTGGCAACGCTGCACAATCTGCGGTTTATGATGCAATTAATGGAAAATCTGCGGAAAAGCAGGTGAGTAATGCCTGAGCTGGAACGATTGACGGCACAAATTTTGGCCAGCAGCAAATATCGGGAGATTGCGCCGGATTTGGTCCGGCGCATTGGGGCGCAGGAGCTGGAAAAGCGGCGTTCCCTCAAAGAAGCGGTGAAGGCGACCAAGAACAAGCTGCATCAGGTAGGGGGTGCTTACCAGCAGACAAAGCTGAATTACGAAAAAAGTTTGGAGATGCTGCGGGAAACGGCCGTTTCCCATCCCAACTTCCGCACCACCTGCCACCAACTCATGCAGGCCCACGCCTCCACTCGTGAACGCTTGCTCATGCTCGATGAGTTTTACCAAACCATTCTGGCCAATTTGCCCCCGATCCACACGGTGCTGGATTTAGCCTGTGGGCTGAATCCGCTAGCGTACCCCTGGCTGCCGCTGCCAAAAGAGGTGCAGTTTACGGCCGTAGACATTTACAGCGATATGCTCAACTTTATCCAAGCCTTTTTTGAGATCGCGCGGATAAACGGCCGTACCCAACAGCGCGACATCATCGGCAACCCACCGACCGACGAGTTCGATCTCATTTTGTTGTTAAAGACGCTGCCTTGCCTGGAACAGGTAGACAAAAATGCGGCAGCTAATTTGGTGGGTTCATTGAACGGCCGTTACCTGCTCATTAGTTACCCCACTCAAAGCCTGGGTGGGAGGGGTAAGGGGATGGTGGAAAATTACACACAGCAGTTTCAGGCGTTGGCAAACGGCCGTAATTGGCGGGTGCAACGGTTTGAATTTGCCACCGAACTCGCCTTTTTAGTACAAACAGAGCTGCGCCTTCGTGAGATTATGTAAAATTACCCCCTTGAACTTAGAGGCTAAAGGCAGCTTAAATTGGTTTTGCCTATGTGGTTATCTTTGGCATCGTTATGGCGCAATTATCTGTGAGGGGCTATTATTTATAAAAATCTCTTAACATGTATTGTTAGTTTGCTCTGTCAAGGTTAATAAATGGTGACGCAGCCTGTTTAGGTACTGGAATAATTGCTTTGCTAGATATGTCCAAAGCAGAACCCTCGTAAGAATTTATGTCGCAAGAACTCATCAATCAACAAACTGAGCTTTTATCGGACCCCGCGCTTGATCCTTTGCTAACGGATGAGCTAGCTTATCGGCCTGTGCCGTATAAAGAGGTGGATGAAAACCAACTGCCTGTTTGGCAAGTTCTGTTTTTGCTTTCCTCTGATGAACATCAGAAACTTGGTTTATCAATCAATGGTGAAATCCATCTGGGGCGCGGCAAAAATGAGGCGGATCTCATTGATTTAACCCCATACGGGGCCGAACAGCTTGGCGTGTCTCGGCGACACGTGGCTTTGCGACCAACCCCCTCCAATTTGTTTGTGGTTGATTTAGGCAGCACCAACGGTACGCGGCGCAACGGCCGTTCCATTGGGCAAAACACCCCGTACGCTCTAGCAGACGGGGATGTTCTTTCCTTGGGCAACCTGGAGCTAACCATACAAATTGTTAAACGGCCGTATCTGCAAACAGCTCCCCTCAAAAACCGCCCCGACTTGGTCGAAGCTCTGGGCCAAATTGGCAAAGCAATTACCACCCAGCTAAACCTGGATGAGGTCTTAAATCAGGTTGTTACCACCGCCATGAGCTTGACGGCCGCTGGCGAAACCTCCATTTGGTTAGTAGATGAAGCAACCGGTGAGTTATTCTTGGAAGCCCGCCGTGGCATTGATGATGCCCGCTTGCGCCGAACGCGGATGCCCATAGATGAAGACACGCCCGCCGGACGTGTGATCAAAACGGGCAAGCCGCTGCGCACCAATTCAGAGCCAGGTGAAGCATCCCAGCAAATCATGACGGGATACCTGGTAGAAGCATTAGCGTACGTACCGATTACTCTAGGTGGTGTGACGTTTGGCGTATTAGCGTCAGCGCATCAAGTACCCGGTAAATCGTTTGATGATCAAGATGAGCGTTTGCTGGGGGCAATTGCCGATTATGCCGCCATTGCTATTCAAAATGCCCGCCTATACAGGGCCACAGATAAAGCGTTGGGCCAGCGGGTGCAGGAACTGGCAGCAATTAATGAACTGTCTCACACGGTTTCTGCCTCTTTGAACATGGAAGAGGTTTACAAAGTGCTGGTGGCACAAGTGAAGCGCCACATGCCGGTGGCGGATCTGCATATTTATTTACGTGATGAGCAGCAACCGTTGTTACGGCCGTTTGGCGACACGTCAGAGCTGCCAATTTATCCGTTAGGACGAGGCATTTTGGGGCAAGTGGTTTCTCAGGGCGAATCTATCATCACCAACAACATTTCCAATTACCCAGGGTTTGATGAGCAGCTTGATCTTATTACGCCGCAAGCTAATGTGCCTATGGCCGCTGTTCCCCTCAAAGTTCAAGGGGATGTTGTTGGCGTTTTGGTGCTGCACAGCCAACCCGGCACACTTTTTTCAGAAGAGGATGCGGCCTTGTTGCGTTCTTTTGCGCTGCCAGTGGCAACGGCCGTTGAAAATGCCCGTCTTTACGCCAATGTTGAGCGTCAGCGAGGTGCTATCATGGCGATGGGGAGTACGCTCTCGGAGCCGCTGACCATTTTGGATGATTTGGGCAATTTGTTGGTTTCTAATGACGCTGCCCAACGGCTGCTCAAGGCCAACATGTCTCAATTTTTTGAAGCAATCTCTAGCAGCATAGGACGTACCGTTGAAGTAAAAATTGGCAACGAAACCTATCTCTCAACCACAGAACATGTAGATGGCATCGGTACCATCGCCATGATGCAAGATATTACCTATGTGAAGCAGTTAGAAGAAGATCGGTCTGAATTTATGCATATGCTGTCGCATGATCTCAAAAATCCCCTGATGGCAGTCACAGGGTACGCCAATCTTTTGGAGCGGACGGAAACGTTGAGTGACAAGGGCAAACGGTTCCTGTCGGAGATTAACGTGGCGGCAGACCGGATGCTAGACATGATCGTCCAACTTCTGGATACAGTTGGCCAGGATGATGCAATCCAGCTGTCCCAAGAAATGGTTGATCTGGAAGATATAACGGCGAAAGTGTTGCGAGACAGTAAGGGTGCTGCTTTGAGCAAGTCGATTGAAATAACGGCCGTTACCAACGGCACGCCCTACAAATTTAGCGGCGATGGCCTGCGTTTGTATCATATGCTCCTCAACTTGGTAGACAACGCCATTAAATATTCCCCAGAAGCAACCCAGGTGACAGTAACCACAACATACAGTGATGACACTGTTGTAATTCAGGTAGCAGACCAGGGACCAGGCATCCCAGAAAAAGATTTACCACACGTATTTGATAAATTCTTCCGGGGCATTCAAGAAGGACTCACAGCCAAAGGGTCTGGTGTAGGCCTATCTGCGGTTAAGGGGATTGTGACGGCACATCGTGGCACGATTCGCGTTGAAAATTTGCCCGCTCAAGGTGCTTGTTTCACCGTTGAACTCCCCGCCAACGTCCCCGAAAATTTTCTCCAAGCCAGCTAATTTCTCGCCCCTTACACGAAATTACCTCGATCTTTATTGCCGCTGTAAGCCTATTTAGCTACCCTTGGGGGCATGATTGCTTCAACCTTCGACCAACAAATTGAACGTGCCAGAATTGCTACCCAACACGGCCGTTTCTGGGATGCTGTGGATCAATATACTCAGATTTTGGCTGAAACTGATCCCCAAACAGAGGTAGATACCATCAAAAATGCCCGGCTCATCAGCCTGAAAGAGCGCGGTGATTTGCTGAGCGAGTTAGGGGAGCAGGTGGCGGCACTGGCTGCTTACGAGCAATATTATCTGGAAGCGGGGAGTAGCCAACATGCCGTGGAAGCCTTGGTGTTGATTGGCAATCGTTCGCGCGGGTTGGGGCAGTACGGCCGTTCCCTCAAAGCGTGCCAGGAAGCACTAGACCTCTCCACCGCCCTCAACTATACGCCCGGACGCGCTAAAGCATTGGCCGCCCTCGGTGGCACCTACCTGCTGCAAGGGGGTGTGAATCAGGCTGCCAGCTATCTGAACCAGGCCAACGCCCTTTTTGAGCAGCTAAATGATATTTATGGCCAGGTGCAATCCAACAACCAGATGGGAATTGCCCATGCCACTACCGGGCACCTGTACGAAGCAATTCACGCTTTTGAAAAAAGCCTGGCTCTAGCCAGAAAGGTGAATCGGCGCAGCAGCCTCGTCTCCGGTCTCAATAATCTGGGGGAATGTTACCAACTTCTTTACGCTACCGATGAAGCCCTGGCCTGCCATCGCGAGGGGCTGGCCCTGGCAGAAGTAGCAAAATTCCGCCTGCTGGAAGCTGACCTGTGCCGCAATTTGGGTCTGGATTTAGCTCAGCAAGCGGAATGGGCTGAAAGCCACCAATTTTTACAGCGTGCCTACGATTTGGCCCAGGAAATCAAATCGCCGGAAATTCAACTGCATACGCTGTACGCGCTGGCGCGGGTGGCTTGGCATCAGGGAGATGCTGCGGGCGAGAAGTATGCGGCCACGTTGCTAGCGGCGACGACTGAGCCGGGGCAATCCCGCTGGCATCGCGCGAATGGACTTTTTGCGGCTGGCCTGTTCCGGCAAATGGCTGGGAACCACGCCAAGGCCGAGGAGATGTGGCAGCAAGCTATTTTCCTGGCGCATGAGATTGATAATCGGGTGCTGCTGTGGCAACTACATGCAGCTCTGGCGCGCATTGCTCAAGTTCCAACGCTAGCCAATGTGCACAATCGCATTGCCGCAGAAGTCATTCAGCAAATTGCTGAACCATTTACAGATGAGGCGTTAAAGGCGCAATTTTTACAAGCTCCGGCGGTAACGGCCGTACTCAATCAACTTCCCAGAGAAGCGTAACAACTTTACAAATGCAGGGTTGCTTATTCGGCGAATAAATCTTTCTCGCGGAAGCCTTTCGGGGTGGGTGGATGGGCGCGGATAAACGTGTCACGAGCTAGCAACCGCTTTTGGATACCTTCAGGCAGCCAACCCAAAGCCCCGCCGCCCCCTTGGCTGGCATGAGCCGCGCTGGCTTCGCGCTTCACGTCCCAATACGCTCGATAATCAATAAAGGCATGTAACTTCTTTCTGTCCACGCCGACGCGCGTCATGTCAATATCTTTGTTGCGCCCAAATTTGGTTGGGTCTTGCCCGCGCAATCGGAACAGAAAGATCAGCACCTTCACCCAGGTGTTGGGGAAGGCGGTAAAGTAAAGCCGTTCAGGTTGGTGGGGCGCAGGGCCGATCTCTGGAAACTGCTCAGGATCGCCAGCGGCGTGGAAGGCAGGGACGGTGATCTTCCAACATTGGATATGATCTGGATGGAAGTAGCCGCCCGTTTCATCGTGGGTCACGACGACATGCGGCCGTATTTCCCGAATGAGCTTGACAACCCGCCCAATGGCTTCCTGCTCATCTGCCTGCACAAACGCTTCTGGATGTTCGTTGGCTGGGTCGCCAATGTAGCCAGAATCCCGGTAGCCGAGTGTGTGCAGCGTGCCGCCGAGGATGGAAACGGCCGTTTCCAACTCTTTAGCCCGTACTTCTGCCAGCTTCTCCCGGGCATCTTCATACCCCTCCGCCACAGAGCCAGCTGCGCCGTCGGTGGCAATGGCGATGTGAACATCGACACCTTCGTGAGCATAGCGAGCGAAAGTACCACCAGGGCCAAAGGATTCGTCATCCGGGTGGGCCAGGATAGCAAGTAAGGTTCGTTTGGTCATCGTCTATTCTGTGTGAAACGTTTGCATCATTGCCAGCAGGGGAACCAACTGCACGGTTTGCAAGGGATGACGTGTGTTGGGAAGCACCAACAGTTGGCCTTGGGGCAGGGCACGGCTCAGGCGGAACGCTTCGGGCAGCAGTACCAGTTCGTCCCGGTCACCGACGCTCACCAGCACGGGAACCTGCACATTTTTAAGCTGCCGTTCCGCGATACCATTTTCTACCAACTCTGCAGTAAGAGCCGCTGCTTGCCGCACCAAGGTACGCCACTGTCGGATGCCGTGGTCTTTTACAAGCTGATCGGCATACGTGGGCACCTTTTCAGCCATTGTGTCGGGATTTAACTGCTGCTGCATTTTGGCAGCAGCTTCGGTTGTCCAAAAAAATTTGGTGCCGTGCATGAGCAAAGTGGCAACGCGGCGGGGTTGGCGCATCGCCAGCATAAGGCCCAGGTAGCCACCCATGCTGTACCCGGCAATATGCAGTCGCGCGATGTTTAGCGAATCCAGCACGCCAAGGAGGTCATCAGCCATTTGGGTAATGTTGAGGGTAGAGGCGTTGTTTTTGGAACGGCCGTGTCCGCGTAAATCTACCAGTAACAGTTGATAATGTTCAGCCAGTGGCTTTAAAAACGGCCGCCACTGGCTGCTGATGGCTCCCAAAAGGCCGGGGAGCAGCAGCAAATATGGTTTGGTTGAATCTGAAGTGCCATACTGTTCAAAATTGATCTCTGAGCCGTCCGGGGCTGTCCAAGTTGTCATGATACGCGTCCTCCTGCAAGGTTATTCCATTACGATTTCTATATTTGCCGAATATTTTTCTTGACAAGTGCCATGAGTGTTTGCCACTCAGATGAATTATTTATCATTTTTTGGTGAATTGGGTAGGCTGAGGCTTTATCGAAATAAATAATGACAAGCGTTGGAGATTTCTTGAACGCAACTAAATGTTTCCATTCCACAGTCTGTCCATTTGTTGAGAACCTTATTCCACGTTCCGAGATTTCACCGTTTAGTCGCCTACCAAAAAGTCTCAGAAATTTCGGCCACCACCAACGCCACCAAATGTGTTGTAATCGAAAGGCTGCCACAAACAGAAAAATAGCCGATAGCAATATTAAAATACCAATTATTGGCTCACCGATATTTCCCGCTGGTGCCAATGTGATTATGCCAATTATCAACGATAAAACGCCAAAAACTGAGTATAAGATAGGATAAATTTTGGGTCGCCGATAATAAAGATTGCGAAATTCCAGCTCGATATTGTCAGTTACTGATCCTGAGAAAGCAATCATTGTTCAATTTCCCAACGCTACTACAAAACCAATGGCGTGTGTATCTGTGTGTGAAAGGCTGATGTCCCACTTTGCCCACCCTTTGCTCGTAGCCAGGGTGCTGGCACTGTTATGCAGACGCAGTTTGGGCTTGCCGCGCCCGTCGCACACCACTTCCACGTCAGTCCAGCGAATATCGCCAATGCCGGTGCCTAATGCTTTGCCCACCGCTTCTTTAATGGCAAAACGACCGGCGAGGCTGGGAATACGGCCGTCACAATATGCAATCTCTTGCGCCGTAAAAAACCGATGCAAAAAGCGGTCGCCGTGGCGAGCAATGCCCCGTTCAATGCGCGCTATTTCGATCATGTCCACGCCAACGGCTAGCATACTTTCCCCATTATGGAGGAGTGGCAGTCCTCGGTTCGATTAACTGAATTGTTGCCTCACAGGACTGCCAGTCCTGTGTTCCTAAATTTCTGGCCCAGCGACGGCAACGCCCAAATGCTCCGTGCTGAGATATTTTTGGGCCGCGGCCTGTACGTCGGCTGGCGTGATGGCTCGCACTAGCTCTGGATATTCCAGCAGATAATCCAACCCCCAGCCGTACAGTTCCATATCGGTAATGACGTTGGCAATGCCGCTGTTGGTCTCTAGCCCAACGGGTAGCGAGCCAATGCGATACGCCTGGCTGTCGGCCAGTTCTTCAAGCGGAACCAGCTCATTTTGAATGCGGGCAATTTCATCCAGGATGCTGTTGGTGGCTTGTTCTACCTTGTCTGGGGCAACGCCTGCGGCGGCTAGCCAGGCACCGGGGCCAAGCCCGCCCTGCAAGCTGCTGTAGGCGTAATAAGCTAATCCTTGCGCCTCGCGCACGTTTTTGCCGATGCGCCCCATCATGCCAAAGACGCCCAGGACGGTGTTCATGAGGCTGGCTGCCAGATAATCGGGCGCGTTGCGGGTAGGGCCGGGTCGGCCCAGAGCAATGTCGCTTTGGTATTTGTCTGGCATGGTGTGGTGGCGTTGCAGACGGCCGTTTACCATTGCCAACTCCGGCAATTCAGGGATTGATAGCTGCCCCTCGTTTTGCCAATCGCCCAATACCTGTGTGACTTTGGCCACCGCCTGCGCTGGCGTGAGTGCTCCCACAATGCAGATAACCATGCCGGTTGGCCCGTAATAATTGGCGTGAAACTGCTGCGCATCAGCGATGCTAAGGTCGGGAACGGTTTGCAGCGAGCCATTTTGGGAACGGCCGTACGGATGGTCTGGGTAAATCAGTTCACGCAGGGTGCGGTTGGCCATCTGCTGTGTATCGTTGGCGCGCATTTGCAGCCCGGTGATGATTTGCCCTTTGAGCTGGTTGAGCAGCGGTTCTGGGAAGGCGGGCTGACGCATGACGTTGGCCAGCAGATTCAGCACCAGATCAGCATCCTCGGCTAGCGAATGGGCCGAAAAGGAGGTGAGATGGTAGCCACCACTAAAAGACATCTCTGCACCGACAGATTCCAGCTTTTCGTAAATATCGTCAAAGCTGTGGTTTTGGCTGCCGCGCATGAGGGAAACGGCCGTGAAGTTGGCCAAACCGCTCTGTTCAGGTTGTTCAGCCAGCGCACCCGCTTGTAAATATCCCTCAATCATCACCGATTGGGAGCCGGGACGTTCGTAAACCAGCACGGTGATCCCGTTGGGTAACGTTTCCCGGTGAATAGTTTTGCTACTTGGATAATTCAAGGTTTCAGGCATTAAATTTCAAAAAAATAATGAAAGTCAATAAATCTATGTTTTCAACGATTGGCTGCCTTAATCTGGCAACGGCAGGATGAAATGGTAGCCTTGAATATGCATACCACGTTGAAAGTAAAATCGATGAGCATTTACAAATCGAACACTGGAATCCAGGTGAATTTGCTTGCAATGATGCTTTTTTGCGTGTTGAATAAGCCAATCAAACAAAAAATTTCCATAACCCTGCCTTTGCTTACTTTCATCAGCAACAATTTCATCAATAACAAGATACGGTTCAAATGAAGAAAGCATTTCAACAATGCGAAAACCAGCGACCGCACAAACCAAACCATAATCCTCTAAATACGCTAAAGTGTAGCCCGTTTTTGAGAGACGCCTGACACGAATAACAAAATCAGATTGTTTAAGGTCTGGTAATAGCTGCACCATTACGGAATAGCATTGGGCAATTTCTGAATCTGTGCGAGCGATGTAAACTTGCATTTTGCGCCTTTTACAACATTGATTAATAAGATACTGTTGCAAATGGCATGATAATAGCATTCACGCCGCGCCCCACCAAATGCCAGTGCATTCTGGCAGGATGGTCATTTGCTCGGCCAAGATGCGGTCGGCCAGCTCGTCGCCGAAGAAAAATCGGGTGAGGTGTGCGCCTTCTTCGGGGGAGTTGAACCTGTAGTCGGTGCGAATCCAGGTGTGGTTGAGCTGGTATTTTTCATGCCACCAAGCATACAGCTCGGCCAAATCGGGATTTGGCGGCGTGGGTTCGGCAAATCCGGTACCCAGCGTTTCTAACAAGATGAAGGTGCCGCCCGGCTTAAGAACGCGCCGCATTTCAGCAATCATCTGTCCAATTTCCTGCTGCCACCTATCGGGGAACCAGCCACGGGCGTGGGCAAAGCTCCATCCTTCAATGGCAATGTTGGCACTGTTATCTGGCAGGGGTAAGTTGGCGTTGTCGGCATGATGTAACTGCCAATTTTGCCAGCCACCTGCCTGCAACTTGCGCTCGGCTACGCTCAGCATGTGGGCAGAGCCGTCGCAAGCGTAGATGTGCCCCACAAGCGGAGCCAGTAAGCAGGTGAGCCGCCCGGTGCCTGCGCCAAATTCGACGACGTTTTGCTGGGTGAACGGCCGTATCCGTTCCAACGCTGGCAGCAAATTCCCCTGATAATCTTCTGGGGCAATCATTGCTTCGTACGTTTCGGCTTTGGTAGCATAAATGGTCTTAAAATCCATGTCGGGTTCCCGAATTTTTTAATCAGCAGATTGCACAATTTTTTTAATCTTTTGCATCTGCGAAATCGTTGATATTGGTTTCCTCAAAGATTACTCGCCCTTTTTCGCATATTCAGCTTCGAGAAACGTCTCCAGTTCGGCCAGCTTCTCATCCCGGCCCAAAACCACCAGCGTGTCTCCCGCTTCCAAAATTGTGGAGGAAGCGGTGCCCAAGCGTACCCGTGGCCTACCCTCATTGGTACGATACTCAACCAGACCAATCACGTTCAAATCAAAACGACGGCGAAAATCAATATCAATCAAGGTGCGGTTTGCCCATCTTTCTGGAATGGCGTGGCGGCGCACGCTCACGCCAGGCAAAATCTCGCGGCTTTCGTATGTCTCCCGCTGCGTGCGGTAGATTGTCCCCTCGTGTGTCAGAACAGACGCGAGTACCATCATAAACAGAGCAGGTACCATGTACACAGAGCCAAATGCCTCCACTGCAAACAGAATTGCTGCCAGCGGCACATTGGCAATTGAAACCAGGCTAGCCACCATCGCTGGTACGATAAGCACCAGCGGCTCGTAATCAAACAGATTTGCCAAAGTTGTGGCAACCATCGTGCCAAAGAAAAGCGTTGGTATCAACAGTCCGGCTGAACCGCCGGAGGTAATGGTAGCCAGGGTGGCTATGGCTTTGGCTACCAGCGCGATGAGTGCCACAGCAATCGTAAGTTCTCCGGCAATGGCCAGATTGACAATGTCGTCACCACGACCCAACACAAGTTCCAATCCCCGATCTGTTAGGTCAAAATATTGGGTGAGATAATGCACAAGCAGGGCAATGATGCCATTAACCACGGCACCGAGCAAATGGCGCCGCCAAATATTTGGCTGTCCGTCGTAAAAAACGTGATCAAAGCTGATGCGCAGACGACGAAAATATTGGCTGACCAAAGAGACACAAAGACCAAGCAGCAGCAAGACGCCAAAATAGCTCCAGGTGGTTGGCGGCACATAAAGCAATTCCGATTCAAATGGAACCGGATGACCGGCTGTAATAAGATCGGTGAGAAAGAAGGCGACCAGTGCCGAAATGAGTGCGTAGACGAGCTTTTCGATGACAGGACGGTAGCGGTACATCACTTCGGAGGCAAAGAAGGCGGCGGCAAAGGGGGTACCAAGCAGCACGGCAACGGCCGCAGCAATGGCACTGAGTTGGGCTGTTTGCAGATGATCGGTGCGATGGGGCTGCCACCAATGCCAAAAGCGGGCAATGTATGGATGGTGGCTGCTGTCTTTGGTGAGGGCACGTGGCTTGAATAAGCCCGCAGAAACGCTTTCGGCGATCAGGGTGGCACTGGCCGTTAATCCGCCGCTTCCACCGCTGCCCAGTGTGAAAAATGTGGCTAAAAACTTGCGGACGGTAAGCGAGAAAGTTGGCAATTCCCAGCGCACGTCTACGCCTTCTTGTCCAGTGAGGGCTTGCTCAAAAGAGGGTTCAGAAGTGTAGTAGAGGGAGATGGCGCGTTCCAAACCATCCCCTTCGATGTCGTTAAGTTCACGGATGTGGCCTTCTTTGTCGCGGTAATGGAGGGTGGACGGCCGTAACTGTGCCAGCCAAGCCACAATGAGCGCACCCAGCAACAGGGGAATGAACAGCAACCAGGGGGAAGGACCAGCTAATATCTGGAGTACGGCTTCAAACAGCCAACGCACCGATGTTTGCAGACTAAACACAATGGCCCAAACCACCACACCAATGATCACCGACTGGATGGCTAGCCGCTGTTCTTCCTCATCGAAATATTTGGGCAGGTTGCGGACGATGTTTAAATGTTTGATTCCGTCCAGAAGTGCGTTGCCAATGGATTTCATAGGTGATCGGTAATTTATTTGTTCAGCAAAAAGGTAAAAAAATCTGTTGACGATAAAGTTTGGTTCATTGGTCTAGTCTGGTTACTTCAAATTTATCACCGGAAACGGCCGTTAAATCCACCACCACCTCTTGCCCGCCAAAGCCATTTACCAAATCGTGAGCGCGCACAGTCACTGTCGTGACCTCCGGCGGAATGGGAATGTTGCTTTGGCTGCGGGTAAAGGGTTGCTCGGTTTCATGGGGGTGGAGCAGCAGACGAGTGAAGGGGTCGTCTGGATTGGCTTTAGCGACGGTGCCATCTGGCAACACCACATCCCAGCCGTCGGCGTAATCTTCCCAGCCGGTGTCTGGATGGGCCACTTCTGCCGAAAATGTCCACAGGCCAACGGCCGTTTCCCTAGCAGAAACATACAGCACATCGGCGTCAGCCTGGTTGGTTGGGGTTGGCGAGGAGAGCGGCGTGGGTGGAGCGGCCGTTGCTTCCACAAGTGTAACTATATTCCCAGCGGGATTTGGCTCATTGCCAAAGCCGCAGCCCACAGCTAAAAATATTGCAAAAGAAGCTAGACACAATCTAATTAGGTTTTTCACTTGCTCATCCGCTCCCATTTTCTGGTTCGTACCAACCGACCGTGCGTTGAGACGGCCGTAAATAAAGTTCCCGAACCCGCTCAATATCGTCCAGGCTAATTTGATTTAGACGCTCCAAGACCGTTTCGTACCAACTGTAATCCCCAATGACCGCCTCCGTCATGCCCAGCAATTGCGCTTGTCCGGTGATGCTCTCCCCGGCCAGCACAAACTCTGCTTTAGCCCGCTTGAGTGCCTTGTCCAGCTCCTTTTTTGTGATTGGTTCCGACGCCAGACGCGCTAATTCAGCATCCAGCGCGGCTTCCACTTCTGGCAGGGTTCGGCCAGCTTGCACCACGGCATTGAGCATGTACAAAAACGGATCGCTGGTGGGGGTGAGGCTGCCGTAGGCACTGGCCGCTAATTCTGTGTTGACCAAGGCTTTATAAAGCCGGGAGCTTTTGTTGCTGCCGCCACCGCCAAACATGCCCAGGCTGCTGCCGCCCGCAAAAGCCGCGTTTAGCAATACCAGTGACAAATAGTCGGGATGGGCAGCTGCCGGAGCGCGGTATGCCATCGTGAGGTAGGCTGTATCGCCTGGCCCTTGCACAACTGTGCGCCGTTCCCCTTTTTGGGGTGGCTCCTGCCGCGTAATGGGATCGGCCGGTTGCCCAGATGGCAAGTTGCCGAACTGGGCTTCAATCTTTGCCAGCATTTCGGCCGTTGTAAAATCGCCAACGGCAATGACGATGGCATTATTTGGTACGTAATGCCGTCGGTAATGGCCGTACAAATCATCGCGAGTCATGCTGTGCAGATCGGCCATATCGCCAATGACTTCGTGATGATAAGGATGCACCCGAAAGGCGGCGGAAGTCAGCTCTTCCATGAGCTGGAAGTTGGGGTCATTTTCATACATTTGCCGCTCAGAAATAATAACGGTGCGCTCCGATTCCACCTCTTCTGGCATCATAAGCGTGTTCGCCATGCGATCTGCTTCTAGCTGTATAGCGAGGTCGATTTTGCTATTGGGCATCGTCTCGTAATATGCTGTGAAATCAACCCAGGTGAAGGCGTTCCAGTACCCTCCTTCGCGAGAAACCAGGCCATCGAGCGAGCCATTGGGAAAGGTGAGGGTGCCCTTGAACATCATGTGCTCAACCCAGTGGGAGACGCCGGTAATGCCTGGTTTTTCGTGCCTGCTGCCGACGCGGTACCAAACCATAAAGCTGGCGACGGGGGCGTGGTGCATCTCTTTTAACACGACGGTAAGGCCGTTATTGAGTGTTGTTTTGTGAACCGAGTTTGTCATGGAGCATCCTTTGTCGCTGCGCCTTGCAGGATGCGAGATTATAACAATGGATAGGGGAATGGGGAAACGGCCGTTTAATGTCAAAGTGGCAAATAAACGTACATCCACTCTTTCATTTCTTCTGGTGAACAGCTTTCTGCCATGATGAGAATATCTTGAATTGCTTCTCCAACAGCCATAAATTTTGGAACAAATATGATACCTGCGATACTTTGCCCAGACGAAAGAACTTCGGCTACATGCTGAGGCATTGATTTATAATCATGTGTAAGTAAAATGCGCTCTTCTTGTGCTGCCCAGCGTAGAATGCTGGGATCATCAGCTCTATAAAGTCCTACATCTTGAACGCGAACAATGTCAAGTGGTGAGGAATGCTGGCGTCTTAGCCCCGTTAAAATACGGTTATTGAAATTTTCATCTGTCAGAAATCTTTTTAACTTCAGCATTCCGTTCACCAACCATTTTCTTCTCAAAAAAACGCGCTCAGATTATATTTTATCTGAGCGCGTTGGCTTCGTATCTTTCAACTTGGGCAAATTCTAGCGGAAGCGCAGAAGGTTATCAAAATGCAACAGGAAGGAAAGACAAGGCTATCTACCTTCTGTTTTTTGAGCATGTAATCGTTGACGAAATGCTTGATATCCTGGTCTAGATTCTAGCTGTTTTTTGATTTGCGCCGCTTCTTTTTCTTGCTGTTGAATATATTCATCAATGGCTTTGCGATTATTTAAATAGTAAGAGATAACAGCATAAATATCAGCTAATTCTAAAGCCGGGAATTGGCTGAAAATATCCTCGGCAGTGTAGCCTTGGTTGAAGGCGTAGACAACTGTTTCCAATGTAACCCGTGTTCTACCGATCCGGATCGTTCCGCTGCTATCAGATTTTAGGGGCAATGTAGGTATTTCTAGCGTTAACATCACATTTCACCTCTGTTCCGATTATAGCACAAGTGGTATTGGAAAAAATCAGGGCAAAAAAAACTCCGGCATAATTACAATAAGCCGGAGTTTTTTGCAAATGGACAAGTGGTTATGGTTGTTTTTCCAGCTCAGGGACGACGCCATTTGTGGAAGGTACGGCCGTTTCCATTTCAGGTGCCATCAACCCAGCACCAACGGCCAGATATTGATACCCTTTTTCTACCAGGCTGGTATAATCAGGAATCATGCGACGGCCGTCAATCACCAGGTAGGGTGGCTTCACGGCTTTCTCAATGGTGCGAGACAGCCCACGGAACTCTTCCCAATCTGTAGAAATGTACACCGCGTCACTGCCGTCGAGGGCTTCCTGCACGGTGCTATGGTAGCTGATGCGCTCAAAAAGATGGTTCTTTTCTGGGTTGAACCAGTAATTTTGTGCGGCATCCATGGCCAGCGGGTCATAAGCACGGATGGATTTGACGCCTTTGCTCAGCAATGCTTCTACTGCCTTTAGAGCGGCCGAATCACGCATGTCGTTGGTGCGCTTTTTGAAGGCCAGACCCAGCAACGCAACCGTCTTTTGGTTGAAGTTGAAATCTGCTTCATGCACCGCGCGATCAATCAGATACGTTTTCTGGTATTCGTTGATGTTGTAGACTGCCTGTAGCAAATCGGTCGAGCAGCCTGCCTGATTTAGCTGGTAGATGAGTGATTGAATATCCTTGCCGAAACAGCTGCCGCCGGCCCCATTGCTGACGTAAGAACCCCAGGTGCTGATCCGGTTATCGGCCGTAACACCGAGCTTCAAATCCTCCATGCGGACGTTAGGCAATGCTTCACCCACACGGGCACCCACACCGTTCCAGAAGGAGATGTAGGTGAGCAGCAGGGTGTTGCCCATGTATTTTATGGCTTCGGCCGTTTCTGGCGTGGTTTCCACATATTTTATGCGTACGTGGTTTACAAACTGTGAGTAGACGCGGCGCAAAATCTGGAAATCTTCGGTAGTGTCGGCACCAACTACAATGCGGTCTGGACGGCGTGACCCTTCCACGGCATTGCCCTGCGCCAAAAACTCTGGATTAGAGGCTACCCCAAAGTTTTCTACGCCATGCTCATTCATGATACGTTCCAGCAGGCGTGCTGTGCCAACTGGCACGGTACTCTTGTTCACCAACACCACGCGGTTGTTGTTTTTACGCTTGGACAAATATTCAGCGATGTCGTGAGCGGCCTTCAAATAATAAGTGAGGTCCGTCGAGCCATCCCGATTTGGCGGCGTGTTGATGCACATATAAAACACATCTGTCTCTTCCACAATGTCGCTAATATCTGACGTGAAAAAGAGGTATCGGTCAATGGTGTCAGCGATAGCGGCTGGCAGGCCGGGTTCGTTAACATACCGCTCGATTTGTTCTGCATCGGCGGTTTGGTAAGCAGCTATTTTTTTGGGATCGATATCGTAAGCGTATACTTCATGACCCGCTTCAGACAATACGGCCGCATGGGGTAGCCCTACAAAGCCGGTACCAACAACAATAATTTTCATAATAGTTTGCTCCTTCAACTAATAAAGTCTTTGTCGAATTTGTTCAAAGCTCTACGAGGGTTTGGCTTGATGTGAAGGGCTGTTTGTAAAACTTTGACGATAACATTTTTATTAACAGTTCATATGGGATTTTGTGCAAGAAACCAGGCACAAATCTGTGGCAAACATACCACAGTTGACGGTACTGGTACACTCTTACATTTGTACTTTCCACACTTATTCCAGACGATTGTTAAACGCAATTTGGGTGGCTGCCCGACGGCCGATTTCCACGGCAAAATTGGTGCCACGATCCCACGGATACACCTGGCTCATGCTGGCAAAATAGAGGCCAGGGATGGGCGTCTGCTCGGCGGGAATGTTCTCTGAATGGTTCACCAAAGGTACGGGCTGGGCGTAGCTGGCCTTAAATAGCCAGCTTTTGCGCACCCACTCTGGCTTAAATGCCGGATTGATTTTGGTAAGTGCGGCGGTGAAAAGTTGCTCCAGCTCAGATTGATTCATCGTCATGTATGGGTGATCTGGCTTTACATAATCACCGCAATAAATGATGTAATCACCACCATAATGCTGCCGGTTTATGTAGTTAGTATGCTCCACTAGAGCCAGAAACGGGAGTTCATTTTTGGTTTTGTCTGTCGAAATGGCAGGAATGTTGAGCCAGTAGGTATTGCTGTCGGCCATCAGCGGCCGTTTCAACGCCAACGTCAGCACCACAGCCCCCATACTTTTCAGTTTCAGCAGTTGCCCTAAATAACTTTCAGGTAGTGAAGGAGCCATCTTGCTCAACAAGTTTGGCGACGTGGTTACCAGGCATGCATCAAACGTTTCATTCTGATTGTTTACGGTCAGGTCAAGCTGGTTGTTGTTGCTAATGGGGGTGATGCTTTGGACTGGGCTGTTCAGGCAGATTTTGCCGCCGCGTTGGGCAACGGCCTTTTCCAACGCATCAATAAACGCCTGAAAACCGCCCTCAAAATAGCCCAGCTTAAAGCTGCGTACATACAGCCGGGCCCACAGCCAGGCCATATTTACCTTATCAAAATAATCCCCAAATTTGCCAATGAGCAGCGGTTTCCAGCTCACATCATAAATTTTTTGGCCATAGAAGCGGCGTGTCCAGGAAACGGCCGTGTGCTGCTCCAGATATTGCCAAAACTTGGTATACCGAATAAACGCCCCAACCACACCAAACCTGAAAAAGTTTACAATGTTGTAGCCGGGGAACTTAAACCAATCGACCGGATTGCTAAATGGGTAAATTTGCCCGTCGTACAAAATAGACGTGCGAGGGGTGGGGAAAAATAGCTTTTCCTTAATGCCAAGCTCTTCTACCAAACCAATAATCGCTTCATCCGTTTCAAACAGATGATGGTAAAATTTCTCCAGCGGCCACTCCCAATTTTCATCATGGAAGCCAGTGGCCAGCCCGCCGACCTGGTTGCTGGCCTCAAACAGCGTCACATCATGCCCGGCGGCCAGCAAATCATATGCGGCCGAAAGCCCAGCTAGCCCAGCACCGACAATCGCAATCCTCATGCGCTGGCCTCCTGCTCTGCTACCTGCACAGCGCGACCAAAGTCCGCCCAGCCAAGCCCTTCTTTGAGCATGTAATAGCCGCCCAACAGGGTGATAGGCAGCCAGAGCGCGGCATGAAGTACCAACGTGTAAGCGGTCGCCAACCCTTGTTCAATGCCGTACAAAGTTAGCACCGCAATGCCGGGGCCGTCAAAGGTGCCTACGTAGCCGGGGGCGGACGGTAGCGTGGTGGCCAAATTCACAATGCCGTTCATCAGCATTAGAGCAAAAAAGCTCACTTCAAAGCTAAAGGCGTGCATCACAAACCAATATTTCACCGTTTCCAGCAGCCAAATGACAACCGATGTGAGGAAGATCATGAGAACGTTCTGGAAGCTGCGCAGCGATTCTAGCCCGGTAAGAAAGCGTTGCAGAAACTCAAGAAGCGGCCGTTTCACCCTATCTGGCAATAATTTGTCACCAAGCCACTCAGCCAGGGCATAAAAACGGTCTGGCATGGCAGCCAGGGCAAAAAAGATGACCATGGCCACAAAAAAGAGAATGCTCGCCGTAATCACGATGGCGCGAATAGAGCCATCATCGCCGGGGATGGGTGTAAAGGGGAGGGCGATAAATACAAAGACAAGCATCACCAGCCCGTCAAATACGCGCTCTACAATGACGGTAGCCAAGCTGGCTCCCATTGGTACATCTTTGCGGCGGCGCAGTACGTAAGAACGCAGCACCTCCCCGGCGCGAAACGGGTAGATATTATTGCCCATGTAGCCGATCACAACGACGGGAAACAGTTGGCGTAGCGGGATGTGTTTTAACGGCCGTAACATATAATCCCAGCGCCACGTTCGCGCCCACACCGCCACAAAATAGACCGCCACGCCGGGCAGCAGCCACCAATAGTTAGCAGCCTGTATATCTCGCCACACTTCCGATAAATCCAGACCGCTTAGTGCCCACCAAAGAAAAACGGCGCTGATCGCAACGCCGATCCCAAAATAAATCCGTTTCAATGCAAAGAACCTCAAAGTATATACACAATGCCGCAGCAAAAGCCGCAATTGTACCATGCACCCAAGGCCTGTCATCCTGCATTACGTTAGGCGGGATAAGGCGGCATGAAGGTGCTTTGACAACTGCATAAAATTATGATAGCGTTTAAGAATCTTTTATTGGTAGCTCTGTTTCAAGGGAGTTGCCCTGTTTAATTGTAGGAGGTTGGTGACCGTGGCAGAACGCGAAGTAGGTACTGTTAAATGGTTCAGTAATGACAAAGGTTATGGCTTTATTGAACGGGACGCAGGTGGCGACATCTTCGTTCATTACAGTGCCATCCAGGGTAGTGGCTATCGTTCTTTGGAAGATGGCCAGCGGGTTGAATTTGCAGTAGCGGAAGGTCCTCGTGGGCTTCAGGCGCAAGAGGTTAACCGATTGGCTGAGTAAGCAACTCTAACTTGCAACCAGAAAGAGCACATCCGCGGATGTGCTCTTTTTTTGTTTCACGATTTTTGCCAACCAGTGCCAAAATAGTTAACGGCCGAAATGCATCGGCATGATGATGTGGACAAAGTCATTGTCCCCCACAGGTTTGATAACGCCCGGCTCCATCGGGTTGGTGGTTTCCAGTGCTACTTGTGGCGTGTCGATAACGCTCAAAACGTCGGTCATATATTTGACGTTGAACGCAATTTCAATAGGGTCGCCATCTACGTCGGCATCTATGGGGGCTAAGGAGTCGCCAGTTTCGGTACTGGTGGCAGCAATGACTGCTGAACCAGGGCTAAGCTCATCTCCCGGCTCGATGCGGACGCGAGCGGTATGGCTGGATTCGCGGGCAAAAATTTCGGCGCGTTTGCAGGCACTGCGGAATTCGGCCGTGCTTAGCACGGTGCGCGTCAGATTATTCTTGGGGATGATCGGCGTGTAGTCTGGGAATGTTTCATTGATGAGCTGGGAAACCAACACGACGTTATCCATGTCGAATACGATTTGGTTGCGCCCCTCTGGTAATGAAATGTAAACGGCGTCGTTGTCGTCGCTGGCAATGCGCCCCAGCTCCGTTAGTGCCCGTGCCGGAATAATGATGTCGATAGGTTTCTCTACGAAGCCGGGAATGTGGGCAGAGCGCAGGGAGAGGCGGAAGCCGTCGGTGGCGGCCATGAGCATTTTGCTTTCTTCAAAATGGGTGGAGACGCCGGTGAGGGTGGGGCGGGTGTCATCGGTGGCGGCGGCGAGGGCGACCTGACTGATCATTTGCTTGAGCACGGCCGTTTCTACCCGAATGCGGTCATTTTGATCAGGTTGGGGAACCAGGGGGAACTCTTGGGCGTCAATGCCCTTGATGTTGGCCTCGGTACGGCCGCACGTAATGTGAACCGTCTGATTTTGCTCATTCAATGCCAAATCAACTCGGTCTTGCGGCAGTGCCCCCACCAAATCACTGAGCGTGCGAGCCGGTACTGTGACAGAGCCTTCTTCTTCCACTTTGGCACCAATCCAGGCGGTAATGACAATTTCCAGGTTCGTGGCAGAGAGTTTGAGACGGCCGTTGTCAGTCTCTAGCAGCACGTTGGCCAAAACTGGCAGCATCGAGCGCGTGCTCACCGCCCGGCTTACAATATTTAACCCTTTTGCCAAGTTTTCTTGCAGACAGGAAACCTTCATGCCATTTCTCCCTAAAGTTTTGTTGTGTTAACCCGCATAGATTGAGCAAAAATAGTATATAGGAACGAGAGGCACAGGGCAAGCTGTAAGACAAATTCAAAAAGAGTTGGTAGAGCAAGTTTGGGTAACTTTAGGGGGACCAGTTTTCGTGCTTTGCCCAGGTTTTAGCGGCATCCCAAATGAGGTCATAAACTGGGTCTTTTATATCGTAATACGTTTCCATATCACCGCCGTAATGTTTAGCAAGCTGGCGTTTGATAATTTCAATAGTTTGGGCAGAGCGGGGATGGGCAGGGAAAGTAGATTACCGTTTGGTGGTTTGTTCCACTAATTGATTTAAGAAACAAACCGCCAAACACTTAAGCATTTTGTCTCTTGTAGATTTTATGGTTGTCTGCTGTAGATTGCCTCTACTGCTAACATGGCTTCGCCTTCTGGGGTAATGTTGTGCATGATAAATTTGAACTGGGCGTCGCTTAAAGGCTGGATAGTGAGGCGCCAGCCCCAATCAGGCCCCGGAGGCGCGGCGTAGCTGCCCAATACAGTAATCCCACCATCTGACTGAATTTCTCCGGTACAGTGCATCATCGCATGCTGCATATGCCAAGAATCCACCCAGGCGGCGTCCACTTGTTCACCCTCCTGCCCAAAGAGCAACAAACCTGCTTGTGACTGATTTTTATATGCCCATGTGTAGTTGAGTGTGGCAAATTTGTTTTGAGCAACTGGTTGGAAAACGGCCGTTCCCGCCGATTCCTGAGCTGGCTTTGAGGGGTCAAGCCATAGACGATTGATGCCCTGCCAACTTCCTGCCAAAGCGAGTAATTTTTTTGAAACAGCCATTGTTTAAGCTCCTTTGGGCTTACTTCACTTAGGTTTGATTATATGCAGCTTGCAATTTGTCGATTTCAATTTTGCGCATTTGCAGCATCGCATTTGTCACTCTCTGGGCTTTCTCAAGGTCTTCATCATTCATCATCTCAATAAGCACCGAGGGGATAATTTGCCAGGAGAGACCGAACTTGTCTTTGAGCCAACCACACTGAGATTCCTCTCCGCCACCTTCGATTAGCTTTTCCCACAAAGCATCTACTTCTGCTTGGGATTGGCAATCGACATAGAGCGAAATTGCCTCAGTGAACTTGAACTGAGGGCCAGCGTTCATGGCTACGAACTCCTGCCCCTCAAGTTGGAACCTGGCGGTGAAAAGCGTGCCTTCGGGAAAAGTCGCGTTTTTACCATATCGATTCATTTCCAGGATTTTTGAATTATTAAATATAGAAACGTATAGGTTAACTGCTTCTTCTGCCTGGTTGTCGAACCACAAAAAGGGCGTAATTTTTTGCACGAATTGTCCTCAATCTTGTTTTTTAGCTGCGATTTGGTTGGTAATGGAGGGCTACGATGCCGCAATCAATCGTTACCTGTACTTGAAGTTTCAGTTTTCTCACTAGGCCATCTCCAATAATTTGCTTGCTGTGCGCCAGTTGCGGGCCGTGGCTGCCACGCCAAGCGCACGCTCTACTTTAGTGGCCAGTTTAGAACGGCCGATCCCATCCGGCGCGTACAAATAAAACACCGACCCAATCAGGGCAAACTGCTCACTTTCACTTTTAGCTGCTTCTAGCCTGGCTAAATCCGGGTTGGATGGGGCGGATTCTAAAAAGTAGAAATGGAGGGTTTTGTGTTGTTCATCGGTAGCGGGGAAAGGGTTTTGGGCAACGGCCGTTTCCAAATCCACCAAGCTGAGCAACAAAATCCGAGGCACAAAACCCTGACTTTCACCAATCGCTGCCCCAATTTCTTCCGCCAGGGTAGGCAAATCGGTGCGATCAGTCTGGCAGACCACGTTGCCGCTTTGGATGTATGTTTGCACATTTGCCAAACCAATCTCTGCCAAAATCGCTTTTAGGTCACGCATGGGCAGCTTGTTACGGCCGCCCACATTGATGCCTCGCAGCAGCAAAATGATTGTGTTCATTTAGCCCCCAGCCATAGCGCCGATGATGCGGAATGGCTCCGTGCCGTTGGCGATTGTTTCTGGCAGAGGCGTGTATGGGGCAGCGTGTGACCAATCTTGTCCAGCGGCAAAAAAGCGAATGAAGTCCCGCCGTTTGTGGGTATGATGGTCACGAATTGTGCCGCGCAGCACTGGGTACATCTCCTCAAGTTTATCGAGGATTGCTTGCTGCGTGACTGGGCTATCCAGCTCGAGTTGAATCTCTTTGCCCACCTTGGCCAAATTCCGCAGATGAAACGGTAACGTTACGCGAATCATGGCAGGGTTTGCACTTCTATCGACAAAACTTTGGGCAGGTCTCGGGCAATCGCGTTCCAGCTATCGCCTGAATCGGCCGAGGCATAAACCTGTCCACCAGTAGTGCCAAAGTAAATGCCGCACGATTCAAGCGTGTCAATGGCCATTGCATCCCGCAAGATGTTGACATAACAGTTTTCTTGCGGCAGGCCATTGGTTAACGCTTCCCACTCATTGCCGCCGCTGCGGCTGCGGTAGACGCGCAGTTTGCCTTCTGGTGGATAATGCTCAGAGTCGCTTTTGATGGGTACAACGTAAATTGTTTTTGGTTCATGGGCATGCACAGCAATGGGGAAGCCAAAGTCGCTTGGTAGATTGCCGCTGACCTCATGCCACAGATCACCGCCGTTGTCGCTGCGCATCACGTCCCAATGTTTTTGCATAAACAAAACGTCCGGCCGTGACGGATGAATACTGATATTGTGAACGCAATGCCCTACATCCGCTCTTTCCTCTGGAATTTCCCACTGAGAGACCAACCCATTATTGATGGGGCGCCACGTCTCGCCGCCGTCATCGGTGCGGAACGCGCCTGCGGCCGAAATGGCCACGATGATGCGGTTGGGGTTGCTGGGATGTAGGACGATGGTGTGCAGGCAAAGCCCACCTGCACCCGGTTGCCACAAATTCCCTTTGACCTCTCGCAATCCGGGCAGTTCTTGCCAACTTTGCCCGCCATCGCTAGAGCGGAACAGAGCTGCATCTTCTACGCCAGCGTAAACGATATCCGCCTCGGTAAGGGATGGTTCCAAATGCCAGACGCGCTTGAACTCCCAAGGGTGCTGTGAGCCATCGTACCATTGGTGGGTGCCAGGATCGCTGTCATAGGCGAATTCGTTATTGACTGCTTCCCATGTTTTGCCACCATCATCAGAGCGTTGGATGAGCTGGCCAAACCAGCCGGTAGATTGGGAAGCGTAGATGCGGTTGGGGTTTACGTGGGAGCCTTTCATGTGGTAAATCTCCCAACCCGCAAAGTGGGGGCCACTCACGTCCCAATCCTGTCGCTTTTCATCTGACGTTAGAATAAATGCACCTTTTTTGGTGCCAACTAAAACGCGTACACCGCTCATTTTTTGTTTTCTCCTTGTATTTGCTCGAGGCGGCTAACTAAGTTCCAAAGATAGCTGCCAGGAAACACCAAATCGATCGGCACACCAGCCGAACTTTTCACTAATATGGATAGGCTCCCAAGGGCATCATTATTTGGCCATCTTGGGATAATGCGGCAAACAATCGGTCAATTTCTGCTTCGCTTTCGCAGGTGACGAAGAGAGACATCGCCGGGGTAAATGTGAATTCGTGCTGGATGCTGCTGTCTATGCACATGAATTGCTGGTCTTTGAGGGTAAATTTGGCGAGGCGCACGGTTCCTTCTACACTGTCTTCGTTGGCTCCGTAGCGATCGATGTGGGAAACGGCCGCTTCTTCAAACAAAGACGTATAAAAGTTGAGTGCTTCCTCCGCCCGGCCTTCAAACATTAAAAAAGTAGCTATCTGTTGCATGGTTTTTCCTTCAATATTTGCTATGCAGAACGCTTCCCGCTTTTCGCGGCTGCTTTTTCTAGATTTTCGACCGCTCTGAATTGAGCAATTTTGCTAATCAGTTCGTAGGGAATGGGTTGGTTGTAAGGAAATTGGACAGCTCCCTTGCTGCTTTTGTAGCTGGTGAGTTCATCGGCAAAGGCGGTAATGCCTGAAGGGGTGGGATAAAAGCCGAGATGGTTTTTAGATGCACCAAAATGCACCAAGTTGCCATCCAGCTTGAAGGTAGGCATGCCGTAGGTGATGGTTTCGGTGGCATTGGGAACGGCCGTTTTCACCACCTCCCGCACCTTTTGCAAAATTTTCTTAACTTCAGGTGGCTGGTTCGCAATGTATTCATCTATCGTTGCTGGTTTGTCCATTATTTTCACCAACTAGGCGCGTTTAGAGCGCATCGCTTTTTTCTTCACGACGGCCGCATCTCCTACCAGTTTTTTATACGCTTCGGTTTCCACACCAAACATGGCGATTTTGCCATCTGCGTTGCTGTGGACACCCCAGCCATACCGTTTGGTGAGCGGCGAGGCGCGGAAGCAAGGTTGCCCTTTGGAGAAGAAAAGGTGACGCTGCTCGGCTAAATTTTCTTCTGGAATTTCTTTTCTGGTGGCGAAGACGGTAAATAACACGTCGTCAGACGTAAATTCGTAGGGATGCCCATGCAGCATTTCATATTGCAGATTGGCGACCGACTTTTTGCTGCCCTTGATTGGCGGAATTTCGCCCTGAGCCGCCGGACAATCTTCAGCAATCTCAATGAGCGTGTTGAAATAGTTGGTACTCTCCATTATTGAACCATTCCATAGCTGTGAGTCACATCAAATTCGTACACCAGACGCTGTTGTTCGACCATCGTTTGCAGGAATGCTTCGGTGTCCAGCTCGTGGCCAAACCAGTTGAGCGGACCAGTCGGGCGGTTTTGCAGCTGCCGCATGAGGCGTAGATTTTGTTCCGGCGCGTCGCTCCCATCGAGGATGGTAACGGCCGTTTCCAGCGTCAAAAATTTGTATTGATTGTCGAAGATAAACAGGGTGCAGCGCGGATCACGGCGCAGTCGCTTCGTGCGGATGCGGTCTTGCGTGCCGCTGCTCCACAGCTTGCCATCTATGATTCCCACACTGATACGCACAGCTTTTGGGGTACCATCTTTGGCCGTGGTGATCATCGCGGCTGAAGGATTGTCTTTGATAAATGCTATTTGAGCGTCACTGAGAGTCATTTTTTCCTCACATTTGTTTAGGCGGGTTGCTGTTGCAAACTGCACAACGCTTGGCGGATTTCGCCCAGGTGGTAGGCGGTGTGGACGATGGTGGCCATCGCACCGCCAATCACGCGCTCGTTGGGCCAGGCGGGGGTGTCGTGGATAAGCTGTTTAATTTTGCCGTAGCTGTCGCGGAGTTCGTCTTGGATTGCTTGCCATTCTTGGGGGGAAACGGCCGTTACCTCCCGCCAAATCTCGCCCCAATCAACCGGGTTAAACTGCTGGGTTCGCACGTTTCGCTCTAATACATCGAGGTAAAACGCCGTATGCTTCACCTGCGCTGCCAGCGTGGCACATTGGCCACCCACTGGAATGGAGGCTTCTTCGGCTGAAATGGTGGCTAAGGTTTCAAAAAAAGAGGTGCCTTTGTCTAAATAGATGCCTTGTACATTTTCAAATGTTTCATCAAGGAGGAGGTAAAGGGCTTTCTTGAATAAATCGCTATCTAGTTTGCTTGACATAAATGCCCCTGTTGTTTTAAAAGTGGAACACGGAGTTACACAGAGAAGCCGCAGAGCTGCACAAAGAAAAAGCTAGCTCTCTGACGAAATTGTTGAATCAGGGTAACTAATACAGCCTCTCTGGCTGTGGCTGGCGTCTCGCCGTGCCACCTAGCCGGTACGGTCAGGAGACCGACCGGAGCTCCTGAATAGTTACGAATCAGGATGACAAGTTTATCTTGCAGGTTGCCCGGATGGTGTTGAGAAGTTGTGAAAAATATGCGAGTTGTGTGGGCAAGGTGAGAGAATTGTAGAGCAGATGTTCTAATTTGTCCAGCCTGAAATCAGATTAAATTGGATGTGTAGATAGGTTGATTTGTTGGGGAAACGGCCGCTTCCCACAATCACTTCCTCTTTCGCAAGGCAGGTGCCGTGAGTGCCATGAGCACAATGCTCAGACCGGCCGCCCCCCATTGCCAGATGGCCGGGTTGGTGAGCCGCGGGTAGAGCAGCAACCCAATCGAAATGCCGAGGATGATCATGGCAATTAGATAACCATAGTCGCGAAAGGAGAGTGAAGACCGTGAATTTTCATTCTTTTGAATCATAGATAATCCTCCGTACAAAACAGCCTGGTTGAGGTTGCATCAAAAATTCAGAAGCATCGTACCATAAAAATGAGCACGGCAATCAAAATTTAATCATTCTTTTCATCGGCGTAGCGGCGTTTCCATTCGTATAGCTTGTTGATCGCCTCCAGCGGCGACATGCTGTTTACATCAAGAGCTTCTAACTCATCCAGCAGGGGGCTGGATTCGGGGAAGAGGGCCATTTGCTGCACACTGTTCAGGCGGCTGGGTTCGACGGCCGTTGTGGGGGCATGTTCCTCCAATTCCAGCAAAATCTCATCGGCCCGATTGATCACATCGCGCGGTAAGCCTGCCAGTTGCCCCACGTGGATGCCGTAGCTCTGATCCGCACCGCCTGGGACGATTTGGTGCAAAAAGATCACCTTGTCCCCTTCTTCGGCCACGGCAACGTTGTAATTGCTCACGAGCGGCAACAGATCGGCCAGCCCAACCAGCTCGTGGTAATGGGTGGCAAAAAGCGTGCGCGGCTTGAGGCGAGGATGGTTGTGCAAATATTCGATGATGGCCCAGGCGATGGCCAGCCCGTCGTAGGTGCTGGTGCCGCGCCCAATCTCATCCAAAATAAGCAAAGATAGGTGGGTGGCGTGGTTAAGGATTTCGGCCGTTTCCACCATCTCCACCATGAACGTACTGCGCCCGGCGTGCAGCTCATCGTGGGCGCCGATGCGGGTGAAAATGCGGTCTACCAGCCCAATTTCGGCGCTGTCGGCAGGAACGAAGCTGCCAATTTGGGCCATGAGCACAATGAGTGCGACTTGTCGCAAATAGGTGCTTTTGCCAGACATATTTGGCCCAGTGATGATTTGGATGCGCTCGTTAGCGTCCATTTTCACATGGTTGGGCACAAACCGTTCTAAATTTAACGTTTGCTCGACGACGGGGTGACGGCCGTTTTCAATCATCAATCTGTTCTCATTCGTTAGCGTTGGCCGGACGTAGCCTTGCATTGCGGCGGCTTCCGCCAGAGTCGAGGCCACGTCTAGCTGCGCCAGCACGTTAGCCGTTTGCAGCAATCGCTGGGCATACTGGCTCACCTGCTGGCACACCTCGCTAAAGACGCGCCGCTCAATCTCTAAAATGCGTTCCTCCGCATTGAGGATGAGCGTTTCGTACTCTTTAAGCTCGGGCGTGATGTACCGCTCCGCATTGGTGAGCGTTTGCTTGCGAATATAATCATCCGGTACGCGGTCGCTGTGGGTGCGGGTCACTTCCAGGTAGTAGCCAAACACTTTGTTGAAGCCAACTTTCAGCGAAGAAATGCCAGTGCGCTCTCGCTCGCGTGGCTCTAGCTCTGCCACCCACTGCCGTGCATGTGCCGATGAGTTCATCACGCCATCTAGTTCGGCCGAAAAGCCAGGCCGGATGACGCCCATCTTGTTCAAATTGGTGGGGGCGTTTTGGGCGATGGCTTGTTCAATGATGTGGGCGGCTTCGGTGCAAGTGTCGAGATTGGAGATTAGAGATTGGAGACTAGAGACTGGAGACTGTTCACTGATTACCGATAACTGCTTACCGATCTCCGGCACGGCCGTTAACGCCAGTCCGATATTCTCCAAATCACGCGGGGTGGCTTTGCCGCTAAGGACGCGGTTGGTTAGCCGTTCCATATCCGGCAGCCCTTTGAGCGTGGCCCGGAGATCGGCGCGGAGGAGGGCGTCGTTGAAAAATGTGTCTACCTGGTCGAGACGGCCGTTCAGCGAATCCACATCCAGCAAAGGCCGAGAAATTCGGTCGCGCAGCAAGCGTATCCCCATTGGCGTTACCGTCTTGTTCAGCACCCGCAGCAGCGAGCCGCTGCGCTCGCCGCCCAGCGATTCCGTCAGTTCCAGGTTGCGTCGCGTGGCGGTGTCCAGCGCCATGAACCCCTCCACGCTGTACGTCGCCAGCCGCTGAATTTGCCCGACCGATCCTTTTTGCGTCTCTTGCAAATAATACAAAATGGCACCTGCCGCGCGCGTTGCCAGCGATTTGCCCTCACAGCCAAAGGCAGCCAAGGAGTCAACGCCAAAGTGGCGCAGCAGGGTTTGGCGAGCATTGCCTTCTTCAAAACGCCAATCGGGCAGACGGCTAATCGCCTTAGCTTCACCATTAAAAGCGAGTTCGCTGTCGGGCAGCAGCAATTCGGCGGGGTCTAATCTGGCTAGCTCTTCGGTGAGGCGGCGACGGCCGTTAAACTGCGTGGTGGCAAATTCCCCGGTGGTCACATCGGCATAAGCCAGGCCCACGCGATCACTTTCGATGAGAACGGCCGTTAGATAATTATTCCGCCCCGCATCCAACATCCCCGGCTCGATGACCGTGCCAGCCGTAAACACGCGCACTACCTCACGCGGCATCAGCCCTTTAATTTGGGACGAGTCGCCAATCTGCTCGCACAGCGCCACCTTGTACCCTTTGGCAATGAGCCGGGCAATATAGCCTTCAGCGGCATGATGGGGTACGCCCGCCATCGGCGTGCGCTGGTTTTTGCCCTGTGGCCGACTGGTCAGCACCAAATCCAGCTCTTCGGCAGCCAGCTTGGCGTCATCATCAAACGTCTCGTAAAAGTCACCCAGCCGAAAGAAAACAATCGCGTCTTGATGCTGCGCCTTGATGTCTAAATATTGCTGGCGGCTGGGGGTGACTTTGCTTTTGGCCATTTTGCTCCTTGGGAAAAGTGGCTGGTGGTTTGCAGCAGGAATCGGTTCATTTATCCTCCGGGAGGTTTGGCTTTTCATTTGGATACGGCCAAAACCTCCCGGAGGTTGATTGTATGATTTTGCAGCTTGTAAGCATAGCGAGGATGGGGGCAATTGGCAAAAAAAGAGCCTTACCGAAGCAAGACTCTTTCCTTGGGCCAGGACTGGCAGTCCTGATGCCTTTTAGTCATTGTAAAAATGAGTGAGGACTGCCAGTCCTCAAAGCAAACTTATGGGACAATGTGAATTCCATCTGCGTTTTCGCCAACATAGCCATTGGCTGAGCCGTCCCAGAAGAGGGTAAAAGTACAACTGGTGCTGCTGCCGGGCGTGCTGCCAGCACAAACAAAGATGTCTGCACCATCACCACTGACGCCGGAGACGGCGAAGGTGCCTTTGGCGGATAAGTAGATGTCGTTATTCGCATCTACCCAGGTGCCGCCGGTTTCTTCACTGCCGGAATTGTTCAGACCAACATCGGAGCCATCAAAGTACATTGCCCAGGTGCCGCTAGTGTTGCTGCTTCCCAAAGTGCCATCGAAAGCCAACAAATCTTCATCAGAATCACCGGAAACACCGGCGACGCTGGGGCTGCCTGTGGTGCTGATGAGCAAACGGCCGTCTGGCGCAAAGCCAATCGCATCAATATCTTCACCATTGGAGGTCAAGCCCACATCCGAACCATCAAAGTACCACGAGAAGGTTCCTGCCGTCGTCGTTCCGGTAGAGGATGGGGTGAACAGAACGATGTCTGAATCATCAACCGAACCAACATCAGGAATGGTGGTTGCCCCAACAAAGCTGAGCAATACGCTGCCGTCGGGCATGATATAGAACGCATCCACATCCCGCGAGCCAGAACCACTCAATCCAACATCAGAACCATCAATGAACATGGCCCATGTACCTGTGCCGGTGTCGTAAGACAAAATATCTTCATCGGCGAAAGCGACCCCGCCTGCGTTGCCACCACTGGTGGAGCTCACGTAGATGACTGGGTCTGTGCCTGGCACAGGGGTATTGGTTGGTGTTGGCGGAACTGGTGTATTGGTCGGTGTAGGGGGAACGGCCGTATTCGTGGGTGTGCTCGTGGGGCCAGGTGTAGGTGTATCTGTTGGGATTGGTGTGTTTGTCGCCGTTGGGGCAGGCCCTGCTGTACAAACTTCCAGGCTCCAGCCGTTCAAACTGCCGCCGTCCAGATTGGCATTGTCGTCGATTCGCAATGTCCAAGTGCCGTTGGCACTTTGCCCGTCAAAGGTTGAAAGCGGATTGCTGGGCTGGTACGTGCCGCCACCAGTCGGTGGGCAAGGCCAAGTGCCAGAGGCTTCATCATCCAGATTCAAATCAAAGTTATCCTGATTGCTACAAGACCGAGCCATGATTTGAACTTCAGTGCCGCCTGGGCTGGTCAAGTTAAAGTCTAGATCGTTGATCCAGGTGTGGGTTCCATTAAGGTTGAGTACATTGATGTCGTCGATGACGCCACTGTCCGAAATATTGAGCACGGAGCTGACGCTAGGCGTGCCGCTGCTGGAAATTGCCTGAGGCACGTCTGTGCTGTTGTAGACGGTACATGTGCCCGGGGCGGGCGTATTGGTTGGGGCGGGTGTGTTCGTGGCCGTTGGTGGTGGCGGCGGTGTCGGTGTGGGACCACCCGTGGTGCAGCTGCCAAAGCTGTAGGAACCGATGTAGGTTCCCCAGCGGCCTTGTGTCGTTCCCGTATTCTTGCTGTATTCGCCCAAATACCAGAAGGTCAAGCCGTCAGGGTCGATGGTCATTTCTGTGTAGTCACCCCAGCGGCGTGGTGCGCTGGTTTCAAATGAGGTGTAGGAAATCTCGCCAGATTTGAGCAGCACTTCCGCTTGCAGCGTGCCGGCTGTATCAGTGTTTTCACGGCCAGTCACGTAAATGCTGGGGAAGATGCTGCTGCTGGATTTGGTGTACCCAACAGCCATATCATCACAATGGTTCACTGCCAAATCGGGGAATTGGCGATATTCGCTGCTGCTGCCGTACACGCCTGCGTCTATCACCGTTGCTGTGGCAGGGTTGATTTGCGCCCAGCGGACGCAGTTGACGGTGCCGCCACCCGGATTACAGCCTACGGTCATGGTGGTCCAGGCAAAGCCATTGCGGTACTCAAAATCCTGTGGTCGCCAATCGTTGCCTTGCAGGGTGCCGCCGCTGGCTTGGGGGAAGGCAACAGAGTTTGCGGCCGTTACGCCTGTTGCTGTATTCAGATTAACCGTACCCACCGTGCCAAACGTGTTGGCTCCGAACGGATCGCTCCAGGAGTAGATGGTATGATCAGCACCGTTGTAACCTGTTTCCGTGATGAAGTAATGCGGGCCGCTGGTAGGCCAGGTGCCCTGGTTCCAACCGTGCAGGTTGAGCGGTTGGGGGGTGTCATCGTTGCTGCCCAGATTAATGGTAACAGAGGAAGCGGCCGTTCCGGCATACATGGCAGCTTTGTCAAACGCCCAAATGCGGGAGTCCAGAAACGCCTGCGTGAAGTTGTTGAACATATTGGCACCCATGTAAATGGCGTCGTTGCCGACACCCGCATGGGGGTAATCAAAGAAAACGCTGGCACTGCCGGTAACAAATGAGTAAAGGTTCCAACTACCGGTGGGATCGTTTGTTTGGGAGACGGCAATGCAGTAATCGGTGCCGTCGGCATCAATTGCCAGCATAAAGCGATCTTCCCGTTCATCGTACAGCACATTGGGATCAAACACACCAGTACAGGCAGGGTTAGAAGCCATAAAGCTGGCGAAGGTTGTGGGGCCGACCAAGCTGTTGCCGCTTTTGTCGTAAATTTCAAAGGCGACGTTAACCACAGCAATGATATGGTTGGGGCCAACCGCAATTTCTGGGTCGGGCGGCACGTTGCCACCGCCGCCACAACATTCGGTGAAGTCGATAGAATCGAAGTTGGTGCCAGCGGTGGGTGCTTGCAGGCTAGGGCCGCTAGGCGGAATTTGCACGTTGGGGCTGCTGGGAATTTCTAACGCTTCTGTTTGCAGGAGTGCCATTTGCGCTTCTGGCAAGCGAAAGAACGCTTCTTGTAGATCAATTTCGCCCCGCTGCCAGCGGTCGTACTGGTTATCGGGATCGTAAACGCCAGCAGGGATGTCTGCCAGATTAACGGTTGTGGGGAATGAGATGTTGGTTTCTTGGACTTCGCCGATAGCATCTCGGTCGCCAATATCGACAGGGGCAAATGCTTGAATGGCTTGCTGGCGGTCTAGCGTTTCCGGTGCCGGGCCACTAGCCAGGCTGAGCAACCAAATACCACCAAACAACAGCAGGAACAATCCGCCGATTCGGGCGACTTTATTAATAGATTTCATTTCCTTCCTCCAGAAAGTGTGTTCACGAACGGCCGTACGGCCGCACAGAGGTCATCAAAAAAAGTGAACACAGTGTTGAGTTCGTTGTATCGGGTCAAGATGAGTTTGAAACTATGCTGGTAAAAGCCAAATTTGCGCTCAATCTAATTTAGGTATCTTTTTGGCTTTTACATACAACTTTTGTGTGGGGATAGACCAGACGGGTAGTTAGCAACGGCCGTACAGGGCTGTACGAACATTTTAGGGTTAGATGTGTGCTGGTCTGGGGGAAATACCTCCTTTAGCGTGGCTTGCCACCCAACGGCCGTTGTCCGGGCGGTAGACGGCCAGATTGCAACCCACGTATGCCAAACGCGCTATCACTAACAAAAACAATGCGTCTGCATTGGGCAAAACATTGTCAAACTACGCAATATTGCTTTTCTGCTCCTGCGCCCACTGTTCCAGACGTTTGCGGTGGCGACCTTCCAGTTTGGTTAACGGCCGTATTTGCTTCATTGTCTGGTTGGCTTCATCGAAGCTCATTCCTTCGTGCTGCATCAGGTAGGCGGCCAAAATAGTGGCGGAACGGCCACGCCCCTTGGCACAATGGATGAGAACGGAACGGCCGTCTTCTACCTGCTGTCGCACAAAATCTACCCCTGCGGTAATCATCTCATCCGAAGGTACGGTAACATCTAGCACCTTAAGCTGCTGGTAGCTGATGTCGTGTTGACGATACAAATTCACGTCATCCTCTCGTTCGGCGCGGATGTTGAGAACGGCCGTAATGCCATTGTCCAGCAAAAATTGGTAATCACGTTTGTAGTGAGGCGCACCCCCCAGCCAAAGCTGTGGTGTAATCTTGTCAAACCACTGATGTCCCTGAATCTTTTCATAGGTGAAGCGAATAAGTGGAAAAAATTTGTCGAAAAGCCAATGAATTGGGTTCATAGGCGCAATAGAATAGCAGCATAGCAGCAAAAATCAACGTGTGCCTACAAAATAGCTGCAAAAAAGGTAAATAGTTTTGAGTGGTTAGTGGCTGGTAAACGCAACAAGCTGCTAACCACCAGCCACTAAAATCATCTGCATAATCTGCATAATCTGCAAATCATGACGGTTGTCATGCCCCTTTCTGCCGATTGTCACTTACTCTGCATATGCAGATTCGGGTACAGTATGCATCATACCGTGAAAATATTCACAAACAGAAGAGAATAGACCATGTCCAGAATGTTAACTGCAAAAGATATTCAAAGTTTATTGGATGTAGACCGCTCTACAGTGTACCGCATGGCCGAAGACGGCCGTTTACCTGCCATCAAGGTAGGACGGCAGTGGCGCTTTCCAGCTGAAAATATTGAGGGCTGGTTGAATACCCAAAATATTCCTTTCTCGCTAACGACAGCAGCTTCCCCCCTTTCTTCCGTTGAAGCAACGGCCGTAGCCGACCAGTTCCCCCAAGAATGTGTGCAGATGATGCAAGACACCTTTGCCGAGGCGTTAGGCGTCATGCTCATCATCACAGATATGAGTGGCAAACCGCTTACCGAGTTCAGCAACAGTTGCGGTCTTTTTGCCGCCATTGGTGACAACGACGTGCTGTGGGAAAAGTGCATGAACCATTGGCAGGCAATGGCCGATTCTCTAAGCCTGGAGCCACAATATTTGGAAAGTTATTTGGGGCTGCTTTGTGCCCGTGCCTATATTCGGGTGGGGACAGAATTGAAGGGAATGGTCTTTGTCGGGGGAATTGCCCCAGAAAATTGGCCACCACCTGCGGAAAATCTTGAAGCGATTGCGGCTGATTTAGCCATCGATCCACCAAGATTATTTGACCACGTTCAGGAGATTTATTTCCTATCGCCAGAACAGCAGGCGCATGTTTTGCGTCTGGTGCAAAAGATAGCGAACGTTGTCTCCCACATTTTGCATGAGCGCAGCCGCCTGATGGTTTGAAAATGTGTGGAGACAAACGACACAATTGCAGGAGATTGAGATGAAAAAATTATTGATTTTAGGTGCTGGCACAGCTGGGACCATGATCGCCAACAAAATGAGCCACGTTCTCAGCCGAGATGAGTGGAAGATCACCATTGTGGATCAGGAAGAGACGCATTATTATCAGCCCGGTTTCCTTTTTATCCCCTTTGGCATTTATGGCGAAAATGATGTGATCAAGCCCAAGCGGGATTACATTCCGCCTGGTGTGGAGATGATTCTCTCGGAGATCGAGCTAATTGAACCGGAGGAAAATCGCGTGCGTTTGGTAAAAGACGGCCGTATTCTCCATTACGACTATCTCATCATTGCCACTGGCACCCAGCCTCGCCCCGAAGAAACCCCCGGCCTCACCGAAGCGGAATGGCGCAAAAGCATCCACGACTTTTACACCTACGAAGGCGCCGTGGCTCTGGCCAAAACATTACGCACCTGGCAAGGCGGCCGTATGGTAGTCAACATTATGGAACTGCCTTACAAATGCCCCGTCGCCCCGCTGGAGTTCATCTTCCTGGCCGACTGGTATTTCCATCAGCGCAATATGCGTGACCGCGTCGAGCTGATTTTGGTAACACCCTTGCCAGGAGCCTTCACCAAACCTCGCGCTGCCAGCCTGTTGGGTAACATCCTCGATGAAAAGAACATCAAAATCGTAACGGAATTTTACCCCGAGCGGGTAGAGCCAGAAGAGAAGCTGCTCATCTCTTACGATGAAGTAGAAGTGCCGTACGATTTGCTGGTGACGGTGCCAGTGAATATGGGGGCTGAGGTAATCGGCCGTTCTGGCTTAGGAGATGAGCTCAACCACGTGCCGGTTGACAAACACACCTTCCTTTCCCAGCAGTATGACAACATTTTTGCATTGGGTGATGCGGCCGCATTGCCTACCTCCAAGGCTGGTTCTGTGGCCCATTTTGCTGCCGAAGTCTTTGTGGAAAACTTCCTGCGCTACATTGAAGGGCAAGAAATGCTCGTCGAGTTCGACGGCCACGCTAACTGCTTCATCGAGTCTGGCTTTGGCAAGGGCATTCTCATCGACTTCAACTACGATGTTGAACCACTGCCGGGCAAATACCCGCTGCCAGGCATTGGCCCCTTTTCGCTGCTGCAAGAGTCAGAAATGAACCATTGGGGCAAGATGATGTTCCGCTGGATGTACTGGAATATCCTGCTCAAAGGCAAAGAGATGCCCATCACGGCGCAGATGACAATGGCGGGGAAGTGGAGCTGATGATGCCTAGAAGTTCAACTTCTCAGAGAAGTTGAACTTCTGATTACGGAGTGCAAAGATGGATCAGACAATCACAGAACTGAACCAAAAAATAGATGCCCTGACGGAACAAGTGGCATTTTTAACTGAAGAGGCGCGGCAGCAAAAGCGTCGGCGGCAGGAATGGGAGGAGCTGCAAAACGATCTAACTCCCGTCGCCGGAGAGATGTACCGTCTGACGGTGGAACAGCTCAATGAGATTGAAAGCTACGTGCAGTTAGAAGACGGGCTACGCTTGCTCAAACGGCTGATGCGCAACACCCGCAACCTGGAACAGATGCTGGATCAAATGGAAAGCGTAGCGGCCATGTGGCAAGATTTAAGCCCCCTGAGCCAGGATGCTTTCTATACGTTGATGCAGCGGCTGGATGAAATGGAACAAAAAGGATATTTTGCCTTTTTGCGAGGTGGCATGGCCATTGCCGACAACGTGGTGACGTCATTTACGGAAGAGGATGTACGCCAGCTTGGTGAGAACATTGTGCTAATTCTACAAACGGTCAAAGAGATGACCCAGCCAGAAATTATGACGATGATGCGAAATACAGCCCATGTGATCCGGGAAGAAGAGCCACCGGTTGATGTTTCGATGTTTACAATTTTAAGACAGCTGAATGATCCGTCCGTGAAGCGCGGTCTGGCCAAAACGCTGTCTGTTTTAAGAACTGTTTCTGAAAATTAACATTGCTGAAAAACGCCACAGAGAACACAGGGATTTATGAAAATTCCTGAGAGAAAAATCTGTGCAATCTGCGGATTTTTTGGCGGACTCAAAAAAGGATAAATAAGATGAGCACAAGAGAAATTGCAGGAAAGACGATTGCGTTTGATGAAGATGGTTTCATGGCCAATGCGCAAGATTGGAACGAAGAAGTAGCTGAAGCGTTGGCAACAGATTTAGGCATTACGCCTTTGTCTGATGGGCATTGGAAGGTGATTCGCTTTTGCCGTGAGGACTTTGCTGCCCAGGGCGATGCACCGACGCTCCGCCGCATTACCAAAGTTGGCGGCGTGCCAACGAAAGAGCTGTACAAGCTATTCCCCAAAGGCCCTGCCAAGAAGGTGGCTTATGTGGCTGGCTTGAAGAAACCTTCGGGTTGTATTTAATAATTGGAGAGCTGGAGATTAGAGATTAGAGGTTGGGGATTGGAGACACTACTTCCAATTCCATAATAAGGAGATGACCTGATGTTTAACGATGATAAAGACCGCAAATTGTGCATTATTTGTTCCAAGGGAACGTTGGATATGGCGTACCCTGGACTGGTTTTGGCTAATGCAGCCCTGATGGAAGGTATTGATGTCACCCTGTTTTTTACGTTTTGGGGGCTAGACATTATTAATAAGCGGAAGATGAACAAGCTCAAGTTTGTGCCAATTGGTAACCCCAGTATGCCGATTCCGAATGCGATTGGGGGATTACCGGGCATGACAAATGTGGCAACGGCTGTTATGAAACGTGAGATTAAGCATTTAGACTTCCCCGAAATTGGTGAGTTCCTGGAAATGATTCACGATGCTGGCGGTAAGATGTATGCCTGCAAAATGTCGGTAGATATGTTTGGCGACATGTACATGATGAAAGAAGAAGATATTGTCGATGTGGTGGAAGACGTTGTGGGTGCCACTGATTTCATGGAAATGAGTGAAGACGCCCAAATTATCTTCATCTAAAAAATTTTCAGTCGATTGTAAATTTTTGAGTGCCTGGTTTGTGCAAACCAGGCACTTTTTTTTACCCGGTTCGAAGGGAAAAGCATCGATTTTTGGCAATTATTCATAAAAAAGTGGCCAGTTACTACCCAATTGGTTAACATAAACACACATTGTTAACACTTTTTTAACCTCGAAAGCGGTAGAATCGTTTATCCTATGCGCTTTGTGGCCGTCTGAAAGATGTCGATAAATGGTAAGGGCGGCTAAGGAGTAAGCACATGTGAACTGTTTGATGTGCGTTGCTTACTTCGTGGAGGATCTATGAGTTTAAGCGAAAAAGAAAAACAGCGGTCTGCCTGGCGGACGCAGCTGAAACAAACCTGGCAGACTGTAAAATACCGAATCCGAGCCACGCAGCCTGCGCTGCAATCGGGCATGGGGGCTATTCCCCATGCCAAAGGCACAACGTTCCGCGTGTGGGCACCCCACGCCGAAGCTGTGTACGTCACGGGTGCTTTTAACAATTGGCACCGCAGCCAAATTCCGTTGGCGCGAGAAGCAGATGGCATCTGGTCAATTAATGTGCCAGAGGCGCAAATTGGGGATAGCTACAAATTTGTGTTGAAGCATAATGGCCACCAACTGCTGCGCACCGACCCCTATGCCAAAGATGTGCGCGCCCCTTACCACGACGGGGTGGTGCGGAACGGATATACAGCGGGCATAGATACGGCCGTCTCCAACCCACCAACCCACTTCCAACCACCTGCCCTGCATGAACTCGTCATTTACGAGCTGCACGTGGGCACCTTTGGCGACGAGGACGGCAACCCGCCGTACAATTTTGAGGCCGTCATCCAAAAGCTGCCTTACCTGCGCATCTTGGGCATCAACGCTATTGAGCTAATGCCCGTCAAAGCGTTCCCTGGCGAGCTTTCCTGGGGGTACAACCCCAACCATCCCTTTGCCATTAGCCAAATTTACGGAGGGCCAGAGGCACTCAAGCGGCTGGTGCAGGCGGCCCACGCCCAGGGCATCGCCGTCATTGTAGACGTGGTTTACAATCATTTTGGCCCGGGAGAGCTGAGCCTGTGGCAGTTTGACGGCTGGCAGCAGCACGGGTTGGGTGGCATCTACTTCTACAATGATTGGCGTTCCAAAACCCCGTGGGCCGATACGCGACCCGATTACGGCCGTCCTCAAGTGCGCCAATATATCCGCGACAACGTCCGCATGTGGTTAGACGAGTACCAGATTGACGGCCTGCGCTGGGACGCTACCTCCTACATTCGCAATGCCCACGGGCATGATGGTGACCCCGGTGCCGACATTGCCGAAGGTTGGGCATTGATGCAGGGCATCAATGGCGAAATGGCCCACCGCAATCCCCGTCACATTCGCATTGCTGAGGATTTGCAGGCTAACCCATGGCTTACCGAGCCGATTGACGCCGGGGGCGCAGGCTTCAACAGCCAGTGGGACAGCCAATTTGTGCATCCTATCCGCGAAGCAATCATCACCCCACGTGATGAAGATCGCAACATGCTGGCCGTGCGGGACGCACTCCAGTTTCGCTACGGCGCAGACGTGTTTAGCCGCGTCATCTACACCGAATCGCACGATGAGGTGGCCAATGGCAAGGCGCGGGTGGTGCATGAAATCGCCGTTGCCGACGGGCATGACGGGCTGGCCGCCAGCCGGGCAGCGTTGGGAGCCGCGCTGGTGTTCACTGCCCCCGGCGTGCCCATGATCTTTCAGGGGCAGGAATTTTTGGAAGATGGCTGGTTTGACGACAAACGGCCGCTTGACTGGCAAAAAGCGACGCAAAATAGCGGCATGGTGACGCTGTACCGGCACCTGATCGCCCTGCGGCGCAACCTGCATGGGCAAACCCGCGGCCTCAGCGGGCCATCGATCAACGTCTTCCATGTCAATGATGCCGCCAAGCTGATTGCCTTCCATCGCTGGCATTTTGGTGGCTCTGGCGATGATGTGATCGTCGTCGCCAACTTCTCCAACCGCGTGCTAAAGCAGTACAAATTGGGCTTTCCGCACGGCGGCAACTGGCAGGTGCGGCTGAACAGCGATCTGAAAGCATACCATCCCAGCTTTAGCAGTCACCATGTGGGTACGGTAACGGCCGTTCCCGGTGAATATGATCAGCTAGCTACCCATGCTACCCTCAGCATTGGCCCCTACAGCGTCCTTATCTTGTCGCAAGACGGGGGCGAGGGTTTTAGTAAACATAATGTCTACTGAATAATGAGCGTTGGAACCATCACAGGGGAAAAACGTAGGAAGGGATTGAAACAAGCAGATGGCTCCCCCGCCATCCGAATCGAATCTTCAATTGTTCAATTTTTTAAGGTTGTTTGGCGAATGCGAACTTAGCCACCATTTGCCTTCTTTTGGTAGACACGTTGCAGCGCCCGCAAGTTAATGAGAATGTAAATCAAGCTGTTCAGATTGGTGATCGACTGTTGGTTACGCAGTTTGGGACGTTCGATGCCCAGGGCGACCGCTTGCGAAAAGATACGTTCTACGGCTGTACGCTGCTTGTAAATCGCTTTGTATTCCGGCCCTTCTCGGTCAAGCTGGTAACGAACCCGGGCACCCATACTGGTCGGTAGGGTAGAAATGCAGCCCCCTTTTTTCCAGTTTTTGTGGTTTACCGGGCATTGCTGTGCCACCTGAGCGGGGAAAAAAAGCGGACAGGCATGTCGCGCGCGTTGATGAGGCACGCGGCTGGAGCGATTCATGAAGCTACTCTTGACAGGCATGGGCAGCCCCGCTGCACAAAAAGGCAAGCCAGCCTCATCAAAGGAATAGGTCCGCCCCTTGGTGCGGTCAACGTAAGGCACAGCGGCCAAGCCACCAGCCGAGTGAAAATAATCATAGACATACCAGGCATCATAAGCCGCATCAGCAGTGCCGTAAGGCGGGCGAAAGCCTAACCGTTCTTCGACAATGGCCATCAGGGGAAAGAAATAGTGAATATCAGCATGGTCAAAGGTGTCGGTCATTTCAGCCAAGACAAATTCACCCCAGCCCGGCACCTTGGTGGCCACGACCCCAGAGGCATAGCCCCAGTAAAATTCATCTTTACCCACACCTAATCCTGGTGCAGGATGGCCGTCTTTGGTAGGCGTCGTCTGCTCCGGAGCCCGGTTGCGGCGTCGTTTGCAGCCATATTTACAATCTGGGTCGCCAACTGGCTGGCGGTCTTTGTCACAGCGTCCTTCTTTAATGTAGGCTTTGGGATTATTCTCTTTGACAAAAGCAAGGATATGTTTGGTATCTAGAGAAACAACCTGACCAAAGTTGCTACCAGTCGGCAAGGCCAGCCGCAGCAATTGCACCGTATCGTTGAGCAAGAATCGCAGCAGGGGGTTGGCCAGATGGCGCAGCACATAACTGAAATGAGCGGGGGACGGTAGGGCTGCGGCCACCTCAAACCCATGCGGAGCTTGTGAATCTTGTTGTAAGGGAAACCCCAACAGCCAGGTCAAAGCCGGATGCTCGACCAAATATTGACGGAGTTGTCCCATACTGCGATGCTGCTGGTCAAGCCGAACCAGAAACGCAGCAATGTAAGGGAGGGGCGAAGCGGGATAAGGACCCGTACGGGGACCAGGCATTGGCCGCCAAGGAATGTCAGCCCAGGCCAGTGGGGCCAAAAGCTTCAGATATTTCATTGTTGTGGGGCAATGGCGGACGAACGGCGGCAAGTGGGAGGGTGGTTGTGTGGTCCAATGGGATAACCCAGGCGACTGTAGGATAAGTCGCGACTGTTTGGCAAGCGATTTTGACGCTTGGAATCGCGAAAACCAATGGGGCAAAGATATAATAGACATAGGAGTCTCCTTTTGTGATAGATCGATTCGGACAAAATCAGTCTAAAACAAAAGGGACTCCATTTCAGCAAAAAACAGGTGGGAACGAACAAACGCTTACAATTTTATGTTTTGTAGCGTTTTCCCTATAATGTTAAGGGGTGGACAATTAATTGTTAGCGGTAAACGCTCACAATTTTATGTTTACTAAAACCCTCTGTATACAGTTGAGACCCAGCTAGCGTAAAGCGATGCACGTGGTCAACCAGGGTCTCACCTTTTGTATCTTTAACAACACGCAAGCGAACTTGTCCAGATTGACGCCCCACTGTGCCCACAACAGGCGGTCGGTCATTGGCATACGTGCCACGCCCTCGCCGTTTGTTGGCGCGACGACGGGGCGGGTCAGCTGAGTCGAAATGCTCACACCCTTTTTTCCCCCGCATTCTGAAACATTTCATCGGTTTCAGTTTCATCATCCAGGAGCGGGGTTTCTGGTTGGAGCTGTTCCGCGTTCGCTTGCAGGTCATGACGCAACCTCAAAACCGTTGGGTAGTTGATGCCCAATTCGGCTGACAAGATTGTCGCAGGTTCTCCTTTGAGGACACCGCGAACGAGCAACAAGACTTGCATTGGAGTCAAATGATGTTGTTGGAAAACGGTTCCCGTATACAAGTTGTAAGCGGCTTGACACTGTTGGCAACGGTAAACGGTCAGTTGACTGCGCTTTGTCGTTCGGAACTTGCGGGCTTGGTCTACGCCGACTTGACAGACCGGACACCCAAAGCCATTGGGATGGAAATGTTCAATGATCCATTGTGTACAGTTTTCTTTGTCGAGTAAATCGGTGATTGGGAATTCCATGATTCCCAATTTTACCCGATTCGCACACTTTTAATAGTTGAGCCAAAACAAAAATCCCGCTCGCCGGGACTGAAACGAGCGCATTGGCAAGTTCCGCATCTTCCTCATCCAGGTAGAAAAACAAAAATCCCGCTCGCCGGGACTGTCACCTGGTAGAAAAAGCTAGCCGGGAAAATGGTGAGTTATTCTTGCTTACCTGTTGGGATTTCTCCCTTTGGTCGAAATGAAAGATGGAACGATGTCCATAATGCCTTGTTGATGGCTTTTGAACGCTCACGATTGTGTAGCATCTTAATAGAACGGCCGTTCCGCAACTTTTGATCGCCCTCCCCTTTTTTATGATTCGTTTACAAAATAAGTTACTTGACATATAATCTTTCTACGGATTTTGCCCAGGCAAGCAAATCACAGAAACCAGTTTGAAAAGTGAAGGGTGCTCTCTGTGATTTGCTCAAGTAAAAGCCAGTTTTGTACTCAATCTTATTTAAGATATTTGTTGGCTTTTACACACAAAACCGGATGAAAACCAGTGAAGTACCGAACTGACTCGCAGCTTCCTTAAGAAAGATGACAGACGCCACCCCAACCGCAGAGAATGGCCAGGACAAACCAGTCGATCTTCGAAAGTTGCTGCGTGCCATCAACGACTCTTTTAGCGAAGATGACCTGCGCGACCTCTGCTTTGAGCTGCGCCTCGATTTTGAAAATCTCCCCGGCACCGTCAAAAAAGATAAAGCGCGTGAGCTGATTATCCACTTCGATCGTCGCAAGCGGATCAACGTGCTGGTAGCAGCTTTCCGCGAGCTGCGCCCCCACGTAGATATCGCTGCGATCATTGTTGAAGAGTTTGACGAAGACCCCTCCTCCGCCCGCATCGAAATTCATCAGGCAGATATTTTGCCTGCGCAAGACAAATCGAACACGATGATTGCCAGCAAGAGCTTTGGTGCCATTGTGCGGCTGCTGACGCGGGAAGATGTGCGTACGGCCGTTGTCACTTTCCAAACCGATTTCCAGGCAGCCTCCCAGCAAATCGAGCAGATGAATGATTACAAGCAAATTCATGATCTGTTCCAGATTTTGGAGACGCAGTACGACCTCATCTACCGCGACCAAAAGCGACTTCCCGATGACGATATGGCCTGGGAAGACATCGCCAGTGCCGAGACGGAGCTAAACACCCGCATCGGCGACCTAGTGACGCTTTCCAAAAGCGATACATTTGCCGGTGGCGACGTGCGTTGGGCCACCCAGCTTGAAACAGTGAAGGAACGAATGCAAACGGCCGTTAACGATGACGATCTGGAAGCACTCAACGGCGGCGTCAGCCTGCTGTCGCGCGTTCTCACTCGGCACCCCACCCGCATCAATGCCCAGCTGGTGGCCGTGGCCAACGCCCTGCGGCTGGATAATCTGGAGCAGGCGATCACCACCATCAGCAGCAGCCTGGCGGAAGCCGATGTGGCGATGGGCAATATGATCGAGGAAGTGAAAAGCGGCAAATCGGCCCTGGCGGGGCTGGACGATCGGCTAAACGCGCTGGTGCGGGAACACAACGCCTGGCAAAACATTGATGATGAGGTGCGGCGGGTGAAGACGGCCGTTTCCAAAAATCAACTCATCGAGCTGGAAGACGCCTGGTTTGACCTGCAACCGATGACCCAGGAACTGATCGATGCCAACCCAGAGGCACCGTGGGCAGTCAATCTTACCAAGGCGATGAGCAACCTGGAACCCGCCATCGAAAAACAGCTAAACTCCAAAGTCCGCCGCCTGTTTATGCGCTACCATACCTACGTCGGCCACCGGTTCCGCGAAGTCGATCTGGAACTGCTCTCCCTTTGCACCGAACTACAGCGCGTCGGCGAGCAAATCGATCTCCTGTTGAGGCAGTTTAACAAATGAGCCATTCAGACGAAGAATTCATTCCCTTCATGTCCTTCACCTCGATGCGCGATTCGCATCGGTCGCTGCTGAAGCAGCGGCGCAAAAATAAAAATGTGGAAGCAGCCGAGGCTGCTGCATTTTGGGACGAAGTGACCGAATTTTTACATCGCGGTGCCGAAGCGGGGGCCTTCATCGACAATACGGAAGACCGGGAAGCGGCTCAGAGCCTGCTCGACTACTGGCACAACCAGCTTTTTCATGCGGGCAAAGAGACGCCCGAAGCGGTGCTGGTCGATTTTGACGCCACCACCCAGCCCGAAATTCCTGACTCCCGCTGCCCGTACATCGGTCTGGAATCGTTCAACGAAGAAAACAAGCATCTTTTTTACGGCCGTGATCAGCTCATCAAAGAGTTGTTAGATCAGGTATTGGTGAATCGGTTGGTAACGGCCGTTGGCCCCTCCGGCAGCGGTAAATCCTCTGTGGTGTTGGCTGGGCTGCTGCCCAAATTGGAGGATGGCGAACTGCCCGGCAGCGACAGTTGGCATTACTATCCCACCATCGTTCCCGGCACGGCCCCGCTGACGCAGCTTGCCAAGCTGCTGGAACCAGATGGTGCTGACCCCGCTGAATGGATCACCGAAAATTACGACGCCTTCCTCAAGGAAAACACCCATCTCGCCAAGCTGGTGCAGTCAGATACCAATGGTCCTGCTGTACTTTCGATTGACCAATTTGAAGAAACCTTTACCCTCTGCCACGATGAGCAAGAGCGGGACGCCTTCATCGACAATCTGCTGGGGTTGGTAAACGCGCGCGAAGCCCGCCACGTCGTCATTTTGACCATGCGCGTGGATTATGAAAGCTATCTCAACAAAGTACCGCTGTTCCAATCCCTGTACGAGCAGGGGCTGGTGCGCGTCACGGCGATGAACGCCAGCGAACTGCACGATGCCATCGAGCAGCCTGCCCAAGCCATCGGCTTAAAGTTTGAGGATGGTCTGATTGAAGCGTTGGTGCGTGAAATTGTAGGCGAACCGGCCGCGCTGCCCCTGCTGCAATTTGCCCTGCTGCAATTGTGGGATGACCGCGAGCGCAACCGCATCACCTGGGACGCTTATCGCCGTTTGGGTGGGGTGATGGAAGCCCTCGCCTCCACCGCCGACTCGCTTTACAACAGCATGTTGCCAGAGGAACAAAACGCAGCCAAGCGGATTTTGCTGCGGCTGGTGCGCCCCGGCACGGGCGTGGAATTTACCCGCAGCCGCGCCACCCGCCGCGCCCTTTACCAATCTGGCGAAGCCAACGACCGCATCGACCGCGTGCTGGAAAAATTGGTTGGTGCCCGCCTGCTGCGGCAAACAGATGGGCCGAATCCAGAAACGGATCAGTTTGAGGTGGCGCATGAGGCGTTGGTCCGCAACTGGCCGCGCCTGGTGGAGTGGTTGGAGGATGAGCGGGTGGTGCTGCGCCACCGCTTGCGCTTCACGGCCCAGGCGGAAGAGTGGGATACGCGGGACCGGGATGATAGCAGCTTGCTGCGCGGGCAGCAGCTTCAAGAAGCGTTGTTGTTTGAGGAGCTAAATCCGCTGGAGCAGGAGTATCTGGATGCCAGTAAAGCTGCCCTCCAGCTAGAGATTGAAGAGAAGCAGGCGCAGCAGCAGCGGGAGCTAGAGCAAGCGCAAAAGCTGGCGGAAGAGCAGCGGCAGCGAGCCGAGGCGGAGTCTCAGGCGGCACGGCGCGCCCGCAATTTTAACTACGCGCTCATCATTATTTTGCTGCTGGTGATTAGTGGGGCGGTGAGCCTTGTCTATTTGCAAAATGTACAGCAAGAGCGGGAGGAAGTGTCGCAAGAGGCGACCAGAGCGAGTGTAGAGGCTAGGGAAACGGCCGTTGCTGCCGATATTTTAGCATTAGAATTAGCTGGAGAAAGCACTGCCGCCGCACTGGAAGCGGCTACCGTGCAGGCAATGGCCACCTCCGACAACGCCGTGGCCACGATGGAGGTAGCGGCTAACCAAACTTTGGTGGCTGAGCGGGCGGCGGTGGAAAATCAGGAAGAAGCGACGGCGCAGGCAGCCACAGCCGAAGCGCAGTTAGCCACGGTGGCTGCACAAGCCACGCGGCTGGCAGCCGAAGCGGTTGAGAACACGCCAGAAGCGACCGTGCCCAACCAACCAACCGCCACACCAGACCCGGCTCAACTGGCTCTGGATGCGCAGCTTAACGCCTTCATTCGTGATGTAGACAATATGCCGATGCTGTTCATCACGGGTGGTAGCTACCAGATGGGCATCGCCAACGGGGAAGATAATCCGCTGCGCATGGTGTCGGTAAACAATTTCTATTTGGACCAATATGAAGTGACAGTGCAGCAGCTTGCTGATTTTCTGAACCGCCAGGGGGGAAACAGTGGGGCGTGTAATGGAGAAGATTGTGCAACGACGGCCGTTTTCACCTCGCTCACCAATTTGCTAAACAACCTGGGTGTCTTTGAAACAGAACCTGGCACGGGACGCTTCCCGGCCACCTGGGTGACGTGGGAAGGAGCCAATTCGTACTGTGAATCGGTCGGAGCGCGATTGCCCACCGAGGCGGAGTGGGAATATGCAGCACGGGGAACGGACGGCCGTCTCTATCCGTGGGGTGATGCTGCGCCGACTTTTCAGCAGACGGCCGTTTTTAACAACAACCTATCGCAATCCCTCACCAACTTCTTCCCGCGCGCTTTTATTCGGGTCGATAGCTTGCCTGACGGGGCCAGTCCATTTGGCATTTTAGGTATGGCCGGTGGTGCGGCCGAGTGGGTGCAGGATTGGTACGATCCCGACTTTTACAATTTGCCTCTACCCGCCAGTGGCTACAACGAAGATGACACGTCTGGCTTGAGAGTGCTGCGGGGTGGCTCCTGGGTGGATAGCAGCGCGGAGATAACGACGACAATACGTTTTGCGCTCTCTCCCTCGGACCCGAACACCTTCGTTTTAGATGAATCCCACATTGGTGCTGGCTTCCGCTGCGCCCGCGATGCGAATTAAGGGATTGGAGACTGGAGATTAGAGATTGAACTAATCTCCAGTCTCCAAGTTACTTATCTTTCTTCGCTCGTTTAATTTCCCGCTGACGAATCTCATGCCGCAGCTCCTTTTTGCGGATGCGGAGCGCGGTGGGCGTGACTTCTAGCAGTTCATCCTTCCCCAAATATTCAATTGATTCATCCAGCGACATGATGCGGGGTGTGTGCAGTGCTTCGGCAATGGCAGTGGGGCCAGTGCGAACCGCGCTGAGGACTTTGGTTTTGCACACGTTCACTACCAACTCCTCGTTGCGAATGTGCTGGCCCACCACCTGCCCTTTGTACACATCCTCGGCGGGCAGCACAAAGAAGGTGCCGCGCTGCTGCAACCCTTGCAGGGCATAGGCACTCACCGGGCCAGATTCCATCGCCACCAGGGAGCCAAACTCCTGCGTTTCAATCTCGCCTTTCACCGGTTCGTAATCGTGGAAGAGGGTATGGTAAATGCCTGTGCCGCGCGTGGCGGTGAGGAATGGCTGGCGGAAGCCGAGGATGCCGCGTGTTGGCACCAAATATTCGGCATAGACGGTGCCGTCCTCGCCGTAGTGGATGTTGTGCATGAGGCCGCGCCGCCGTCCCAGCATTTCGCTGACCGCGCCGAGATAATCGTTGTGTACTTCCAGAAACAGCTTCTCGACGGGTTCGGTACGGCCGTTTTCATCCTCCCTAAAAATCACTTCCGGGCGGCTAATAGCAAACTCGTACCCTTCACGCCGCATTGTCTCGATGAGGATGGCCAGATGCAGTTCGCCGCGCCCGGAGACGATAAATTCACCTGACTTTTCCGTTTCATCCACGCGCATGGCCACGTTGCTTTCCAGCTCGCGCAGCAACCGCTCCCGAATTTGGCGACTGGTGACGTATTTGCCATCTTTCCCCGCAAACGGGCTGTCGTTCACCTGGAAGGTCATGCGCACGGTGGGTTCTTCCACCTTGATGGGCGGCAACGGGCGTGGGTCGTCTGGATCGGCCAGCGTGTCGCCAATGCCCACATCGGGAATGCCCGCCACGGCCATGATATCCCCCGCTTGCACCTGCTTTTGCTCCACGCGCTGTAGGTCACGGAAGGTGTAGAGCTTGGTGATTTTGCCCGGTTCCATCTCGCCATCTGCCTTAATGTGCATGATGGCCTGGCCATCGGTGATGGTGCCGCTGGTGAGCCGTCCCACGGCGATTTTGCCGACGTAGCTACTGTACTCCAGGGTGGTGACAAGCAGTTGGGTGGGGCCGTCGGGGTCGATCATGGGCGGGGGGAGGAAGTTGATCATGGTGTCGAATAACGGCCGTAAATCATCTGCCAACTCGTCCGGGTCTTCCCCAGCGCGACCTTCCAGCGCCCGCGTGTAAATCACGGGGAAATCGGCCTGCTCTTCACTAGCACCCAGGTCAATGAACAGGTCAAAGGTGGCATTGACCACGTAATCGGGGCGGGCGGCCGGGCGGTCAATTTTGTTCACCACGACGATGACCTTGACCCCTTTTTCCAGCGCCTGCCGCAGGACAAAGCGGGTTTGGGGCATGGGGCCTTCCACCGCGTCTACCAGCAGCAGCGCGCCATCCACCATGTTCACCACACGCTCCACTTCACCGCCAAAGTCGGCGTGGCCGGGCGTGTCTACGATGTTGATGGTGGTGCCGTCGTACACGATGCTGGTATTTTTCGCCAGAATGGTGATGCCGCGCTCCTTTTCTAAATCATTGGAGTCGAGGACGCGCTCTTGCATTTCCTGATTGGCGCGGAAGACGTTGGTTTGGCGCAGCATCCCATCCACCAGCGTGGTTTTGCCGTGGTCCACATGGGCAATAATGGCGATGTTGCGAATATCATTGCGAGGTTGTAAAGACATGAAAATGTTGTTTCCTTCATGAAAAAGCCCGGCCAAAGAATGGTCGGGCAGAAAAGTTGATTGAATTTAGCTGGATTGTATGTCAGGAGTGGGTTGGAGGCAAAAAAGGAACTTCTCAACACATATACCAGATGGCAAGTTATAGTGTAAAAAAGTCGTCAAGGGCGTAGGATTCCTGATGCATCACGATGCTAGACTTAAATTCTGCACCTAGGTATTATCTCCCGTGACTGAATTGTATTGGCTATTTTGAGAAAGATTTAAGGAATAGTACTTTGAATAAAGTATCGTGGTAAGAATGTTTTAATATTTGGAGTATTTATTATGGAATTGGAAGCAATCGAAGCAATCATTCGGAAGCGAAAAGATTTGTCGAGTTACCTAATTCATTGGACGACAAAAAGGAATTTTTACTCTATTTTACGATTTGGTTATTTAAAACCCAGTGATGCAAGAAGAAGTTATAGTAACACTCCAACTATTTATGGTAATACACCTGCGGTTTGCTTCTCTGAAATGCCAATAGGCAACTATTTGCAATCACTAAGTGTAGATAATCGATATTGGAGAAAACAGTGGATGATTGCGCTTCCAAAGCAATTGATTTACGCATATGGTGGGCGTCCTGTTCTTTATGGAGATAAAAACGAGTTCTTTAAACGGTTAGAGGAAGAAGATAAGTATCTATTTTGTCACTTTGACTGTTCAAAATCGGTAGATTGGACGCATGAGCGTGAGTGGCGTGCTAAAGTTAATCTTGAAATAAACGCACAAATCAGTTCTCGAAACGATCCCGCCCCTTCTTGGGTTCCCATTCATTTAGATGAACAAGGATTTCCTGTTCATGGGGAATATTTAGAACCAAGATTCATCTTCGTCGTTAAGCAAGAAGAGGAAAAAGAGTTATTGCGGGAGGAAATAATACCTAAATTGATAGTAGATGAATTCAAAGCTAATCTGTCACCTTACAGGATAAGTTATCTTTATGCTTTGCAGAAGGTTAAAATTTTTAGTCTTGATTATATAAAAGATTCGAGAATTTATGACTTGGATGAACTTCTCACTTTACCGCAACCCTCCAATTTAGAACATGAAATTGGAAAATATTGGGATAAGGCTCGAGTACATATCCGACGAAGTGCATTCGATTCAATTAAGGATGTTTTGCCAGGAAAGTATATGAGTAAGTTGCAGCCTTATCCTGCTGAATATATGGACTGGCGTGATATTGATTTAGACGTCCAACAAGCGATAATCAATAGTCCAACTGCAAGGGGATCCTTGAGAGAGAATAATCCAAGGTAAACAATATCTCCTACTACAGAGCAGTTTGCTTTTGGATGAGAATAAGCTTCAACATTCCATCATCAGATGCTTTGCCTCAAAGCCTTCTTGGGTCATTTTTGCATCTGGTTACGCAATCGCTTAGAGTAAGCGTATGCCACTTTTGCGTTCAACAGCGTTTGCGGGCTTAACGGCCGTTTCCACCCACTACTCCCCCCTCAATGCTGTCTGGCTGGGTCGGGTGACACGGCCGTTTCCACTGCCACAGCTTGGCCATATCACCCTCATCTTTCCGGGCGAAACGGCCGTTTCCTGCAACAACGTCACCCTCAACCCCAGCCAATACACCTGGCTCACCGACGTGGATGAACCAATGATTTTGATGGGAACGGCCGTGTCACAGGCACCGTGCCTCGTTTTGTTACTTAGCCCCGGCTTTGCCCTGGACATGGCAGACTTTTTGGGTATCTCGCCCGAACTGAACCAGCTCATGCACAACGTGCCGCTGCCGCAGGGGGATGAACTCTCTTACCTGCTGGCCGAAATGGTGAAGGCCTGCACGCCACCAGTGGATTTACTCACAGCGGATGATTTGATGGTAGAAGTGGTGGGTGAACTGCTGCGGATGATGCGGCTGCGGCAGCAAGCGTTGGCTGCGTTGACTCCACGCAAGCAAAGTACGCTAGATGACTTGCTGCCCCGGCTTCTACAAGCCCGCCAACTGGTCGAAGCCCGTTTTTTGGATGATTTGCAGGTAGTGGATGTGGCCACGGCCGTTTCGCTCTCAGAGTTTCATTTTGCCAGATTGTTCAAGGCTGCCTTTGGCGAGAGCCTGTATCAATTTATTAAGCGGTTGCGCCTGGACGAAGCCCGCTTTCGTTTACTGGAAAGCGATCTGTCGGTAACGGAGTTAAGTTTACAAGTAGGGTACAGTAGTCTCAGCTCGTTCATTCATGCGTTTCGTCGTCGCTTTGGCCTGTCCCCCAGCCAATACCGTGCCCAGTTACAAAGTTAGCAGGAATGAACAAGCGGGATGAGGAACGGCCGTTTACAATGCAATCATTCAACAAGCGCACATAGGCACAAGGTCACAGAGAAAAAATCTGCGTCAATCTGCGAAATCTGTGGCTAACTAAAAAGGAGAGACCCCATGAGCACCATTAAAGCCCAAAACGTAAACCATCCCGACCATCGTCATAATTTGAAAGAAGAGAAGTACACCATCATCCGCGAAGCAATGTTGGCAACCCTGCCAGATGACAGTAGCGACGGTATGCCATTTTTGGAGATGGAACTGAAAGTTGCTGCCTACCTGGCTGACAAAAATGTCCCCAAAGAGATGTTCCCGAAACCAGGTTCGGTTCGCTGGTATTGCAAATCGGTACAGCTCGATTTGGAAGCACGGGGCATCATTGAACGTCTGCCAAAAAAATCCCCGATTCGGCTGCGCAAAACAAATAATCCCGATTCCTAACCCATCAAGAATTTTAAACATTTGTAACTGGAAAATGTCGCCAAAACTCATACTGCATAATGAGAAAAATTGGTTATGATAGCAGCACTATTTTCCAATTTCGCCACGAACACTTTGCTCGCGGCGAATTAGCCTAAAAAATCGTTCAGAGCCACCACCTTTTTGCTTATTGCCTGAATGATAATTCAGTACAAGGAGTTACAAATGTTAGTAAAACGTTGCATGTCGCAGCCAGTCATTACGGTTCAGCCAGATATGTCGGTGCCAGATTGCTTAAAGTTGATGCAGCGAGAAAAGATTCGCCGCACGCCCATTATAGAAAACGGCCGTCTCCTCGGCATTGTCTCCGATAAAGATTTGCTCAATGCTTCGCCTTCAGATGCCACCAGCCTGAGCATTTGGGAGATCAACTACCTGGTTAATCGTATCAAAGTAAAAGATGTGATGACGACCAATGTCTTCACCATCACGGAGGACACGCCAATTGAGGAAGCCGCGCGGATCATGGCAGATAAAAAGGTGGGGGGCCTGCCTGTTGTGAAAAACGGGGATGTTATTGGCCTGATCACCGAGACCGATTTGTTTAAGCTGTTGGTGGATCTAATGGGTGCACGCGACCATGGGGTGCGGGTAACGGCCGTTGCCTCCGATGCCGTTGGTACGCTGGCCAAATTGTCTAAAGCGATAGCTGACGGTGGCGGTAGCTTCATCGCCTTTGGCGAATTTTCCGGGGACTCCTCAGCGAATCGCATTGTTGCCTTTAAGGTGCAGCATATGAATGAAACGGCCGTGCGTGCCGCCATTGAACCCGTTGTAGAAGAAATCATCGACATTCGCACCGATTAGCACCATGAGGAGCATCGCATGAAAGAAAAAATCGGATTTATCGGCCTGGGCATCATGGGGCAGGGCATGGTGCGCAACCTGCTGAAAGCAGGGTTTGAGGTTTACATTTGGAACCGCACCCACCCCAAAATGGACCCCCTCATTGAGATCGGTGCCCACGCCGCCACCAGCCCCGCCGACGTTGCCAGTCACGCCACCATCATCATTACCTGCGTCAGCGATACGCCCGATGTAGAGCATGTCATGATGCAAGCCAACGGCGTCATCTTCGGGGCCAAACCAGGCGATCTGGTTATCGACATGAGCACCATCAGTCCAGAAATCACCCGCCGCCTGGCGCAAGCATTTGCCGACCGTGATGTGCAGATGCTGGATGCGCCGATCAGCGGCGGCAGCGAAGGCGCAGCCAAAGGCACCCTCAGCATCATGGTGGGGGGCGAAGCAGACCAGGTGGCACGCGCCATGCCCGTTTTTGAGGCAATGGGTAAAGCAATCACCCACGTTGGTGACATTGGGGCCGGGCAAACAGTGAAGCTGGTGAATCAGATTTTGGTGGTGGTGACGATGCTCGGCGTGGGGGAAGCACTGCTCTTTGCCCAGGCAGGCGGGCTTGACCTGAACAAGACGCTTGAAGCCGTCACACAGGGCGCGGCCGGTAGCTGGATGCTCAGCAATCGCGGCCCGCAGGTAGTGGAGCGTGACTGGCGGCCCGGCTTCACCATTGATTTGCAGCAAAAAGATTTACGCCTGGTGCTGGAAGCGGCCGACCAAATGGGTGTGCCTATGCTCGGTACCAGCATGGTGTTTAACCTTTACCGCACTCTCCAGCAGCAAGGACTTGGCGCAGAAGGCAACCACGCCCTCGTCAAAGCTCTGGAACACCTGGCAGGCACAGAAATCGGGAACAGGTAACTAACCTGATAAGCCTTTGATTATGAAACGGTTTTCAGCCTCAATAACTGAAAATTTAGGTTTCTATGTTTATATGCTGATTGATCCGGAAACGGACCAAGTCTTCTATGTTGGCAAAGGAACTGGCAATCGAATATTTGCACACCTTGAGTATGCTATTAAATTCCCAAAAGAAAGTGACAAGCTAGACAAAATTCGCCAGATACGCCAAAAGGGTTTTGAAGTCAAACACCTCATCCATCGGCATGGATTAACAGAAAAAGAAGCCTTTGAAGTTGAAGCATCTTTGATTGATTTCATTGGACTTGGTTTGTTGACCAATAAGGTAGCAGGGAACAAGTCAAATGATAGGGGGCAAATGACCGCCGCAGAAGTTATTGCACTGTATGACGCACCAATAATCGAGATTCTCGAACCAGCTCTTCTGATTACCGTAAACCGTTTGTTTCGCAGGGGAATGGATGCTCCGTCATTGTACGAAATTACCAGAGGTAACTGGGTTGTGGGTAAACGCCGAGAAAAAGCTAAATATGCCTTTGCCGTTTATCATGGCGTTGTTCGTCAAGTTTATGAAATTCATCATTGGTTCCCAGTAGAAGCACGAAGCCCAATGCAGAAAACACGCCAAAGATGGCGTTTTGAGGGCATTGTGTCTTCAGCACTACAACATTATGTTGGCGGCAGTGTGGAAAATTACATCTCCCTCGGGAATCAGAATCCGATTAAGTACGTCAATTGCTAGAGAACTGAGGATTTTTCTCGGTTTAATCCCGCCCCCACGGCCATATCCACCCCTCCGGCTCCACCCCCAACCCATGTGCAATGCGATTAATGTAATTGAAGTACCCAATCACCTGCACCGCATCATGAATGGCTCGATCCTCAAAGCCCTGCTCACGCAACACGTCTAAATCGCTGACAGCCACCTCATCATTGTGTCTGGTGAGCTTAGCGGCAAACTCACACAGTGCGCGGTCAGCTGTAGCCAATGGTGCGGTGCGCCAATCCCGAACCAGTGCGTGGACATACGCATCAGCCTCCTCGGCGTTGGGAATCTCTGCGGCGATCTCTTCCCGGAGATCGTGCGCGTGGGCCTGGTGTCAATAATGGCAGTTGTTCTCAACAGAAACGACTACCGCCAGCATTTCTCGCTGTGAGCGCGTCAGCGGCGATTCTCCGGCCATCACCGTTTGGTAAAACTTGATGCTGTCCTTCAGAGCTATCTCGTTGATGCTCATCACCTGCACCACGTTCCAGATTCGCCCCGCTCGCTTAATCGCCGCCTTTAGCTGCCTTTTCAACAAGCCCGTTGCTTCATCCAGATAAATCTCTCGAATCCAGGCCATCCCCTTGCTCCTTTGTGCCAAAAACCTGTGCTTGGCATCCACTTAAATTGCTTACTGACTCATGTCACGCAGCGTAGATTTCAAAAGTCTTGTTTGCTCACTGGTGAAAAGCAAATTACCTTGAAGACTTTTGAAATCTTTTCCAGAGAGAGGGCGTAACGTCAGTTACCGATTTCCATTGGCTGCAATCAGCTCAATCATATTGCCTTCCGGATCGCGAAAGAAGAAGGCGCGTGCCCGCCAATCAAGCGAATCGGGCCAAGATCGTTCTCGAATCACCATTCCTTTTGCAGAAAACCGGGCCAGCTCTTCCTCAAAATGCTCACTGGCGACTTCAAAGGCAAGGTGATCCAACGTTGTTAAATGCACATCCAAAGCAACTTGGCGATCAAAAAGTCCTAATATTTGAGGATGTCCAACCTTGCCCAAAGGGGAATTCAATTCGCCGACCTTGAGGAAAACATAATGGGGTCGGGCAATATGAATCTCGAAACCGAGCACATCTTGGTAAAAAGCAACCATCGCCGGCAGATCATCCACCTTAAGCGCAACTTCTGCAATTTGCAACACACGACTACCCATGATGCCTCTCCTTAAAAATGAACCCGAACAAATTAGTGTACCTGGATGTGACAGTCACTTCCAAAGCAACTGTCACATTGGCGCACACTTTTTATCCATGAGCCACAAATAGGCGTGCGCCTACCCTTCGGAAAAATTGCGCTCCATACGGCCGCGTAACTTCTCCGGCCACTTCTCTGGTTCTTCGGACGGATAGACGGTCAGCGGCGGGCCATTTTGCTGGAGGAGATCGCGCATCTTGCAGCCCAAAATTTGCTGCGCCGTCATCAGGCCAGAATTGGTGGCACCGGCCACACCATGCCCGGCGGTGGTGCTGGCACCGCACAGCCACAGTCCCTTGATTTCTGTCTTATTTTTGAAGGCCCACGGCCCTACCTGGAAGCGGCTCTTATCAATGCCGTACAAATTGCCGCGCGTAGCGTTGAGATAATGTTCATTGCTCAGAGGCGTTCCCAGCTCTTTGAAGACGACATGCCCGCTGAATCCGGGGATGCGCTTGTCGAGGTTGGCTAACATGCCTGCCATCAACTTCTCTTTTAGCTGCTGGTACTCCCACTCTCGGTCGCCTGCTGGCTGGTCGGCCCATTTGGCAAACGGTTCGTAGCTGACAAAGGCAAATGCCTCCAGCGTGTGGTGGCCGCTGTGCATTTTGGACGGGTCTTTGAGTGTCGTCACCGTCAGAAACATGCCCTCCGGCGCAAAATCTTGCATGATTTTGTCGGTTTGGCCATCGGTATAGATGCCGTCTACGTTGCTGTGGTTGTAGAACCAGTAGTTGCCGGAATCCAGTCCGGCGGCGCGTAAATCCATGTCTACGGCCATAAACAGGCTGAGGGCGGAGGTGGAGTATTGTACCTTGCCCAGCTTGCGCTGCAATTTGCGGCTGAGATGTTCACGGCCAACCAGTTTGCCAAAGGTCACTTCCGGGTCAGCATTGCTAACGACGTGCTGGGCGGCAATCTCTGTGCCGTCGGTGAGGCGAACGCCGCGCACATGCTGGTTGGCATCCAGCAAAACGCGCTCGACGCGGGTTTGCAGGCGCAGCTCGCCCTCGGCCCGTTTAAGCGCACGGGCAAAGGCACGAGGGATGGCAAAGGCACCGCCGAGAGGGTAGTAGCCGCCGTCAAAATAATGGTGGGTCACGCCTGCGTGCAGCGGCGCAGAAACTTGGGACGGCGGCAGGCCATGATCGCCAGATTGAGCGGAGAGGATCGCTTTCAGCACTGGATCGCTTACGTAATGGTTGATGAGGTCGCCACCCGTGCGGAAGGCCCAGCGCAGGATGTGGCGGGCGCGCCAGGGGAGGGTGATTGCATCGCCCATGCCGCGCACGCGGCTCAGCAGGCGGGTCTCATCCATAAGCTGCTGGCACATATTCAGGTAGCTGTCGATTCCTTTAGCTTCGTGTGGAAATCGCTCTTTGAGGCGATTGGCAAATGCTTCACGCCCCTTGGGGATGTCGAACCGCTCTTCGCCGATGAAGACATGATCGAAGCCATCGGGGTTGATTTCGCAGAAGGCGAGGTCTTCGGAAACGCCCAACCCTTCGTAGATGCGCCGCATTCGCCCCCCAGGGCCAATGCCGCCAATGTAATGGACGCCGGGACTAAATTTGTACCCTTCGAGGGTGAAGGAGTGGGTCCAGCCGCCGGGGACATCGTGCTGCTCTAATACGAGGACTTTTTTGCCCGCTTGCGCCAGGGGAACGGCCGTACTCATCCCGCCAGCTCCAGAGCCAATCACAATTACATCATACGCTTCGTTTGCCATGCCTTTCTCGCTTCTTTTGAGGAAATAAGGCGGATTGTAACACAGCTTGTTGGGTGCGTTTTGGTTTACTTCATCTGCGCAATATTTTACAATAGGTGCAGGGAAAACGTTCGGCGATTAGGTGGGGAACGGCCGTTTCTCACCCACATTATTTCTCATCAAACAGCAAAATTGGATAAAGGAGGGTGTCATGGCACAGGCAGGAATGCACGGGTTGGTCGGTGTGGTGGTGCGTCGCTGGATGCCGGGGCGCAAGTGGCTGCCGCTGGGAATCGTGTTAGGGAATCTGCTGCCGGATGCGGACAATCTGGCAGTGGCCGTGGCTACGGTCACGGGCGGTTCTACCGAAGGGTTGCACCGGACGTTTACGCACAGTTTGTTTTTCGTGCTGGCGTTGGTGGTTGTGTTTTGGCTAGCGGGCGTGGTAGCGAAACGGCCGTTTCTCACCAATCTCGGTTTAGGGCTGGGCCTCGGCGTGCTGATGCATGTTTTGCTGGATTTGCTCATCTGGTTCAACGGCATCGAAATTTTGTGGCCGCTGCCCTCCTGGGTGAATTTATGGGAGGGGGTGACGCCGCCGGAATGGTTTGCTAAGTTGCTCATGCCGCTGGAGATGCTCTTTTTTGCCGCCTTCTTTTATTGGCTCAGCCAGACGGCGCAGCGACAGGGAACGAATTTGGATAAGGTGAAGGGGGTAAGGGTGTGGACGGCCGTTCAGCTCATCCTCTTCCTCATTTTTACTGTGTTGGTATACACGCTAGATAGCGGCTTCATGACTATTTACGGGGCAGTGTACTTGCTAACGCTAATCGTGGCCGCAGTGTTGACCATTCAAATGCAGGAAACGATTGAAGTTACAGCCTAGATTTGTGTTTTGTATACAATCCCCACCTGTCGTTACTTCGGCAGGCTCAGTACAGGCTTGAGCGCAGCGAAAACCTTAAAAACCGGCGCAATCCGCGGCAGGCTAATTACCGCTCCCGCAAACGCGGCTCAAAAATACGCTCTAGGCCAATGCCCAGCATGGCGAAGGCAAAACCCGTCAGGAACAGCAGCCCCAAAGGCACCACCACCAAATGCGTGGCATTTGTGTAAACACCATACGAGAGGGCTTCCACCACCAGCTTGCCCCAAGTGGGTAAATAAGGGTCGGTGATACCCAAAAAGGCGAGTGTCGCCTCCAAAAAGACATAGCTCGGCACCAAAATGATTAGCTTGGGCACGAGAACCGTGACGATGCGCGGCACCATGTAGCGCACTACAATCCGCCAATGACTGGCTCCGTACACCTGCGCCGCCAGAATGTACGGCTCAGACCGAATCTGCAAAAATGCTGCGCGGTACGTCTTCACGGCACTACCAAACAAGGTAAGTGCCACTGTTACCGCCAAAATGGTGAGGATGCTGCGCGAATACAGCACAAATACCATCAAGGCCACCGGGAAGAACGGCAAGATCAGGTTTAGTTCGGTTAAGAACTGCACAACGCGATCCACCCAGCCGCCAAACCAGGCACCCAGTGCCGCAATCAGCATTCCGCCTACAGAAGTAGCAAAGGCTGCAATCAGGCCAAATCCCAGGGCAATTGGCGTTCCCCAGAGCAAGGCAATCATTAAATCTCGCCGCTGTGAATCGGTACCGGCCAAGCCATGAACCTGCCCCAGCATCGTCATCTTTACGTCAAAATCCACGTCTGGCTCAAATAGCAATGCCTGCACCCGCAGCGTGTATGTGCCTGGCACTGGCTCTGTCGCAGTGCCATCTGAGCCAAGAAAGAGTGCCTCTAGCGGCGCCTCTGAGCGCAATCGCCGCCGCAAGCGGTCATCGCGGCTTATGAAATATGAATCAGATTGGTTGGGCTGAAAGCTGGTTAGCTCACGCTCGCTGCCGTCTGGCCATACCCAAGAAACCGACACATGCGGCCCTTTTTCTACAAATTGCGTCTCCATATCCAGCACAATTTCCTGAGGGAAGTCACCGTAATCATATTCAAATGTGAAGGGAATGATGACGTCTGTCAGGGTTTCATCTAATTGCGCCACTTGCTTAGCGGCGTCTGCTGATTTGGAATCAAACGTGATGGTGGGGGGCAAATCGCGGAAAAGAAAGTAGTTTACCCAGGTAGGTTGTGCGCTTTGCGGATTACGCAACCACACTTCATTGTCGGCGCGCCACAAGTTGACAGCTTCCCGGTACGGAATGTTAATGACTGTGTGTACAGAAACGCCTATCAACCCTGTAATCACCAGTAGCCCGAAAATGGTGCCTGGATTTTCACGCATACCCTGCACAAGTGTACGGATTGCGCAGCCCCATCTTTTGAGCGTAGCAAGCAACCCACTAAGCTGAAAGCGAGACCGAGTTTGCTTTGTACTGGCCGTTTCTGCCAATGGCGAAAGCTGGACACGGCTGCGCCGTTGCCAAAAACGCCAATTAGGTTTTTGATTTGCATGGTTTTGCTCTTGCTGGCTACCTATCCGCACTCTGGGGTCGATTAGCAGATAGCAGATGTCTAACGCAAAGACGATAATGGCAATGAGGTAGGCAAACATGGTAACAATGGCCACAATCAAGGCTGTGTCAAAGTTGGTTAGGGCTTGAATGAAGAGGCTGCCAATCCCCTCGATATTAAAGAAGTATTCCAGGGCAATCATTTCTTGCCATAAGACGGCCAGCAGCAGGGCAAAGCTGGTAAGCAGGGTTGGCAAGGCGGGTCGGATGATGTAGTTGCGGTCGATACGGCCGTTCGACAACCCCTTCGCATACGCCAAATCCACGTAATCTTCATTGCGATACACCTGAAAAAAGCTGCGCCACAGGTAAGCACTCTGGAAAAAGCCCGCCAAAAATATAGCCAACAATGGCAGTGCCAGATGACGAAAAAAGATTACAATCTGAGCAAAGCGAAACCCCTCTGGAAAGGCGGCAAAGGTACCACCCGGCGAAAAGCCAAACACTCGCAAGGCAAACACTGTCAGCAAAATACCCAGCACCCAAGCCGGTGCCGATGAAATTGGCGACAGCCAGATAAAGAGCTTATCCAACCGCCCGCCATGACGACGACTTAGCATAAGTGCGAAAAAGACGGCCACACCAAAAAGCAGCACGTTAGATACGCCAAATATCAATAACGTGCGTGCGAGATTATCTAAAATCAACTCCCCGGCTGTGACGTTTGAAGCAAAGTCAAAACCATATAGCCACGGTTTTTCTAGCTTCCAATCAAGCGTTAAACCATCGACTAACCAAACGGCCGTGCGTAACACCAAAGGTTTGTTTAAACCGGCTGTCTCCCTGGCGGCCTCCATGCGCTCCGCAAACAGTGCCTCTTTCTCTTCCGCAGACAGGGGACTATCGCGCAGCGACAGGCCAATGGCAAACTCCAATTCTGATTCAACAATCGTATCAACATAGCCGCCAAAGTTGGCAATAATAATGGTGAGATAAACGGTAATAGCAACTGTTAGCAGCAGCAAAGAAAGTCGCTTGAGGGAAAACAAAGCCACATTGTGCCAGGCTGAAGGCTGTTCTGTTCGGGATTTGTTGATTATCTCTGTTTCTGAAAGTCGTTCTGCCGTCATCGATTATCCACCCCCTCCCACGTTCAAGCGGCAATATCCGCTTAAATGTCACCCTTTTGCCCCCTTAACGACAATTGTATCATTTCGCCATCAAGAAACATAACTTTGGATATGCTAAAAATCGTTACCGGATTTCTGTTGGCAGGTAGGGCTGTTTCAAAGTCGGCAGTCGCAAAAAAGGTGAAATTGCAGCATAGTTTCCAAAATCCCTGCAAGGAGCGGAAACATGCAAATTACAATTCCACCTCTAGTCACCATTTTCGACCCGATAGCCGATTGGCGCAAGCCGCGCGGCAAGCGATATAGTTTGATTAGTCTGTTCAATTTTATCGTGCTGGCTATGCTCTGTGGCAAAACAAGTGCTCGGGGCATGGCAAGATGGGGCAAATATATGCCAGCAGGGCGCAAATCGCGCCTAGGTATCAAGCCACACCATCACCCATCGGCCGCTATGTTGTGTCGCGTATTCTGGCAGATAAAACCAGAAGCCCTTGAAGCCAGTATTCAAGCATGGGTGCATCAAGTCCATCAAGAATTAGTCGCAGCAGGCATTGCTCGGGGCATTGCTATCGATGGCAAAAGCATTCGACGCGCCGCTTCATTGGGCAGCCCCAATGCTTTCCTTGTTTCGGCTGTGTGTCATCAGTTACGCATTGTGCTTACTCAAGCAGCGGTAGAAGACAAAACCAATGAAATCAGCTGTGTCCCCCCTTTACTTGAGCGATTGCTGCTGAAGGGATTGGTCATTACGGTGGATGCATTGCTCACTCAAAGAGCGATTGTGCGTCAGATTCGACAAGCTGGGGGTCATTATTTGATGTATGTCAAAGGCAATCATCCCCGCTTGCTTTGGTCGTTGGAAGCACGGTTTGCCCAGCCACAGCCCAGAAACGAGCCTCCATTTCTTTATTTCTGAGGCCATTGATGCCTTTTCGGCTGACCCTACCAGAGCATTAGACATTCTTCGACTTTGAAACAGCCCTAATTTCTGTTGGCAGGTTCGTTTAGCTGTGGTAGACTGGCGTTTCGTGTGTCTTTTGGCTAACTGTTCCAGTTAGCTTGTAACAGTGCTGGTGTCAGGAAGTCTGGCATCACAAAGGAGAATCTCCCAATATGTTTCTGTTACACAACTCCCCACAAATTCATGCAGCTGCTCCCTTCTGGGTTTACCATATCTGGTAATCATCGGTTGGTCGAGCCAGCCACTGGCCGTTAACGGCCGTTGGCCATTCTCGTAATCCGCAATTTTTTGCCAACAATTGAATAAAAGTTTTGGTTGCTAGTAAATAGTGGCTGGTTGCTGGTCGCTTGCGGCGATTTGCTTATTGCCGAAATTATTACTAACCACCAACCACTATCCACTATCCACTATTCGAGGAGGAAAAATGGAGTTACCAATCCGTCGCTACGGGGATTTGATGTTTCAATATCTGTATCCCCTGCGGCGCAAAGTGTATCTGCTCGCCGGGCTAATCTTTGCCACATTGGCATTGCAATTGGTTAACCCGCAAATCATTCGCAGCTTCATTGATACGGCCGTATCCACCACAGACAGCCAACCGCTCATCTGGGCCGGGGTTGTCTTCTTGGGAACGTCACTGCTGCTGCAACTGGTGGGCGTGGCCGCCACCTACGTGGGCGAAGACGTGGGTTGGCAATCGACCAATCAGCTCCGCGCCGACCTGGCTCGCCACTGCCTGCGGCTGGATATGTCATTTCATAATGAACACACGCCCGGTGAAATGATCGAGCGCATCGACGGCGACGTGGCCAATATCGCCATCTTCTTTGCCCAGTTCATCATCCGCATTGTGGGCAACCTGCTGCTGATTGTGGGTGTACTCGTCGTGCTGCTGTGGGAAGATTGGCGGATTTCATTGGCGTTGGGGCTGTTTACGGCCGTCTCCCTCATCGGCCTTAGCAAACTGCGCCAAATCGCCGTGCCCGCCTGGAAAGCTGCCCGTGAAGCCAACGCCGACCTGATGGGTTTCATTGAGGAGCAACTTGGCGGCACTGAAGATATTCGCGCCAGCGGTGCCGTGCCATACGTCATGCGACGCTTGGCCGTCTTTAGCCGCCAGCGAATGCACAAAGAGATCGAAGGGGCAGACAAAAGCATCGTCATTATCTTGTCCTGGATTGGCTTGTTCACTATTGGGCAGCTCATCGCCATTTTGTCAGGCTACTACTTGTATCGTGCCGGAGTGCTAACGGTGGGAACGGTTTATTTGGTGATTAGCTACACCAACGCCATCTTTCGGCCGCTGCGCGAAATTAGCAATCAGATTGAAACGATGCAGCAAGCAGCCGCAGGCATTGATCGGGTAGAGCAACTTTACCGTGAAACCAGCCGCATCCGCGACAATGGGCAAGCTCGCCTGCCCGATGGGCCATTGGGTGTTGCCTTCGAGCAGGTCAACTTTGCCTACCACGACGAGCTGATTTTGCGCGACATCAAATTCCGGCTGGCACCGGGCGAGGTGCTGGGATTGCTAGGCCGCACGGGCAGCGGTAAAACCACCCTCACCCGGCTGCTGTTCCGGCTGTACGAGGTGACGGATGGGGCTGTTTGCCTAAATTCGCAGAACATCCAAACCTTGCCACTCAGCCACTTGCGCCAAAAGGTGGGCATGGTCACCCAGGAAGTGCAGCTTTTCCGCGCCTCCGTGCGCAACAATCTCACCTTCTTCAACCCTGCCATCCCCGATGAGCGTATTCTGGCCGTGCTGCACGACCTGGGGCTGGGCGACTGGTTTGCCTCGCTGCCCGACGGCCTAGACACCGAACTGGCTTCTGATGGTGCCAGCCTCTCCGCCGGGGAAGCGCAGCTGCTCGCCTTTACCCGCGTCTTTTTGCAAGACCCTGGCCTCGTCATTTTGGATGAAGCGTCGTCTCGATTAGACCCGGCTACCGAGCAGCTCATCGAGCGGGCGGTGGACAAGCTGCTGCACAACCGCACGGGCATCATTGTGGCCCATCGGCTCACCACGGTACACCGGGCGGACAAGATTATGGTGTTGGGCAACGGCCGTATCCTAGAACACGATACCTACGACGCATTGGCCCACAATCCAGACTCTCACTTTGCGGAGTTGCTGCGGACGGGATTGGAAGTGGAGAGTATGCAAGTAAGCAAGTGAACAAGTATGCAAGTATGCAAGTGGCAAGTGGCAAGTGACTTGCAGACCTGCAAACACGCACACTATTAAGGAGGAACATGACGACTACTAAACGAACAAATGTGGAAACCCCAACCTGGAAATTCATTCTGGCTTTGATTCGCTTCAAGCCGTGGCCACACTTTTTCAACCTGCTATCGTTGATTGCGTTGCTCATGGGTTTGCTGGGGCCACCGCTGGTGATTCGCTACTTCTTCGACCTGCTCACCAACGAAGCGGCCGCTGCCTTTGACCTAACAACCTTGGTTGCGCTGCTGCTGGTCGTTGCCATTGGGCGGATGGGGGCACGACGGGGCATGATCAAAATGAATCGGCCGTTTATGCTCCATTCCCACGCGCTGATGCACAACAATATGCTGGGCCGCATCATGGCACGCCCCGGTGCCAACGCGCTACCAGAAGCCCCCGGCGAAGCCATTAGCCGCTTCCGGGGCGATGTGTGGGAGCTGCCGTTTTTTGCTCTCTGGGTCAACGACGTAACCGCCAACGGCGTCTTTCTCGTCTTTGCTCTGGCCATCATGATGAGCATCAATGCCCCAATTGCCCTGATTGCCTTGCTGCCACTCCTGCTAGTGGCACTGGTTACTAACAGTGCCACCGGGCGCATCCAGAGGTATCGGCAAGAGATGCGTAAACGCAGCGGCATCGTCACTGGCTTCATTGCTGAATCGTTTGGCGCGGTGCAGGCCATTAAGGTTGCTTCGGCCGAAGACCGGGTGATTGACTATTTCGATACGCTCAACGAAAAGCGACGGCAAGCTGCTTTAAAAGATCGGCTGTTCAACGAGGTGCTTGGCTCTGTCTTCCAAAATTCGGGCAACATCGGCACAGCCATCATTTTGCTGCTGGCGGCACAAAGTTTGCAGGCTGGTGAGTTTACCGTCGGCGACTTCTCGCTGTTTGTGGCCTACTTGGGCAACACGACCGGGTTTGCCAGCTTCCTGGGCTTCTTGCTGGCGCGTTATCGGCAGGCAACCGTTGCCGTCAGCCGGATGGTGCGGCTGCTGCAGGGGGCCGCGCCGCTTAGCTTGGTGCGGCATCGGCCAGTCCATCTGGCGGGTGAGTTACCAGAAATACCGTTTGTGGAGAAAACGGCCGTGCACCAGCTCAACAGCCTCTCCATGCAAAATCTCACCTACATCCACCCGGATTCAGGGCGTGGCATCAAGGACATTAACCTGCACCTGTATCCAGGTTCTTTTACCGTGATTACGGGACGCATTGGCGCGGGCAAAACAACGTTGCTGCGCGCCTTGCTGGGCTTGCTGCCCCACCAATCTGGCGAAATTCGCTGGAATGGCGAATTAGTTCCCCAGCCTGCGGAATTCTTCGTGCCGCCACGTACGGCGTACACGGCGCAGGTACCCCGCCTGTTCAGCGACACGCTGCGGCAAAACCTGCTGCTCGGCCTGCCAGAAGATCGCGTCAACATTCCTGCCGCCATCGAAGCGGCCATCCTGCATGAAGATGTGGCGCAGCTGGAAAATGGGCTGGACACAATGGTGGGGCCCAAAGGGGTAAAGCTGTCTGGCGGACAGATTCAGCGTTCGGCCACGGCCCGCATGTTTTTGCGCGAGGCGGAGCTGTATGTCTTTGATGACCTCTCCAGCGCACTGGATGTGAACACTGAGAAACAATTATGGGAACAACTGTTTGCCCAGGCGCAGCCACCAACCTGCCTGGTGGTGTCGCATCGGCGGGCGGCGTTGCGGCGGGCGGATCATATTTTGGTGTTAAAAGACGGCCGTATCGAGTCAGAAGGTGCTCTCGAGGAATTACTCACCACCAGTGCTGAAATGCAGCGGCTGTGGGAGGGAGATATTCAGTAACCCCTTGTTTTTGTAGTCGCGGATTCTTTCCGCGTTTCACACGCGGAAAGAATCCGCGGCTACTAGCGGGTCAGTGCCGATCTGTCGGAAATCCAGGGAGCATATGGAGCGCGGGTAAGGGCAGCCAGCGTCAACAACACGTCGTCATAATTGATGCGCCAGCCAGAAAAATCGCGCCACGCCTGGTCTCGGTCTGCTATCAACGGCACGCCAGCCGCGATCAATTCTTCGCATACCTGATCAAATTCGTAGCGGCTGATGCTGATGGGCATGTCGGCCGTGGGGTTGGCCTCGTGGGGTAAATTGAAGAAGTCAGCAATTTGGCGCAATGCCAAAAATCCAGCCCGAATGCAAAAAGCCGCTTGTGGCTCGAAGCGAACATCGACTGTGGAGAGGATAAACGCAGCCGAATCCATCACATTGCCTGCGGCCGTAATCCAGGAACGCTGCGGCTGCAGCGACCGGAAGAAGACGAGGGGTGACAGCGACGTATGACTTTCCTCGAGCTCGGCGAACCAGGTTTGCCACGTCAGCCAGACGTCGCGCAGCCGCTCCAGCTCCCCGGTGCGGTGTGAGCGAGCAACCATTTCAGCCACGGTGGGTGGTGACCCTGCCCGCGACTCCCAAAGAACAACGGCCGTTTCCCGGCGAGCAAATGCGCTGTACATCGTGGGCAAATAGGCAATCAGCATGGCAATCAATACCAACCCAATCATCGCTTCAGAAAATTCCAAAATTTTAGAGCCGGTGGTATTCACCGAAGCATACCCCAGCGTCAGCAGGGAAGAACCGCTTAAAAAGAATAGCTCAGGAAACGGCCGTGGCTCCAGTGCCCAAAACATGCACATGTACCCCACCAAAATCAGCACTAGCAAGATCATTGGCATCAGGAAAAGCGCCAGGGGTGGGAAAAAAGCCATGATTCGGTCGCGATCTTCATATGTGGCCCGGCGCACCCGCAGCCGGAAAAAGAAGCCAATCGAGCGAAACAAGACGCGCGTCAGCCAAACGTTGACGCCACGCGGCAAAATAAACGTTTTGATGGCGGCGATGAGCGTTCCACCAATGATGAAGATGCCGAGAAGGAAAACGGCCGTGCGCAAAACAATCATGCCAATGCTATTCATATCCATAACTCAATTATCACCGGAAGCAGTCTTGTGTCCAAAATGATTTGGCACACTGTTTCTGCCTCCGCTAAAATGGTCCTGGTGGTTGGCGGCTGGTTGCTGGTGCAAACCAACTAACCACCAGCCACTAACCACTCGTACCCAAGGACAAAATATGAACTACGAAGATTTCCAGCACATCTTATTTGAAAAGCGGGAACCACGCATTTTGTGGATGACCTTGAACAGGCCAGAGGTTTTGAATGCTGCCGACGCGCGTTTGCATACCGAACTGGTTGAGGTGTGGCGCACCATTGACCGTGACCCGGACGTACATGTGGCCGTCGTCACCGGGGCGGGCCGTGCCTTCTCGGCCGGGGGCGACCTGAAGCTGGTGGAAAATGCATACCAAAACCACGATGAGGTCATTCGCATTTTGGATGAGGCGCGGGATTTGGTTTACAACATGCTCCATTGCAGCAAACCAATTATTTCGGCCATTAACGGAGCGGCCGTTGGTGCGGGATTAGTCGTAGCACTCTTAGCCGACATTTCCATTGCTGGGGAAAGTGCCCGGTTGGCCGACGGGCATGTGCGCATGGGTGTAGCTGCTGGCGACCACGCTGCCATCATCTGGCCGCTGCTGTGCGGCATGGCTAAAGCCAAATATTATCTCATGACCAGTGACTTTGTTTCTGGCCCAGAAGCCGAGCGCATGGGCTTGGTGAGCCTGTGCGTACCAGATGCGGAACTGCTGGATAAAGCGATGGCGGTTGCCACCAATCTGGCCAGTGGACCACGACATGCCATCCGCTTTACGAAACGTGCGCTAAACCAGTGGCTGCTCCAGGCTGGCCCCATCTTCGACCATTCGTTAGCGTTGGAGATGCTCGGCTTCTTCTCCGAGGATATGATGGCTGGCGTAGAAGCATTACGCAGCAAAAAACCACCACACTATCCATCTAGCCAATAGACTCAAACTGGTTCAGCCTTCGATCTTTTACCGGGTGACCATGGGAATAAAAACCTGCTCCGATAAATTCGCCAACATATTGAGCGGGGTTTCCTCAGAGCTGATGTCGTAAAAACGGCCGATATTCGGGAACACTGCCTCCAAATCGCCGGGAGCCACGCCAAACCAAAGGGCCAATTCAGCAAAATATTCATCACAGGAGGTGGTAGGAATGAGTCGCCCTCGCCCAGTATCCAGCGGGTTATCTTCATACAAAGATGGAAAATCGCCGTAAATGCGCTGTCCCCGCACGGGACCACCCATCACCATGTGGTTGCCACCCCAGGCGTGGTCTGAGCCTTGCCCATTAGAAGTGAGCGTACGGCCGAAATCGCTGGCCGTAAAGGTCACCACATTGTTTTGCATGCCCAGCTCCGTCAGGGCGTCCTGGAACTCCTTCATCGCCTGGCTCACGATGGAAAGCATGGTCACCTGATTGTTCAGCACCTCATCGTGATGGTCCCAGCCGCCCAGCATGACAAAGAAGGTTTGCCGCCGGAAGCCAAGCACATTGCGGATGGCGATTGTCTTGGCCACCATCGATAGGCTATTCGATAGGTCATTGTCCGAAAACTGGGTGGTAAAGGCAGGCACACCTTCGATAGCACTGGCAAATAGCTCTGCCCCGTCGATGGCTGAGCGCGTGCTGTTGGCAAAGGTTTGGTCGAACAGGTTTTGGTAGGATAAATCCAGCATGGATTCGATGGCTGCGTTTTTCAAGATATGGCGTGACCACCAGATGTCGTCGTGGCCAATAACCTGTACTGCCCCGTTGCCCCAGGGCACGACGCTGTACTCGGTGAGCGTCGTCCCGGTTTGGAACAGATTGGTGCCAGCCAATGAGATGTTCATGGAAATGACGTCGCTGTCATTGAGCGATTTGAGCAAATCGGCGGTGCGGCCGCCCCAGCCAAAGCCGGTACGCTTGTCTGGCACGGAGGTTTGCCAATGCATAATCTGGTCGCTGTGCGAGTACAGTCCCAACGGCAGCTTGGCCAAGCCAGACTCAATGCCTGCGAGCGTGGTCGGTTCTACCAGCGTGCCCACATTGGCCACAAAGGCAAGCTGGCCCGCGTCAAACATCTGTGTCACCTCTGGCATGGAGGGATGAACACCGTAGGTACGGCCGTCCGTGTCCAGCGCGTCGATGGGAAGCAAATCGCCCTGCGGTAGGGCCAAATCAGCCCGAATGGTGGCGTACTCACCGTATTCACTATTGCTGCGGGGCACCAGCATGTTGAATGAGTCATTGCCGCCTGCCAAAAAGACGCAAACCAATGCTTTGTAATCGTTGCCGCCAGCTAGCCCGTTGGCGGAAAGTTGAGAGATAGGTAAGTTTTCGGCAGCGGCCGAATTGGCCATACGCAGGTTCATCAGGGTCGAAAAAAGCGAAGCGGAGCCAACGGCCGCACAGCTCGCACTGCCCAGAAATTGTCGTCGGTTCATTTTTAATGGCATCATTTTCTCCGGAGTTCTGGCCACAGAGAACACAGAGGTTTAAGAGGTTTTTCTCTTATCTCTCCGTGCCCTCTGTGGCTCACATTTTTACATCTGCACAGCGTACTCTGGGCAGCTCATCAATAAGAAGATGGCCATTTTGACCACGTCTTCATCGTCGGCATTGGCGTCTTTGTAGCCAGTAACGGCCGTTTCCAAAATGGCGCGTATCTCTGGCGATAACGTGCCGGAGGTTAGTAGCAAATCGAGGTGATCGAGCAAGGCGGGAATATCATCCACCAGCGTTATCTCATAGCTCAGGTCGGGGTCTGGCTGGTCTAAATCATACGTCTGGCCCTTGATTACTTTGTCCTCACTGGGCAAGTCGATAACGTAACTCCACCAGAGCCGCGAATACCAAAAGTTGACGGTAGAAATTGCCGTATAGCTGTTTAGCAGTTGGAACTCTGGCCCGGTTAAATTGTTGTCGCTCAATGCGCCGGAGGGCCGGTAACCGGGCGAGAAAAAGTTGAAGACGCTGGGCGCGTTAAACATATATTGCCGCAAATCGTTTTCCACACCCCAGCCAGCATCCCAAAATTTACCCTGCGGATTTGAGTAGTGGAAGGCACGCACCAACTGCGTAAAGCGGAAAAATGGCTCGCGCAGCTTGCCGTGCGTGGGGTCGTCGATATGGACAGGATTGCGCGCCTCGTCATCCAGCAAAATCGCCTTGATGACCGCCTGCATATCCCCCCGCACGCCAGAGCCATTGTCGTTGAAAACGGCCGTTACCCGCCCCACGTACTCCGGCGATGGGTTCGACTTCACCAGCCGCTGGATAAGCTGCTTGCCAATAAACGACCCCACGTTTTGGTGGTTAAACAGATGGTCCAACGCCTCATTCACATCATCCATGCCGGTTTGCCCACTGGGTACCACATACCCATTCAGCAAGGTTTTGCTGCCCGGCTCGTGTTCTTCATCCCACATTGTCATAGGGCGAACGGCCGTATACGGGTTTAGCCAGCCGCTGGTAAAACTGGGTGTCCAGGTAATATGCGGATCACCTTCATAATCAAACTGAATGCCAGTAAAAATTTTGGCAAATTCCGTAATGTGGCTGTTGTCATAGGTAGGAATTGGTTCATTGTTGCCATCCAAAACAAACGAGCCATCATCATTGAGCAAAAACAAGCCAATAGTAAACAATTGCATGATTTCGCGGGCGTAATTTTCATCGGGAAAACGATTCCCAGAAACATCTGTTTTACGGTTACCTGCATGACTAAGATAGCTACCCATAAGCGGATGCAACGTCACGTCTTGCAGCAGATCACGAAAATTGCCGAAAGCATTACGCAACAACATGTCGTACCAATGGGCAGCCCCATTTGCTACCGCATAGATAGAAGCATTCTCTGTAGAGATTACAAAGATTTCGCTCAGAGCCAAGGCAACCCGCTGTCTCAGCAAATCATTGCCATTAATAGTCGTTTGCCACAAAGCGTAGCGAAATAGCTCTCGCCAAGGGGTTTCGGAGCCGATAGCCGTCTCATCAAACAGCTCAGCGTAAAAATAATCAAGCACCTGGCTTTGAGGCAGCAAAAACTGCTGATCTATCCACGGCTCAATGCCGATTGAGGCAACTTCTTGAATGAGGGTAAGGTCTGCGCCAAGCGTTGCCTGTGCTAAAAATCGAGAGGCTTCCTGCTCGGCAGAGAGGATACTATTGCGAGAGACACCACCGGTGCCCTGCAAGGTCAAATCTGGCGGGTTAAGTAATTGACTGAAGAACTCCCGCCGGCTCGTTGAAGCCATTGCTTATCTGCTCCATTACTGTATTTGGCAACACAGCACCTTGCAAGACTTCACACAAAACAAACAGATTAATTATTCACGTAACTGGCCAAGGCTTCCGATTTTTCTATTGATTACGTATGTGAAAACCAAATTTACCATTTGGGTAATTGAGTTTTCTTCATAGCTTTTACATACGGTTTTCAGAATCTTACAACATACAGAGGGGAACCTTCTTCACGGGTTTCTGCATATTACATTTAGACCTTAGCCAGGCAAAAGATTAAATGCCTACCAAACAAAATGAATGTGTTGCCAAACAGTCACTTTTGTCTACTAAACAAGTAGACGATAGTAAAACAATTGGGCAAAGTTTAAGCAGCACCTTGTCTTGTATCAAGGAAACTGGCATGACCTATGTACCAAGCCATGCCTTCGCAACGAATCTATTCACGCAATTTTCACGCCACTTATGGGCATCAAGGAAGGAAACGGCCGTTTCCCGCATTTTCATCGATGTCGGTAATTTACATGAATCATTACAAATAGTTTCCTAATTACTCCGCTTCAACAGCAGGTGTCCAAACTGTTTTCAATATTTGAGGCTTCCAACCGTAGAATGCAGCCTTGCAGATGCTACCCACCATAAACATGAAAAATAAAAGCACGCTAACATTCGCAACTTTGGTCGCCACATCAACATAGTGTAACCTCAAGAAACTGTTCAGAACTGCCAGTACACCTAAGAAAATATACAAAAACTGAGGCCACAACATTGTCCCATAAAAACCATCCTGCCGCGTTTTTCGGGTAACTTTATAAGAAGGCTTCTTTTTTCGAGAGCGGATAGCAATCCAAAAAGCTTTTTGATATGTTGGCGCATGGCTTATCCAATATTGCCACATTCTAGCCAAAAACTCACTCCGCCCCTTTGCCAAAACCAAATAGTAAAAGAAGCTTGCCCCAATCCATGGGAACAAAGCAGAACCCTCAATTGGCACAAATTGGCCAGTCAGCAGCGACAGTATCGGAACTAGCAATAAAGCAGGCATAAAAAAGGCAGAAGTGACGTAAAACAACCCCAATTCCAAATATTGCAGCCGCTGGCTCAAAGTAAGTCCTGGAGTAATAACGGGGTTCTTAAATAAGAATAGTCGCCATGTGTCAGTTGCCCAAGTGCCGCGTTGCTTTAATAAACCAGGAATGTCATCTGGGGCTAAGCCAACCGTCAATATCTCATTGTGATATTCAGAACGGTAACCCACACTATGTAACAAATAAGAAGTCGTTAAGTCTTCAACAATATTCCATGTAGCAAAACCACCAATTGACTCAACAGCACTTAGCCGCCATATTACACCGCTGCCACAAGAAAAAGCAGCACCAGCCCCATTACGCCCAGGTTGAATTGTGTCGTAAAATACCCGATCCCGCACACCAAAAGGATCGCCTGGAGGTGCAATTGCTTCCTTTGGCGTTTGCACAAAAGCCATCTTAGGATCTGTAAAATACCCAACCGTTTTCTTGAGAAAACTAGGAGAAACGATTTCATCTGCATCTTGAGTCAAAACAAGTGATGCTTGCGGAAATTCACGGTTCAGAAACTCAAGAGCCGAATTAAGATTGCCGGCTTTTGCATTTTTTTGAGGACCCAAATTGTAAGCAACCCCATGCTCTTTAGTCAGAGCTTCCACTTGCTTACGATGCCCATCATCAGAAATGACAATAAACAGCTTCTCTTTCGGGTAATTAAGTTGCTTTAAGGAAAGAAGCGTATCCTGCAATATATTGAGTGGCTCACCATATGTAGGAATGACAGCTGCTACATATGGTAGTTCCCCTGGTAGAGGCCTTGGGAGCTTATTGTTCTTTGAACGTAACTGGTTCAGGAAGCTAAGAAGCATGACCAGAAAAGTGCCAAACGTGCCAAAAAAGTGCAGAGCTGTAATAAATGAAAACTCATCTATTGTTACCTGTAAGCTATGGAGCAGATAACATTCACCCACAAATACCATTAAAATACCGGTAGCGCGTAAAGCCCAAATGCCAGAAAAAAGTTCAGGGAACCATAAAGCAAAGACGATAAATCCAACAATTATATAAATTCCAGGCTGAGGCCATAAATAAGGCCAAATAAGCGTATTAAAAAAGCGCACCAGGAAAAAATTGCCAAGAAACAAAGCTATTGATCCAAGAACTAGTAATGTGATTTTCTTGGCTTGATGTGCGGTTAATCCTGTCATAATGTCACTCCCTTTTTCAATGGATAGGCAATTTGCAAACTTCTTACAAAATTAAAGTTGAGCAAATCCTCAAGGTGAACGATAAACTGTTACAGTAATCACTTGTCCAGTACTTAATACTTGAGGATCTGGGTCTTGATAAACGCGTCTATAATTATGCTCTGCTAAGGCTTTTCGAATATGCTCATTGGTCTCTTGTGTGTAATAGTCATCTAAAATAACAATATCAAAATAATGGTCGCGAATACCCGCAACCATTGCATCAACCCCTTTATATTCCCGATACTCCATATAAAAGGTATTGCTCCAAACATCACGATCATTTGCCCCAAAATCGTTGTAATATTCATAAACGGCCGATTCCTCCGCCAATATTCTCGTTTCCAGGGAAAGGGGTTGCGACTGCAAATATGCATTGGCACCACTTAAATTTGGCCAACTATGTAAAAGACCCCAATTTTGTGCAAGGCCATATTCTATGAATAAAACAACGCTAATAATCGACAAGAACGTATATAACAAGCGGTAAGGGATATCTCCGTTTCCTCGCCCAAAAATATGTTGCCCCTTTGCCATTAGCCTAGATACGCCAAACCCAGCAAAAGGAGCAAAAAAGATTGTGCTATAAGCAGCATGCTTCCACAGAGACTGTATATTTTCGGTGAAAACTTGATAGGCAGCCACCACTGTTGCTAACCCTAAAAAAGTGAACAAGAACCCTTTCAGTTTAGGCGAAACAACGGGCATAATTGGGTTTTGGTAAGAGGGTAGCAAGAGCACACCAAGAATAGCCAGAATTAAGTGAACCCCTGCATGAGCTAAGTAGCTGCGAAAAATAACCCATTTTTCTTCTGGATAAAAAAGCAACATTTCACGTTGAACCCAAAGCGAAACTAACGCCTCTTGATTCCATAAAAAGTAACCCCCTAAGATAAGCAGAGTTAATGGGAAGAATATTAAAAATACAGGTTTGAGTGACCGTCCATACCAATAGAAATGCAAGATAGTAACCAAAAAAAGTGCTGGCAAGAATAGGAGGCCAATATATTTTGCTAAGATGCTTAACCCTAAAGCAACACCAGCTAGAAACAGATAACGATTCGTTTTTTCAGGCTCGACTAACCCTGCCTGAATGGTGCAGTAAAAAGCGATTGCCATTAAAGGCAAACCCAAAGAATCATACACAGCAAGCTGCCCCAAACTAACATTGGCTCCGTTAAGGCCAAAAAGCAACATGGCCCATAAGGCAGAACGGTGATCGAATAGGTTAAGCGTAAGGAAGAATACAAAAACAACTGCAATAGTATTTAAAGAAACTGTAAAAAACCGTAATCCAAAATCCCCAACAAAGTGATGAATCGTCCCTGCAACCATGGGATAAAGATATGAACCAAATATCCATGAGGTTGCATCTTGAGAAAAATCACCTGAGACCGCTTCCCAGCCTAATGTGATATTTACTGCCTCGTCATAAAAGATGGTATTTGCACTAGAGCCAACAAACCGAACACTAAAAATTGCTATTATTAAAATCAGGGCTATTCCGTAGCCGAAATGAATCCGTATACCTGTCGTAGATTCCCCTAGGTGCCAATCTTCTTGAGATGAAGTTGAAGTCATCACTATCTCCCAGCCATTATGGTTGCCAACTTCCCAATAGCTAATTATTGGATTTTCAAGTCAAATTTGATGAGACGCAAGGAGAAGGATTGTTACGCAAGAGTCGTCTCAAGCAAGCCAAATCAATCAATCTTTATTTAGACCCATTATGATTTGATTGGGTCACAAAGTGATTAAATTTTTGATGGGGTTCAATGAGGGCTGTATTGCTCAGATGGCTGTCATTATGCTAAGCAGTAGTGGAAATAGTGGGACACAATAACGCTCAGAGGGTAGGCAATTAATCTTACAACAAGCGTTACAAGGCAAGCATGCAAAATTTTAACAAATCACGTGCAATTCAGCGCAGGCTTTCAAAAAGATTACCAAAGTTGTGGTCAAATCAGGGCGATGCGGCAGGTATGATACTCTATTGATGTCAAGCTATCCACAACTTTCCCAGCACAAACACTAAGAGGGCGTTGAGGTCTTTTAAACCTCAACGCCCTCTGTAAGATGATTGATTATCTATTATCGTCTACTTACCAACAAACAGAGGCGGCCGTTTTTCCAAAAACGCCTGCATCCCTTCGTTGGCATCCGCTGTGGCCCAAAGGGCGTAGTAAGTGCGTCGTTCAAAGAGCAGCCCTTCGCGCAGGCTGCCTTCCTGGGCGCGTTCAACAGCTTCACGGGCGGCAATCACGGCCGTTTTCCCCCAACAGCCAATCATCTCCGCCGCCGCTAACGTTTCTGCCATCAAATCCTTAGCGGGGATGATGCGGGCAACCAAACCAGCACGCTCCGCTTCCTCGGCATCCATCATGCGGCCGGTGAGCAGCATGTCCATCGCTTTGGCCTTACCCACCAGCTTCGTCAGCCGCTGCGAGCCACCCATGCCGGGAATCAGCCCCAGCTTAATTTCTGGCTGGCCGAATTTAGCATTGTCTGCCGCATAAATGAGATCGCACATCATGGCCAATTCACAGCCACCACCGAGGGCATAGCCAGAAACGGCCGCAATCTTCGGTGTTCGCAGCGCAGCAAACTGATCCCACGGGGCAAAAAAGTCCTCGTGGAACATCTCCATGTAGCTCTTGGAAGCCAGCTCTTTGATGTCTGCCCCGGCAGCAAAGGCACGCTCGTTGCCCGTGATGACAAAGCAGCCCACCTCCGGGTCACGATCCAGTTCCGTCAGCCGCGCCACCATCTCGTGCATCATCGCCGAATTCAGCGCGTTCAACACCTCTGGCCGATTCAGCCGCACGACGACGGTACGGCCGTGTTTTTCAATTTGAATACTCATAGTGTTCCTTTTTTTGAGACTGGAGACTGGAGATTAGAGATTGAAAAATCTCCAGTCTCTAATCTCCGCTTTTTAAGAATCCCAAATCGCCCCATACGCCGGAATGCCCCGGCTTTCCATGCCGTAGACCACCTGCCAGGTGAGCTTTTTATTGGAAATGACGATCACCGCTTCGGCATCAAATTCCTGGACGGCGTCGTAGGCAAGCTGGACTAAATCGGGACGGCCGTTTTCATTCGTGTCCCAAATAAGCGCGTTCGGTTCGGATTCCAAAATCTCATCGACCAAGGCATCGCCGTAGGTGGCGCGGGGCGTGCGGGTAGACCAAACCAGTCGCGCCGGGGCGGTGTGCGCCAACAGATGGGGCAGCGTGGGGCCAATGCCGCTGCCGGTGGCAATCCACACCACCCGCTTAAAAAGCTGGTCGATATTGCCCACACCGGCCGTGGGAATGCCCTTGACCCATAGATGGGACGGCATCTCGTCAATCAACTCTCCCGTCCAATCCCCAGCACGGCTAATCGTCAGACGGAAGCCATCTTCGCCAGGCGCAGGCACGTTGGCAAATGAGTGCCATTCGGTGAGCGGGCTGCGGGAAACGGCCGTTGACGACCCAGCAAACGGGGTGACACCATGATTAAAGCGCACCAGCGCAACGTGGTTAGACGGCCGTTCAATCTGCACCGGCACCTTTTTCAGCCGCAGCCAGGGCAGGGCGATGCTAAATGTGACAATGAGCAGCACCCAAAAGCCGGGTGCAGCCAGCAGCGATCCACCCTGATCGTTGATGAACAGCACCGTCTGTACCCAGAACAGCAGCAGCGATGCCCAGCCGCCAAAGCGGTGCATTAGCTCAAATTGGTCGTGGTATTTGGCACGAAAGTGGGGCAGGGAAAGGGCGATGATGACAATGAGCAGCAACAACAGCACGCCTGTCACCATCATCGTCGCCAGCGAAACGCCGGGCAAGCCATTCATCCAGCTATAAATAAGCGAGCCGACAAAGGCGGCAAACCAAAGCGTCCCCATGATGGCCCCACCCACGTGGATGCCACCAAAATGATACACCTTGCCCATCAGGGCGCGGAAGCGCAGCGGCCAACTGGTGGGGACGCTGGTGGCAATTTTGAACAGCAAATTGATCACATATTGCTGCCGAATCAAAATGGCGATGCCAATGTTGGCAATGACCATGTTGGACAATGCAGCCAGATTGATTGATTCGGCCGTCCACCAGTTCCATTGGCGCAGGCCGTAGCCCAGCAGCACCAGGTTCACAATGACAACCAAAGCAATCAGGCGATGGTAGTGCATCAGGTAGCGGTGCTTCCATATCCGGCGCAGCAACGGTTGTTGGGGCGGCAAGGTGCCAGGTTGATGGGGTGACGGCCGTTCTTGCTTCGTGTTTTTTCGTCCGGCCAATGCTTCATTAGGAAATGTTCGTAACATGATTTACTATCCTTCAATTTCTCCGCAGATTTCGCAGATTTTTTATGCTCCAATCTGCAAAATCCGTGTAATCCGTGGCTAATTTCTTATGCAGTTTCTAGCGCTCACTTTCCAGTGCCGCGTCGTGTGCTTTTGCCATTTCTAGCAGCAGCCGCTTGTTGATCTTGCCGCGCGGCGTTTTGGGCAGCTCGTCCAGATCAATGATGAATTTGGGCGTGCAATAGTAGGGCAACTGATCCGCCACCGCCTGCTTGGCCGTTTCTACATCCACCGTACGCGGCGAGACAAAGCCAACCAAATCACGGCTATCTAGCTTGAGCGCCACGGCACGTTTACAGTTGGGTGTGGATTCCAGCGCGGCCGAAACGGAGTCCAGCTCTACGCGAAAGCCGCGAATTTTTACCTGATCATCGGTACGGCCGTAATGCTCCAGCTCCCCCTCGGCCGTCCATTTACCCAAGTCACGGGTGCGGAACATCATACGGCCGTTGCCCAAAAACGGGTCGGGGCGATACCGCTCGGCCGTCAGCACCTCGTTACCAATGTATCCTTTGGAGACACAATCGCCGCCAGCCCACATCTCGCCTACCTCACCGATGGGCAACGACCGTAAATTTTCATCCAAAACATAAACCGTGTTGTTGGGCGTGGGTTTACCGATGGTTAGCCCTGCTTTCCAGGGAAAATGCTGCTCGGCGGTGTTGACGATCGTTACTTCAGTGGGGCCGCAGGAGTTGTAGAAGGTGCAAAACGAGGACCATTTGTCTGCCAATGGTCGCGGGCACGGCTCACCCGCTACAGCCACGGCCTTCACGTTATGCAGTTGGTCGGCATCAAAGCTGCTCAAAATGGAGGGGGTAGAAATCACCACATCCACCTGCCGCAGCACGTTCATAAAATCTTTGCCGCGAATGATCAGCGTGCCGCCATTGCCCAGGCAACCCAAAATCTCCCAGGCGGCCATGTCAAAGGCGATGCTCAGAATCTGCCCCACCTTCATGCCTGGCTGAATGCCCAAGTTGCCGGGGGCGGTGAGCAGAATATTGCCGACGTTGCCGTGTGTCACCTGCACGCCGTTGGGCGTTCCCGTCGTGCCGGATGTGAAGATGATGAAGCAGGTGTTGTGGGGGGAAACGGCCGTTTCCGGCACAAAGCTCTCTACAAATTCAGTCTCGTCAGCAAATGGTTGCTGCATAAATTCGTCGACGATGAGGAGGGAACGGCCGTCTGGCACCGGAACCTGATCAGCCAGACGGGAAATTGTCAAAATCACGTCGATGTTGGCCACGTCCAGCACATAATTTAGATGCGCTTCTGGAGCAACGCCGACATGCTGCGGCACATACGCTGCGCCCGCCTTCAGCGTGGCCAAAATGCCCACAATCATGGGAATGGACCGCTGCAAAAAGAGGGCCACATGGTCGCCCGTCTGCACGCCCAGCTCGGCCAGGTGCGCCGCCAAGCGGTTCGCCTGCCGATCCAGCTCACCATAGGTGATGGATTCGCCTTGATGCGCCACCGCGATGGCCTCCGGTTGAATCGCCGCAAAATGCTCAAAGGCGCGGTGCATCGTGGCAAAAGGAACCTGCACCTGCGGCCCCTGCCCAAACTGCTCAAACAGCACCTGATCCAGCAAGGAGAGGTTGCTCAATGCATCGTGGTTAAATTTGAACCGATTCGGCCGTTCAATTTTTGGGGTTTTCTCAACAAGGGGTTCTTTTAGCTGAATTCTTCGCTGCAAGCCCGTTGGCACACGCGGCGAAGGTGTGAAATTGGGAGAATTTAACATTGTCTGCTCCTTTCTTCGATGAAACAAATCAGTTTCAATGATGAGCAGGAGTTTGCCCCCAATTTCTTTCAGGCACGTTAAGAAGAGGTTACGGCCGTATTACCATCTCCTTTCCCTGTCAACAATTCACAATTCATTATTCACCATTCACAATTTCCCGCCTTTCTACTACCATTTAGAGTTGTGTTTGCTCATATTAACCATTCAATAACGAAGAAAGGACCTGTCAATATTGGTGCAACTCCCACAGCCAGCAGATACGGCCGTCATCCAGCCACTCAATTTCCCAACCATCATCGCCAAAGGTGCGGCGCAGGCCGCGCAGGAGCATTTGCAGCCGCTGAGCGTGTGGCGGCAGGCTGTCGTCGGGGCGTTGCCAGCGGGTTAGACGGGGCAGGGGTGTGGTGGTTTCTGCCTGGATAAGTTGGTCTGTGGTGGCGTTTTGGGGAGTAACGGCCGTTCCCCGCAATTCTGTTTTCGGCAGGGTGATGAGCAGCAGATCGTGACGGCCGTTTTGCGACGACCATCCTTCGCATAACGAGCTTGATAGCAAGGTGGGGTTGTCCATCTGGATGGCTGGAAGGGTGGGACCGAAGCTGTTAGGATGCAACGGCCGTACCACCATCGGCGCGTTAATTTTTGGGAAGTGGGCGATGGTGAAAAGCAGCTCATGCAAAGCGTCGGCAGAAGTAGCCGTGACCTTGCCTTCATTTTCTTTAAGGACGTTTTCTTTTAGCAATAGGTCGTAAAAGTTGTGCAGCAAAATGCCGCCCGCCGGGACGGGCAAGTTGGCGTTGGCGGCACGATCGAGCAAGCAGCCCGGTTCTGCCACGTCTCGCTTGGCAGCCCGCTTGGAACCCAACCAGGCAAAAAAATATCTCACAAATCCTCCGGTTTTGGCCACAGAGATTTAAAAGGAGAACTCGCAATTCCCCGACTACAAAAGTCTCAAAGACTTTTGTAGTCTCTCTTATTCTTCTGTGGCAAATTTTTTACTGCACTGGTGCGCAGGTAACTTGGGTGAAGGCGTCGCCCGCGAAGAGGGGGGCGGAGTAAAGTGCGTAGTCACCACCCGGTTCGTTTTCATCCCGCACGAAGGGGCAGGTGAAGCTGAGCGTGGCCTCACTGCCAGAGATTACCTGATTTAGCAGCGAATCGGTAAAGGTGCAGGCGGTGCCAACGCCTAGTGCTGCACTGGTTTCGCAAAGGCGCACCACCTGTTCCGCATCCCCTTCAATTGTGCAACTGAGCTGCACCGTGCTGCCGGGTGTGCAGCGGAGAGATGGCTCTTCTGGGTCGCTAGCTTCGGGCAAATTGGGAAGGGGAACGGCCGTAAAGCCACAATTTCTTCTTGGTCCGTGTTCGCTGCTGGCACACGGCTGCGTGACGAAGCTGCCCGTTGCCGGAATGGTTACGGTTTCTGTGCCGCTGTTCGTCGCGTCCCAATCGTCTACAAAGTCACATTGGGGACGGCTAATGGGCAGACCATCGCTGTTGCGCAAGCCGCTCGGTTCAAAGACGGGCTGCCCCGCCTCGTCCAGCACTGGGTACCCTTCACACAAAAATTGTTCCGTGTTGAAGCGGAAGCTCAGTGGTAGTTCCGTGCCTTCTCCTGCGATTTCAAGGTCGGTGATGTCGATCCATTGGCAATCCAGCCCTGCGCCGTACTCATCTACCCAGCCTGCCTGGATGCCCTGGTTGGTGCAGCTAAAGTCGTGGGTCAGCGGCGACAGCTCGTTGTTGCTGAAGCGGCTGGTGCTTTCGACGCAAAATGCTTGCTTGCTGGGCTGGCTGGTGGTGCCAAGCTGAAATTCACCATAATTTTGGAAGTGAAAATGAGCGTGGCAACTATTGTATTCCAGCATATTGGTGAGCGGATTTTCCGCCACCACGGGGCCAATATCCAGCGGGGCTGCGCCTAAATTGTGGGCGGTGGCGTCAAACTGAAGCAGCCGCCGCCAGCCGGTGCCGTTGACGCAGCCTTCAGCCAGAGCACAACTGTTGGAGGGAAAGTAGCGGTAAACGACGCGGTAATTTTGCAAATCTTCGCTGACGACCAGCAGGTCGGGAGCATCTTCGGAGACTACTTCGCCAATCCGTATTTGGTTTGCCAAATCTTCATCCCATTCGAGTCGCTGGAAGCGAACGGCCGTTTCCACCGTCCCCACAGTCCCGTTCAATGCTTGCAGGCAGGAGAGCGCGGGCAGGATGGTGCGATGGCAGCCCGCCGCGCCGCCGCTGTCGGCGGTGCAGGTGTAATCGTAGAAGATGTCTACATTTTCAGAGTCGTAGCTGTTGGGGGGGAAGCCGCCTTCGTTGATGCAGGCATTGCCCGTGCGCTGGAGCAACTGTGTAGGATCGGGTGGCAAGATGAACGGTTCATCCCAGATGCCGCCCACTTCGGCCAGGGCAGGTTCTGCCTTGCCCGGTTCATCTTGCCCGGTGAGCAGGGTGCCGCTGAAACTGTAATCAATCAAGATGAATTCATGGCCGTTGATGGTTTGGCGCGTTGGTTCGCCGGTTAGCTCAATGTGCCAGAGGCTCTGTGGCGGCAGGGGGAGTTGGCCTTTGTTGGCATAGAAAAACGGCCGAAAATGCAATCGATTGTGGGTGAGGGCTACCTGCCGCTGGGCCAGCTCTACCCAGAAAGCGTCTGATTCGGCCGCCAGCGCGTCGGCAACTTCGCCCCGCATTTCTTCCGGGTACTCATCGAGCAAGATGCCCACCTGACTGTTGAGCGTCAGGCTAACCAGTGCACCCTCCTCGCCGATGGGGGAGAGGATAAAGCCGCTTGCGGTTGTGGTTTCTTCAACAACGGGGGGGGTGCTGGTGGGCAGGGTGGTAGCGACGGCGGGCGGCGGCAGGGGTGTGCCTTCAGTAGATTCGGTGGTTGGGGAAACGGCCGTACTGGTGGAGCTTACATCAGCATCACTGGCTTCTTCCAGCGGTGGTTCCGAGCTGCAGCTTACGGCTAAGATGAGGAAGATGAAGCAAAAACCAGTGGCAAAGCGCATCAATTTATTCATGGGGATGATTTTACCCACAGTGATGATGCGCTTCAAAGTGGTTGGCGGTTCCTCATGGTTTGTTTAGCAGCCGATACAGTTGCTCCATTTGTGCCAACCGCTTTTCATAGGCGGCACGGCAGTTGGGGCAAACGGTGAGGTGTTTCTGGATGGCAGATTGGAGTTGTTCTTGATGGTCAACGGCCGTTTCTGCGCTCAACGCTTCCGCTAAATATTCCAACAGGGCAAAACATTCGGCGCAGGTGAGGGGTGGTTGGGGTGGAACGGCTGCTTTCAAGTCGAGGAGCAGTCGCCACAGGGGACGGTCAGACATGGGAACTGTGGAGATTGGAGATGAGGAGATTGGAGATTTTTAGTCTCTAATCTCCAGTCTCTATTTTTATGGTTGGTAAATAATGGTATCTGGCTTAAAAGCTGCCCAAGAGAACCAGAAATGGTCGCCGTGGACGATGCGCTGGAGCTGCTGCCCGGCCAATTCACCGTCAATGGCTTGCCCAACGATGTTCCAGGTGCTGCCCGTTTCATTGTCGATGATCAATTCCCCATCTTTGCGGAAAGTGAGCAGTTGGCCATCCACGACGGGATCAAATACGCCCGTTGCGCCCACATCCTCGGCATCGGCAATGACGGCCGCACCCAGGGCACTGGCCGTGCCGCCCACGTGGAAGACGGCCACATTTTGCTCGCCGCGCACGTCGTTGATCACACCTTGCTCAAACAAAACATCTAGCGGGTAGGCAATGTCGGTGCTGTCCGGCAGCGAGACGGTGACAACGCGCGCCACGGCAGGCAAGCGCTCATCTAATTCGCCATCGAACAAGAAGGGGTTGTTGCCAACAGTGTCATAACCGGCGTAGGGATTACGGCCGTAATTTCGAGAAAAGCCCGTATCCTGCGACAAAACCACGCCGTCTGGATGGGCTGCCCTGAAATCATCAAAGCTGATGATGGCTGAGGCCAAGAAGGTAAGCTGCTCACCAGCCTTATCGCCAATAAGCCCTTCACCAGTGAATTGTTGCCACAGCGTTTCCGTTTTGCGATCGTACATCACCAAATCAGAGTTGCGCAGCAAGCCAGAAGTGCCAAATTCCACTGGTTCGCCGTCCAGCGTGCGCTCGAACACGATGGCGGAGTTGCACAGTGGGCAAAAAGTAACAATGAGTGGCACACCGCCAACTTCATCATTCACAATCTCATGCCAGGTGAGGATTTGCAGCGGGTAGGCGCGAGCATCCCCGTTGAATTCAACAGCAATAACCGGTTCGTTGCCAGCCAGCCATGCTTCGGCCGCATCGGGGAAGATAAACTGTGGGTTGTCGATGGAAGGAATGCCGTCGCGGGGTGGCCCGCCAGAGAGCAGTTCATCCGTGCTGATGGTGCGTAAATTCCAGTTGGTGTTCCAATCGCGGGTGAGCGAGGCAAGTCTATCGCTTCGGTCATCAGTGGTGAACAGTTCGGTCCCGTTGGCTTGGGTAACTGGGTCGCTCTCTTCACTGCTTTCCGGGGTTGCGGTTGGTTCTTCTTCCATTTCTTCAGATTCCTCTTGCTCTGGTTCCTCCGGTTCTGGTTCTTCAGTGGGGTCAGCTACTTCAGACTGCTCTGGAATGTCGGTATTGGTGGGGGATACGGCCGTTTCTACAATATTATCTACGGCTGGTTCGCTGGCCGTGCCTGCTTGGCAAGCCGCCAGCAGCAAACCAAAAATAATTATCCAACTAAATGGTCGTTTCATAAAATACTCCTTACCGTTTTTGTGATTTACAGATTATCGTTGGGCGTGGGGGATTTATGTGAGCTGGCTCACGAACGGCCGTATTTGCTTTGCTACAATTAATCTAAATTTTTGTGATTTCTTGCTTCGTCATCTAGCGGAATGTTGCTAAAATGAGGATACATTGTCCTTGTTTTTGAATAAAAGCGGGAAATTATTTCGAAGTAATGGGAGCGATTTCCCCTGCTTTTAGTTGAGCAAACCACCCAGAAATTGTCCTTAGATTTTCAAACGACTTTCTACGGTTTGCGTGTAACTCCTGGCTTGACCAAAGCAACCTGCGGGAGCAGCCAATCTGTTTAGGAGTATTTATGATTACGGCCGATTTAATTACTGCATACAACTATGCAGAATTTACAGAAGATAACGTTGCCCCGTGGATGAATTTTGCGGGGAGCCCACCCCTGGGGGAAACTGCCCCAGATTTCCCGCTGTGGCATTTGGATGGCAACGAAACGAGCCTCAGCCAGATTTTTACGGCCAATCGCTTCACAGTGGTGGAGTTTGGCAGCTTTACCTGACCCTATTGTGGGATGGCGTCGCCATCCATGAATGCGCTGGCTGATGCGTATGCTAGTAAGAAAGTTGGGTCGATATTTTTATACACCAATGAAGCCCATCCAGGGGAGTATTACCCGCACCTTACCTCGATGGTCCAAAAAACGGAACACGCCAGGGCGATGCAGTCGGTGTACGGCGTCACGCGGCCAATTTTGCTGGACGGGATAGACGGGGCTTGCCATCGTACTTTTGGCTCCATGCCCAACATGACTTGGATTTTCAACCGTGCGGCCGTTCCGGTGTACAAATCTGATTGGACGGATGTTCACAGCGTGCGGAATGCGTTGGATTATTATTTGGAGATGTTGGCACGGCGGCGCAATGGCGACAAGCTGGTGCCTTTTAACGTTCAGCGGATCGATTATCGAGAATCTGACCGAGAAGGGTTTTACGAAGGCTTGGCACGCAGCGGCCCCAAGGCTGTGCGCGAGTTTGATGAATCGGGGCTGTAGCTGTGGCTGAAACGGCCGTCTGGATTCTAGGCGATCAGCTTCTTGAAAACCATCCAGCTTTGCAAGCGGCTGATGAAGCTGTGGGGCGGCAAAATGTGCGGGTGCTGCTGGTGCAAAGCGCAGCCCGCACCCGCAAACAGCCGTACCATATGCCTGTCCATTTAACTTTCTCTACTGGAACTTTTTACTACAGCATGAGACTACTCTGCGCGCCAATCCGCGCCTGGGGCGCAACGTGTTGGATTTGCGCTATTTGGATGATGCGGAGCGAACGGCCGTACGCCACCAAGCCCAACAGTTTCTCCAAACTCTCCCCACTGAGGAGTGAGCATCCTCAGATGCGAACGGACTTTTGCAGAGACGCATCTGAGGATGCTTTCTCCTCAAGTTTAGGTAAGATTTAGTTGATTTTGCAGGTAGCTTAGCAACTGGTCAACATTGACGCGGTCTTGGGCGGTGGTGTCGCGGTGGCGGACGGTGACGGTGTTGGTTTCCAGGGTCTCGAAATCAATGGTAATGCAAAACGGCGTGCCGATTTCATCCTGGTAGTAATACCGTTTGCCGATGTTGCCCCGGTCGTCCCAGGTGGTGGTGTGGTGCGGGGCAACTAGTTGGTAGACAGCTTGCGCTTTTTGTACGAGTTCTGGCTTATTGCGGAGGAGGGGGAAGACGGCCGTTTTATAAGGCGCAAGTTCAGGCTTAAAACGCAACACGGTTCGCTTATTCTCTGCATCCTGCCAATATGCATCACATAGCAGCATCAAAAAGAGGCGGTTAATACCGACGGCTGGCTCAATGACGTGCGGCACAAACTGTTTGCCTGTGAACGGATCTTTGTAGTTGAGTTTTGCGCCAGCATGTTGGATATGCTGCTGTAAATCATAATCGGTGCGGTAGGCCACGCCCCACAGCTCCTTGAAGCCAAAGGGGAAGCGGTAATCCAGATCATATGTTTCGCGGCTGTAATGGCTGCGTTCTTTGTCTGAATGGCGTCGCCAGCGTAGATTTTCCTCGCGCACGCCCAGCGTGTTGACCACAAACTCCCACATCCGCTGCTGCCACTCTGCAAACAGTGTTTGCCACCCAGCTTGCTCTGGGTCAAAGAAATATTCGATCTCTGCCTGCTCAAACTCCAGCGTACGGAACACAAATTGCCCCGTGGTAATCTCATTGCGAAAACTTTTGCCGATCTGCCCGATGCCAAACGGCAGCTTCACGCGGGTAGAATCCAGTACCTGCCTGAAATTGGTAAAGATGCCTTGTGCAGTTTCGCCGCGCAAATATAGTTTTGATTTGGCACCTTCGATAGCACCAACGGCCGTTTCAAACAAAATATTAAATTCTTTCGGCTCAGTCACAGGATTGCCGTCTGGGCTAAGAACTTTGTTTTCAGCGATGAATGCGCCCATTTCATCAACAGTCAATTCTTCCACAACCAGTGCTGATGTTTCTTTTTGCTTCGCCAACCATGTTTCGATCAGGTGATCGGCACGGTATCGTTTGTGCGTCACCTTGTCCTCCACCAACGGATCGGTGAAAGAATCGACGTGCCCGGAGGCAACCCACGTTTGTGGATGCAGCAAAATCTGCGAATCCAGCCCGATCATGTCCGCTTTTTCGCGAATCATCTCCTGCCACCATTTGTTTTTGATGTTGCGCAGCAGTTCTGTGCCCAGTGGGCCATAATCATATGAGCTAGCCAGTCCGCCATAAATTTCGGAGGTTTGATAAACAAAGCCGCGCCGCTTTGCCAGAGCGGTGATGGTGTCAAGGGTAAATTCAGTCATCTAGTTCCTCATTTGGTAGCCGCGCATTCTTTGCGCGACGTTGCGCGGTAAGAAACCGCGGCGACTGCACAAATAAAAAAATCCCTGCAACACAATAACTGTGTTGCAGGGACGGCTTTTTCAAGTCGCGGTTCCACCCTGCTTCCGCCAGCCCAATTCGGGCTTGCGGCTCTTTCATTTGCCCATTCGCAAGAGAGTTTGTGGAATTGGCGAATGGGCTTTGCGTAAGCGGCCACTTTCTTTAAAGGAGTTTTGTTGGCCGCTTACTTAGGTTTGCAGCTCCCGCTTGCCAAAGGCGTTCATCGCTGCGGTTTTTGCCACAGAGGAAAAATTCTCTTAAATCCCTGTGTCCTCTGTGGCAAATTTTTGTGAGGTTAATTTTACGTGTGGATGTTTAGCTGTCAAGAACGTCTGAGGGTTGGGGCAGGCGGTGTTGTTCCAGATACGGCCGTATCGTAATGATCTCCCCTGCCAAAATGCGCTGCTGAGTTTCCTGCCAGAAGGTTGCGTCCAGTAAATCGCTGTGATGCTGCAAGAATGTATCTTTCACGCTGTTGGGTAGCCCCATAAAATGGAGAAACTCTTCGGGGAATACGTCATTTTCGGCGATGTGGAACCACGGCTCGGCGGCGAGTTCATCTTCGTAGCTCATCGCCTGGGGGAATTTGCGGAAGTTGCATTCAGTTAACGGTCGTAGCTCATCATAGTCGTAAAAAACCACCCGCCCATGCCGCGTAACGCCAAAGTTTTTCAACAGCATGTCCCCAGCAAAAATGTTGGTCACTGCCAAATCCTTAATTGCCTGACCGTAATCAATGATAATGTGGTTGGCAGTGGCTGTGTCTGCTTGCTTCAAGAAGATGTCCAGGGGCGTTACCTGCCGCTCTACATACGCATAACTCACCACAACGGTGTCTTCATCTTCCGCAATCCGAACCGTGTTGCCGGCAATCTCAAGCAGTTCCGTTAGTAATGCTTCCTGAAAACGGCTTTTCTTAAACTCTAAAAATTCATACGATTGGGCATCGATCAGCCGTCCGGCCCGGTCGTGGCGGAACACCAGGTCATAATTGCGCATCACGTCCTGGCGCGTCGTCTTTTTTGGAGGGGCAAACCGATCTTTAATGAGCTTAAACACAACATCCAGGTCGGGCGGGGTGAATACCGTCATGACCATGCCGCGCTGGCCGGGGGCAATTTCTAGCGGGGCTTGAGACTGTTTGAAATGGTTCAACAGCGTGCGGTACAGCTCGGTTTTGCCATGTTTGTTGTACCCTAGCGAGATGTAAATTTCGGCAACGCGCTTAAGTGGGAGGATGGAGCGGATAAATTGCACAAGGTCAGACGGCCGTTCCACCATCACATGAAAATAAGCGCGGGTAAAGCTAAACAAAATGCTCACGCTGCTCTGGTCTAGCAACACGGCATCAATAAAAATGCCCTTCTTACCTTGCAACAACACCAGAGACAGCGGCACCAAACCTTGCGGTGTGTAGATTCGGCCAATCAGATAAGCACCCTTTCCTCGGAAAAAGAGCGAATTCACAACATCAATCCGGTACAAAGACGAGCGATTTTCTTCCAAAAAACGGCGAAGCCTGTCACTAATCTGGCGGCAATCTTCAGCAAAGTTGGCAAAAGGCACGTTGAGCTGGCAGGCTAGCAACATTTGCTGCACAGTCTCATCTAAATTACCCGGATAATACGTGGTGTACAATGATTTGGGATCGGTCAACGGAGGCAAATCATAATCAGGGTCAACAAATTCAATTTGAGGATCAACCCCCACCGTGGTGAAAATGCGGCGCGTAATCGAGTTGAAGAAAGTTTCGCCTAATTCCCAATCCGATTTTTCATCAATCAAGCCAGAGTAAACCGCCTTCATGCCAGACCAAACAACTTTGCGCGTGCGTCGCTCACCTAGCAGCTCTTCCACTATAATCACTACGCGGTCCACAATTTCTCGATACAAATTGAGCCGCTGCAATGAGTCGGCGCGTTGAGCGTGCCAATCTTTCTCTTCAAATCGTTTTTGTGCCAGGCAGGTGATCTCTTGGAAACGGCCGCGAAATCGGCAGAAGCCATCATAAATTTGCCGGGCGGCCAGATTGGCCAGCCGGCTGTCAGTTAGACGTGAAGATGGGGTTGTGGGTGGCATGTGGGCATTTTACGAAACCTTCTGCATCCATAACAAGTGTCAAAAATCACATTGAGGGCAGATAGAGGATTCTCAGCAGTGCATTTAACGATAGCGTGAACTACCTCATAGATTGTATGTGAAGTGGACTGACAAAGATTGGTGGTTAACAGTTGGCGGCCTGCTCCAGGGTGTTGATGGTTTGCTGATACAGTTTTTGGGCGCGTTCGGGGCTATCGCCGATGCAGACGGTGCCAAATTTGCCAAATTCTGAGAGTGCTCCCATCAAATGAAAGACTACGCCTTGTTGTGTGGCACCATTGAAGTGCAGCCCGTTTAGCACGGCTAAATCAACCAGATCGTCCGGCGTGAGGCCAAGGTAGGCATTGCTGTGTACGTTGTCAGAGGCGTAATAGTAGCGGGGCTGGGCCATGGGGGTGAAATATTGCCCTTCGCCCGCATCGTAGATGCCGTTGGTGAGGAATTGCAACATGAGAAACGGGTGGGTGGTGCCGCCTTTACGTAAATTAATTTCGATGGCACTATGCTGCCAACCATCTCCCGTTTTTACCGAGATGAAATCCACACCAAAACGGCCGATCACGCCCTGCTGCCCTAAAACATCCCCAACGCGCTTGCCTGCCTCTTGAATTTCCAGACGATATTCAGCATCTGCTGGAAAGGTGCAGCCGAGGAAAATTTGCCCAGATGGGCCACCCAGCACCTGATCATGCGTGGAAATGATTTCAGTTTCCCCCAGCGGATTGATGCGGCATTGCACCGAGGGAGAACGCTTGTCATCACCGTCAATCCAGCTTTCCACAATGCCCTGCATTTGGCGAAATTTTTGGCTGAAGCTGTCCCACGTTTCGGTGGCGGCCTCAAAGCGGAGGCGTTTGGGTAGTTCCGCCGCGATCCAGTTGCGCAAACGGCCGTTCACCCCGCAGCCCTCATAAGAAAAGACTGCATTCCCCTCGCCAGAAAAACCATCGTTTAGCTTGACGACGGCACGACGCAGGCTAGGCTGAGCCTCTTTTAGGTGGGTGAGCGCATTGATGATGTCCTGCTCGTCGCGCAAATCTTCAAAGCCCAACGGAATGGGAACGCCAGCCGCCTGAAACACTTTACGGCCGTTGCTCTTCGTACCCCAATGCGTCAACGCCGGATCGCAGGCGTACAGTGGTGCATTCAGTTCTACTGCCAGCCGTCGTTCTAGCGGCGTGGTGTTGAAGCAAGTTATGTGCGCCACTTCCGGGTCTGGAATGGCAGCACGGATGCGGGCCAGCAAGCGGGGTCGCTGCAGGATTTTTTGGGTAAGCGAAACGGAAGAGCCATCGTGGCAGCTTAACAGCGTCAGCCGCCGCCGGGCGTGGTAGCCTGGAATGCCGGGCAAAAGATGCAAATAATAATCGACAACCGCTTCGTGAACTGGTTGGCTGGTCACAAAAATGAGGTTCGTGCGCGGCAGTTGCAGCAGCATCAGCAGGCACAACATGCGCTCTTCATAATAATGAATGCCAGAAATTTTGTTCAATTCTTCTGCATCCATTGTTAGGCTGGGAACCACAATGACGGTTCTGGGAGCCAGGGTGTTGGGAAACACTGTTTCAAACATCGGTGCCAGCCGCTTCTGAATGGTGGCAAATTTTTGGGTAATAGTGATGTCTTGGAGGGAATCAGAAAGAACATTGATGCCGTTTATTGGGAAATTATGAGAGTCTTGTAGCATGATATTTTCCTTTACCCGGCATTCGTTGTTATACAAACCACAGGGAACTTATTCTTCGTTAATCGAAATACGTTCTGTAGTTTGCCTGGTTGGTACAAGGAATACAGGACAATTTGCGTTCCGCACGATCTCGTCGGCGACGCTGCCAAGAAGCATACGCTGCCAGCTACCTCGTCCGTGAGTAGCCAGCATAATCAGGTCGATATTTGCATCCTGGCTGATTTGAATGGCTGTTTTGGCCGGATCGTCTCCGGTAAGACACACTTTAGCGAGTATGCCTTCATTGTTGCAGAATTTTGCTACGCTGTCTAGGTATTGCTGCATTTTTAAGCCTAGAGTTTCTTCGCTGTTGCGCTGTGGGACGGTGAGCAACAGAAGTTCACTGCCAAATTTGCGGGCAATGGGCAGCGTGTAGGGCAGCACGCGCTCGGCATATTTGGAGCCGTCCAAGGTGATGAGAATCTTGCGGAATTGGGTCGGTACGGCCGTTTCCAAGACAGGTGGCAGCAGCAACACAGGCAGCGTTACCTGCTGCACCAACTGCCCGGCCACGCTGCCCAGCAGCAGTCGCCTCATGCCAGAATGCCCACGAGTAGACATAACGATAAGATTGACGTTGTGAGCGACGGCCGTTTGCTCAATGGTTTTGGCAACTGGCCCTGTCTGCACGGCCGTTTGGACAGCTTTCATGCGATCTTGCCACTGTGCTGCCAGCTCATCCAAATACGCTTTTTGTTCCGATTGAGCCGATCTGTCTGTGACTGAAAATAACGTGAGTGGAATGTCAAACTGTTTAGCCATGTGTGTAGCCACGGGCACGGCCGTTTCCGCCAGCGGCGAACCATCCAACGGCACCAAGATGTGCTGCGGCGGATAAACCTCAGCAAAGCCACGGCCAATATCCGACGTTGCCAGGGCGGGACGACCCGCAATGAGCTTACCCAACCGGTCTTCAACGGCCGTTGGCTCACCCAAATGGGTGCGAAAATAGCTGAACGCTACGTAGAGCAGTGGTAAAAAGAGCAGGTACGTCCATGCCCCTTCAAAAAAACGCTCCTGGAAGATAATCGCAGTCGCCCCCGTTGTGAGCAAGGAGGCGATGATGGTTCCCAGCAGAACGCCTACTCTGGGTAACGTGGAAGCGGCCGTTTGTCCGCCGGAATATGATTGCCGCAGTTCTCGCAGGAGCCGCTTGCTGGCTGCCCAGCCCGTCATGCTCAGCAAAATGAAAACCCCCGCGGCATAGATCGCCAGATACGTTTCTTCATGCGTGCCAAAAAAGATGAAGCAAATAATAACCAGTCCAACCTCTAGCCAAACGGGCTTATCGGCCACGCCAAACGGGTTGCGCTTGCCCATAAACTTTGGCACGTAATGGCGAAAGCGCAGCCCCACAAACAGATTTTGCAGCCCCTGCGCGCTGGCTGCTGATGCTGACAGCAGCACGGCCACACCTACCAACGTGCCCACGAATGGCAGCGGCGCAGGCAGCAATAAATCCATCGTTTGGGTAAAAACAGAAACCTCCGCATTGGTCGGGTCTGCCAGTTCAAAGATGATGGGGCCGACGATGAGCATGGTAACGGCCGTAGTGCCCATGATAATAAGCAAACTGCCAAATGCTTTCCGGCTTTTGTCTTGCGGCGAGCCGTCGTAAGCTGCCACCAGGTTGGCAAATACCTCAATTCCCGTCATGACCGCCAAGATGCGGGCGAACCCGCCAAAGGTATAGCCTATGTACGGTGGGGCAAACGCTTGCCAATCAATAGTGGGTAAGCGGAAGCCGTATTGCCAAATCGTAGCAAACACCATGATCCACAGCAGCAGCAGCACGGCGGCGGTGGCCGGGCCAAATGCTCTGGCCGCTACTTTGGGGCCTCGGTTCACCAGCCAGCCCGTGACCACGCTCAGCCCAATGGCCACAAAGGCACGAATGCGCAGCCCCAGGAACATATCGTTCAAAACAGGGAAGCGGTCGGCAATAAAGGTAACCAGCGCGGCCATGCTTACCAAAAAGGTAAGCGTATACTCGATAAAGGTGATGCCTGCGTTCAGTTTAACCGCCCAACTGCCAAACTCCTCTTCGCTGAGGCCGCTACCGCCGCTGCCGTCTGTTACCCACAGCATGACCAGCCGGTACATGGCCGAAACCATCGCGATGGTGAAGACCACCAGCCAGACGCTGGCGCCAAACGTTACCTGCGCAACGCCAGCGACTACGATCAATTTCAAAAAAGGGCCAAAAATATAGAGAGGTGACGTGGCGGGATCGCCGCCGCCAGCCAATGCACCTTCAAAGGCGTTTGAGAGCTTGCGCGAAACGTGGGCCATAGCGACTCGCTTTTCTGCTGGAATCAATGCAAACCACGTGTCTTGTTTCGGTAGTTTGCTTAAATAAAAGCCAAATGCAAGGCCGTTCCGCTACAAAATTCTTTTTGGCCGTTACAAGGTGGGGCTCAAAAATGCCGTGATGAACGGCCTAAAATGCTTTGGTTATGTAAATCTGAGCTGTTAAAGATAAGGAGTTCTTATGCAGAGGATATTAAGAAAACAGTATGAGGTAGGGGATATCGCAGCCGAAGTGACAAATAGCCCCAGAATAATAGGAAGAAAGTCATGTAAAAATTGGTTAAAGGGTATGGAAAGAATGGCTAACGGTTTGGGGGTTTACGGCCGTAATATTGATAATAGTTCGTTTGAATGGTGCCGTTGTACAGCTTGCGAACCCGATTTGGCTTGGCGCGTTTGAAATAGCTTGGGAATTTCTGGTCGGCAGTGAGTACGTAAACAGACCAGCCGTCCTTTTTGCGGAACATCTTGTTAAGCGCAAGGTAGATACTGTTTAGCTCCCGATACTCTGCCAAGCGGATGCCGTACGGTGGATTGGTGATCACTATGCCAAACTTGCGGTCGATCCACAACTTTCGCACATCTTTTACCTGGAACTGAATGTCATCGGCGACGCCCGCTTTGGTGGCGTTGCTGCGAGCAATCTCGATGGCGGTGGGATCGCTGTCGCTGCCTTGCAGTTGCAAGTTGCCGCTGGGCAAGATGGCATTTTGAGCTTCCTGGCGAGCCAGTACCCACGCCTCAGCGGGGACAATGGGCCAGCCCTCGGCGGCAAAGCTGCGGTGCAGCCCCGGCGCGATGTTGCGTCCCAGCATAGCGGCTTCAATCAGAATGGTGCCAGAGCCGCACATAGGGTCCAGCAGCAGGCGGTCTGGCTGCCAGTAGCTGAGCTGCACCAAGCCAGCGGCAAACGTTTCTTTGAGGGGGGCTTTGCCAGCTTCTTCACGGTAGCCGCGCTTGTGCAACCCTACACCAGAAGTGTCCAAGGTGAGCAAAGCCGTGTTGCGCACCAATGCCAGTTGAATGGTGAACGCCACACCGGTTTCTGGGAACCAGTCAATCTGGTAAGCGGTTTTGAGCCGCTCGACCACCGCTTTTTTTACAATGGATTGGCAGCTACGGCCGCTTTTGAGTGCAGATTTATGGGTTTTGGCGTTGACGGTAAATTTGCCGTTCTGCGTAATCCAATCCTCCCAGGGGAGGGCTTTGGTTTGCTCAAACAGGTCGTCGAAAGTGTGGGCGGGGAACTCAGCGATTTTCAGCAGCACGCGGTCTGCGGTGCGCAGCCACAGGTTGGCTTTGGGGATGTCTGCCAGCGTGGCCGTGAATTCGATACGGCCGTCTGACACCACAATTTCCTCAAAGCCCAATGCCTGGACTTCCTGCTTCACAACTGTTTCTAGGCCAAATTTGGCGGTAGCGATGAGGGTAATGTTCATGAGTCTGTGTTCGTTTGTCCGTAACGATATTCAGTTATCGGTGAACGGATAACCGGTTACTGTTTACCGATTACCGCCGCTAGGCGATCCAATGCCTCCGCCAACAGCGCACGTGGGCAGGCGAGGTTGATGCGCTCGAACCCTTCCCCTTCGGGCCCGAACATTTCGCCTTCGTCCAGGTAAACGCGGGCGTCTTCGAAGATGAGCTTTTTGCGTTCAGCCGGGGTCAGGCCTAGGGCGCGGCAGTCTAGCCAGACCAGATAGGTGCCTTCAGCGGGCAGCAGGTGCAGCTGGGGTAAGTGCTCGGCGAGGTATGTTTTCATGAAGTTGTAGTTGGTTTCGATGTAGTCGAGAACGGCCGTTAACCATTCCTCCCCAAAGTTATATGCCGCTTCGGCCGCGACAAAGCCAAAGCTGTTGGTGTTGTGCAGTCCAATTTGGACCATTGTTTTGGTTAAGGGAGTGCGTAGAGCTTCGTTGGGAATGATGATGTTAGACAGCTTCATCCCCGCCAGATTAAACGTTTTGCTGGGCGCGGTGCAGACGATGCTGTTTTGGGCAAAGCGCTCGCTGATGTTAGCAAAGCTGGTAAATTCCACACCGCTAAAAAGTAGATCGCAATGAATCTCGTCAGAAATGACCAGCACATCATTGTCCAGGCAAATTTCGCCGAAGCGGGTGAGTTCTGCGCGGCTCCAGACGCGGCTGACGGGGTTGTGGGGGCTGCACAGGATGGCCATCTTCACGGCGGGATCGGACGCTTTTTGTGCCAAATCGTCAAAATCCATTTGGTAACGGCCGTCTTGCAGCACCAGTGAATTTGAGACAACGACGCGATTATTATTCACGATGGAATTGGTAAAAGGATGGTAAACAGGCCGCTGGATGATGATTTTGTCGCCAGGCTGGGTGTACGTTTGAATCATCAAGTTGATGGCTGGCACCACACCGGGCGTCATCACAATCCAGTCACGCTGAATGGTACGGCCGTAACGCCGCGCAAACCAGTTAATCACCGCTTCAAAGTAGGAATCGGTGGGTGTGCAGTAGCCAAACACGCCGCGCTTGGCACGTTCAACCAGGGCATCTACCACTGGCGGTGGGCAGCGGAAATCCATATCGGCCACCCACAGCGGCAGCAGTCGATCCTGACCGTGCTTAGGATGGGTCAGGTCTGTTTGCCTGGTGTTGTGATGGGCATCAGAAATAAATTCCCATTTGACGCTGCTAATACCAAATTTGTCTACCTCATTGTCGAAGTCGAAGCGCATCTTTTCTCCTATCCGTTGAAAATAGTTATCAGCAGATTTCACAGATTGGAAAGATTTTTAATTCGCTAAATCTGCGTAATCTTTGATATTTTGGTTAGAAACGGCCGTTTAAAACTCGCTGGCTGGGTCCCAGGGGAAGGCAGCGACGGCTTCAGCTTCTGCCCGCAGTTTGGGGTCAGTCGCGTAAATGCCGTGCTTTTCGGGCGGCAGCAGAGCGGCAATATGCTGCATAATTTTGTGGCCGATTTCATTCAGCTGCTTCCGACGTTCCCGTCCTCTGCCTGTTACCTTGAAGGGGCCAAACGGCCGTCCAATACGTATAGTCAACTTTGTTCTTTCTCCCCGGCGCAGGGCTGGAAAAATATCGGACATACCGTTGAGACCAATGGGCAGGATAGGCACACCAGTTCGCGTAGCCACATAAGCCGTGCCGGGACGCGCCGGGCGTAAAACCTGCGCCCACGCGCCCCCCTCCGGAAAGATACCCAGCACGCCATTTTGCTGCATCACGTATTCTGCCGCTTTGAGCGCGTAGCGTGAGCTGGTACCCCGCTCGACCAGATACACCTTCCACAGTTCCGGTATCCATTTGGCAATGAGCGGTGCCGCTGGGCGTTGTGTGCCAGCAAAAAATTCCAGAGGCTGAGGCAGAACGGCTAAAACGGCAACCGGATCAGCAAAATCGAAATGGTTGCCTACGACTAAAAATGGGCCGTTTTTGGGAATATTTTCTTCACCGACGACCTCGAACCGTGTCAAGGTTTTTAAGGTGAGGCGGGCCAGCCAGCGCAAAAAGCGGCGAAACATGGGGCGGTGGGGATAGCGAAATTCAGCGGGGACATTGCTCATGGTGGGAAGTTTAGTGGATGAGTGGGGAAGGGGCAAAAAAATTGCGATAGGCGGCTAGTAATTAGTTGCTGGTGGCTGATAACCGAATACCGATTACTGCTCACCGAAAACTGGCTCGAAGAGTGCCAGCGGGCCGCCGCCGACGTTGATGAGGAGCTGGGTGTCGGAAACGGCCGTTACCCACATCTCATTACTTGCCGGGGTGCGGGAACCGCCTTCAAAAACGGCCGTCAGCCGATTTTGGCTTTGGTCGATGGCATAAAGGGTGAGCAAACCGCTGCTGCCGCTGACGCCGCTGGCTGCCAGATACGGCCGTCCATCCACCCAATGCAGCGTCACGTTGCCGCTAATTTCTGACCGGTACGAGCGTTCCCAAAGGAGACGGCCGTCGGGCCCAAATTGCAGCAATCTTCTGTCTGCGGGGTCGGCGTGGGCCAGCAGCAGGCTGCCGTCTGGCAAGGTGAGTAAATCGCCTCGGTTGAGCGTGCCGGTTGGCAAGGTGGCTACCAGATTTGCGCTGGTAGGGTTGCCAAAGTTGATTTGGTACAGTCCTTCGCGGTGGTACAGCCACAGACCGTTTTGCCGCCGAGCAATCTTGCCGCCTAATTCAGCAATGATCGCTGCTTCGCTGGTTTGGATGCGCCAAAGACGGCCGTCATTGCCATCAGTGGTCAGGAAAAGAGCGTCATCGGTGAGCTGCCAGTCGAGCAGAGGGCTGGCAAGTGATTCGGTCCAGAGCTGGGAGCCATCGGCAGAAACGGCCGTCATGCTGTTGCGGGTAAGTGCCAAAATGTTGCCATTGGGCAGGGGCAGCAGCGTGGGCGGGCCGCTGATGGGCAAATCAACTTCCCATTGCTGGATCAAATCAGGCCAACTGTATGCTGCCAGCAGGTCACTGTTTCGCTCCGCCAGGATGAGCAGTTGGCTGGCGGGCTGGTGCAAGGCGGCATCAATGGCTTCATGGTCAAACGCGATGAGGTTGGTACGGCCGTTGCTCATATTGAGCCGGTGCAGTTGCTTGTCCTCTAAAATCAGATAGCTACTCTCATCGAGTTGTCCGACAGCTTGGGTACCGCGGTTGGCAAACGGCCGTGACCAAACCACGCCGGGAACAGCCGCCACCCGCGCCGCCCAAATTTCTTGCGACGGCCAGAGCCAGCCCTGGGTGCGCGGGTCTTCAGGCCAGTAGCCGGTTAATGTTTGGTAAGGAGCCTGGGTGCGGACTTCAAAATGCAGGTGTGGGAAGCCGCGCGGCTGGCCGATTAGCCCCACAAGCTGGCCGCGTTGGACGCAGCTACCTGGCGTGAGCAGCAGGCTGTCGGGGTCCAGGTGGCCGTAAAAGGAGAGGATTGTACGGCCGTTGGCAAAGGTGTGCTGGACGATGACGACGCCCTTGTCGCGCCCCCAGCCCAGCGGCTGGGCATACGTTATCAGCCCATGCCCAATGCTGTAGACGGGCGTGCCTAAATTGGGACGACTGTTTGGCCCACCCCAATCTTCTCCTGCATGAAATTTATCGAACCGGCTGCGGAACACGCCAAAATCGCCCCCGCCTCGGCTCACGTTGGCCGCGTTGGGCGGGTCGATAGGGAAGTCGAACAAATCGACAAAGCCGCAGGCGGCGGTGCCGTTGGGGGCGGGATCGCTGGTTTGCAGACTGCGTAAATTGTTACTGGCGATGAGGGGAACGGCCGTTGCCGTTGGTGTTGGCGTGGGTGTGGAGGTGTTGGTGGGTGTCGGCGTGTGGGAGGCGGTGGCTGTGGCGGTGGGAACGGCCGTTAGCGTTGGTGTAGATGAGGGGGTGGTCCCAGCAGAAGGCGTGTTGACAGCGGCGTTAGGCGTTGCGTCAAGCGCAACATTGGTGCAGGCTGCCAGCCCAAGCAGCGTGACGATGAGCCAAATTAGAACCCTTTTTTCCCGGTGAAACCCATTCATGAATAGATTTTAGCGGTTCTGCAAACGGGGAAAAGTCCGTTTTGAAAAAAACTCACTGACTGTTCAGATTTTCATTTGGTAAGGACGGACGGGCGGGAAGATTCTGGCCCAAGCAAGGCTGGGTTGCTCACGCCTGTCTCGCCTATTCATGTAGGCTTTTTGACGAACAGGGCAGGAATGAGTACCGTTGCGGGATGATGACTTTTGCGCAGGCGTTGGGATTGGCGCGTTCGTTACTGATCTATTATGCGGTCCCCTGGCGACCCCGGCAGATGCGGCGGCTGTACGGCCGTTTTATTCGCCAGGGTGATTTGTGTTTTGACGTGGGGGCGCACGTGGGCAATCGGCTGCGCATTTGGCGGCAGTTGGGGGCGCGAGTGGTGGCGCTGGAGCCACAGCCACTCTTTTTTGAGACCTTGCAGCGGCTGTACGGCCGTTCGCCCCAAATCACCCTGCTCGATCAGGCCGTTGGCGCAGAGCCGGGCGAGGCGACGCTGCACATCAGCCAGCGCACGCCCACGGTGTCTACCCTGTCGGCTAACTGGATGCAGACGGTGCGGCGGGATGATTCGTTTGCGGGGGTGGCGTGGGAAACGGCCGTTCCTGTGCCAGTGACCACGCTGGATGAATTGATTGGGGAATACGGCCGTCCGGCCTTTTGCAAAATTGATGTAGAGGGATTTGAACTGGAGGTGCTTCGCGGCCTCTCCATGCCGATTCCCGCGTTTTCGTTTGAATTTATTCCTGTTGCGTTGGATGTGGCACTGGGCTGTATTGATCGGCTAGAGGCACTTGGGCGTTATCGCTACAGCTACGCGCCAGGGGAGGCGCATCACTTGGGGGCAAAGTGGCACTCTGCCAAAGCGATGCGCCACTTTTTGCAGCAGCAGTCGCCCCAAAGCGGCAGCGGTGATATTTACGCGAGCCTGTCTTTCTGAGTGAAACGAAGAATCCCGGCCAAGTTGAATGGGATGCTTCACGCTATTCAGTCTGACAGAATATTTGCGTGCCTTGCTTGAGATTTCTCACTATCGTTCGAAATGACAACTGAGGTTGGTTTGTTTTGCCCAAGTTTACGGACGGAGCGACTCAGTTTGCTTCTTTGCCAGAGCAAGAAGAAACCTAACGCGGCGATGGCCAGCGGTAGTAGGCTAAAGGTTTGGCGAAGCCGCTTGAAATCGCGCAGCATATTTTCGCGGTCATTGACGTGGGGGAAGGGCAAATCTGGCACGGGGACGCCCAGAAATTTGCAAAGCGGTTCCCACCCTTCTTTTACCTGAAAAATGAGTAGCTTTTCTGGCGGCACATTCTGTTTAACTGCCTCGGTATGGGCGTTGAACTGTTGGATGGCGTAGGGGCGGTCTGAGAAACGGCCGTTAAACAGCCGCTGCCAAATAATCCTTTCCTGCATGTCAATGAAGTTGCCTAACGGCGGCAACATTTTCGCCATCCACGGCGAAAAGCTCTCAGCAGCACGGTAGATTGTTTCGGCCGTGCTGTCGTACCAGCGTTCTGGGTCGCGGACGGTGTGGATCACTTTGGCAGTTTGGTATGCTTCTAGCAATTCCTGGTAAAAGATGCTAGCAGGGAAGTCCACCACTGCCTGAAAATTAGTAAAAATATCGTTCCAGGGCACCGGCTGATTATGGGCGATTTGCTGCCACAGCTTGATGTGAGACGGCCGTTTGATCACTTCCTTCATGTGGTAACAGGGGGCAAAGCCCAAAATCTCTAACGCCGCCTTGAGCGACAGCGTCCCCGTGCGGCCAAAGCCGGAACCGATGACTTTAAGAGTCATGAAAATCCTTTTTACCATACATTGGTATGCTTAAATTGCTCTGCGTAGGTCACCCCGATCTTCTCTCCCGGCTTTTTGTCCAGCTCTTTCATCCAGTCGAGATTTTTCTCGCCTTCGGGGAATTGGGTTTTGTGGGCAATGGTGGCGGCTATTTTGTGCGGGTAAACGGCCGTTACATCCACAATTACATCCGGTTCACGATCTGTGCTAAACAGGAAGACACGCTCTAAACAGCCCAGGCCAGCATCTTGCTCGTTAAGCTGGGCAGGCTTGTACAGTGGCATTTTGGACGGCATGTATGCATCCAGTGCCGCCTGCCCGGCCGCCCGATGATCTGGATGAATTTGTCCTGTCCAATGAGGGTCAAAGGTAAAGAGTGTGTCGGCTTGGGTAAGGCGATACAGCCGAGCGATCTCGGCGCGGAGTGCCAAATCGGGCAGCAGTTCGCCATCTGGGCGGCCTAAGTTGAAGGTTTGGACAATGCCCAGCACACGTGCCGCATCCTCTGTTTCTTCAAGCCGTGCTGCCGCCAGCATCGAGCGGTTAACCGTTTTGTCAGCCGTGCCAATGTCGCCCAGGGTGCAGTTGACGGAGAAGATGGCGACCCCACGCTGGGCTAGCTGATAAACCGTGCCGCCGCAGATTGTTTCTAGATCATCCGGGTGGGCGGCAATGACGATGAGCCGCTTCACGTCGGCAAAGGCATCTAAATTGCGAAGTTTCTGGGGCATAGGGCATTCCTTTTGGTTGAATCGCCCCAATGGTAACTGTCTCTATTGTTTGGCACAAGTGATTTTGGAGGAACCGCATTGTTCAAGATTGGCACGAATTAGCGCGAAAAGGGTTCAATTCGCGCTAATTCGCTGCAAAAATTAGACGGCCGTTACTTCAATTTCATTCAGCACAGATCTCATCCTCATTGGCTTCTCATACCATCCCAAAATCGGTCTGCGAGGTAATTGCGGCACGCCGCCGCCGATGTCGCGGCGGTATTGCGCCCCGGCAAACTGGATGTGCGCCACGCCGCGATAGGCTTGTTTGAGGGCGCAACCGAGCGTAGCCGCCGTGCCAGTGACTGCCAATACCCGACCCCGCGACGTGAGGAGACGGCCATTTTCCCGCTTCGTGCCGTGATGGAACAGATTCACGCCCGGCAACGCCTGCGCCAGCTTGGTGCCGCTAATAGGTAAGCCCGTGGGGAACGATTCGGCCGGGTAGCTGGGGGAAGCCATCATTACCGCCGCCGCTGCGCCGTTGCTGATTTGCACGTGAGCGGGGGTTAGCTTGCCCTGAATGCAGGCCAGCATCACCTCGACCAAATCGCTTTGCAGCAGGGCCATCAGCACCAGCGTTTCCGGGTTGCCAAAGCGGCAGTTAAACTCCAGCACCTGCACGCCTTGCTCGGTGAGCATCAGCCCGGCAAACAGCACGCCCACGTAGGGGTTCCCTTCGGCCGCCATGCCGTCAATGGTGGGCTGGATGATGGTTTGCATCACCTCGGCTTCCAAGTTAGCGGGCAGGTTTGGCACCGGGGCGAAGGCGCCCATGCCGCCGGTGTTGGGTCCGTTGTCGCCATCAAAGATGCGCTTGTGGTCACGCACAGGGAAGAGGGGAACGGCCGTCTTCCCATCGCTCAGGGCAAACATAGAGAGTTCCGGCCCACTCAGCCGCTCTTCGATGATGACGGTTTGGGCAGCCGCGTCGCCCAGCAGTTTGTGAACCATGTAGCTATGCAGTGCAGCTTTGGCCTGCGCCTTCGTGTCGCAAACCGTCACGCCCAGCCCCATCTTGCCCAGCCCGCTGATTTTTACGACGAGACGGCCGTGTGGCAATCCATCCAGATACGCCATCGCCTCATCGTAGTTGTGAAAGGTGGCAAACCTGGGGGAGGGGATGTTGTGCCGCTGCATGAACCGTTTGGCAAACGCTTTGGAATATTCTAGCCGCGCCGCCGCCTGCCGTGGCCCAAAGATGGCCAATCCTGCTGCCTGGAATGCGTCCACCACGCCAAACGCCAGCGGATCGTTGGTGCCAACCACGGTCAGGTCGATCTTGTTTTGCCGAGCAAAGGTAACGAGCCCAGGCACGTCTTCATCGCTGATGGGCACGTTGGTGGCGATTTCGGCCGTGCCTGCATTGCCGGGTGCTACAAAAATGCGGCCTATGTGGGGCGATTGGGCAATTTTCCACGCCAGGGCATGTTCCCGTGCGCCATAGCCTAATACCAGAACGCTTAATTTTTGCTTATGCATTTCTCTGCTCCTTGAATTGGTGGCTAGTTGTTAGTGGCTGGTAGCCTTCACGCGCAACCAGCCACTAACCACCAGCAACTAGCCGCTAACCAACTTTTCTCTATGTGGTTAAATGATTCAGTTGAAAGTTTCAATTGGTGAAAATGAAGGGAGCTGTCCCGTGATGCTAAAGTATACGACTTACCCCAGGTGAATGGCTTCACCCAAACGGGTACATATAGGGGTAAATTATTCAGTAAAGCTATTGAGGAATGGCTAATAGATCGATATGACTGGGCTTAACGGCTTCATAGCAAGCCAATATTTCTTGATTGCTTTGCGGTAATGAGTTCACAACTTCTGTTTTAGAAATAACCTGCAGCGCATATCCATGGTGCCGCAAGCGATCCAAAAATGCCTGAGCAGGCATTTCTGATCGGTTTTCGATGGCTGGCGGACGAAACTCTGTGAAAATAACTGGGCGATGTGTCTGGATAATTTTTTCCGCGCCCATAATAACCAAACCTTCCGCCCCTTCTACATCAATCTTAATCAAATCAACCTGATTTTCTTCGGCAAGAGCATGATCGAGGGTAATAGCTTCAACCTGGAATGCGTAGTCATCGGTAATATTTTTGCTAATACTTCCATTACTATCATCCATTTTAAACCCGACCATTCCATTGACGTCTGCCACAGCTTTTAAGTGAATCTCCACATTCTTGAAGCCATTTTCCTCAATGCTTGTTTTTAGGAGATGGCAATTTTTAGCACTGGGCTCAAACGCCAAAATTTTGCCTGTATTCTTCAGACAAGATGCAGCAAGTAAGCTGTAATAGCCAATGTTTGCGCCGACATCCACAAAAGTAGTTCCTGGTATTAAGTATTGGCGTATTTCCCTCGATACATGTTCTTCATAGGTTCGGTTAACAGCAATACGCGCGCCAACAGCCCAATCATCAAGATAAACATACATTTTGAAACCTGTTAATTTCAGGAGAATCGGGTTTGGAAAAAGCTTTGCGATGGCACGCTTAGGCAATGTGCGATGGTTAAAAAGAAAACGAACGACTTTGGTTTTTAGCATAGGGAATTGTATCAGATTTTAGGTTCGTATCAGATTGGCTTGTTGTTGATAGCCTAATCCAGCAAATGAAGCGAACGGGCGCGAGCGACGGCCTGGGTGCGGTTGTTCACGTCTAGCTTGGCGTAAAGCCGCCGAGTGTGGGCTTTGATGGTGTTGAGGGAGAGGATCATCTCGTTGGCGATTTCACGGTTGGAGCGCCCCGCTGCTAGATGGTGCAACACTTCCATCTCGCGCGGACTGAGGGGTTGGATGATAGGGCTTGGTTGGGCTTGCTCCGGATCGCAATGGGTCAGAATTGTGCGGACGTAGGCGGCTGTGACGGGGTTGTTGGCCGCCAGGTGCAGCAAGCGATGCAATGCTGGATCTGGCGTGTCGAGGAAGAGGCGAATGTAGCCACCTGGTTCGGCCTGGGTGAGCGTTTGTTGGAAGGTGGGCACGGCCGTTTCCATCATCCCCATTTTTGCCTGCACCAACGCCTGCAATAGCGACACCCGCAAGCTAAAACTTTTGCTCTGCCGCGCTTCGGCAAATTCACACAGTACGTCCAGCACGGGTAGCACTGCATCGTAATCCCGGTTGGCGATGTGGAACTCCGCCAGCAGCAGGTAGGCACCGGGCAAATCCTGAATCTTGTCCGGTTCATCCCTGATGGCGATGCCCAGACCGTCGGCCCATTGGCGCACCAGGCGCGTGTCGCCTCGCTGCAAGGCCAGATCAGCGCGAAAAGCTGAGATGGTGTTGGCTTGAATTTGCTGCTCCAGAGCCACCACCAGCGACTCAGCGGCAGGCCAGTCGTCCAGAGTGAGCAGGAGTTGGGCTAGCGATTCGCGGCTGTAGATAAGCATTTTGTGGTCGCCGCTGCGTTCGGCGCAGGCGAGGGCATGGCGCAGGTGCGTTTCAGCCTCGCCCAGCCGATTCCATTGGTAGAGCAACTTGCCCATGCCTAGGTGCATGTAGCCTATGGCGGCGGAGTTGGTTTGTTGCGAAACGGCCGTTGCCAAGCCACGCTCATAAATTTCAAACGCTTCTTTAAGCTGCGCCTGCCGCTCATAAGTTTGCCCCCAGTAAAACGTGGCAAACATCACTGCCCACAGACCGGGGTCGTGGGTGCTGTTTTGGGCCGCTTCGGCAAACGCATCGCGGGCGGCGTCCAGTTCTGCCCGCTGCAAGTGGGAAAAGCCCAGGTTGATAGCTACCTCGCTACGCAGCATGTGTTGGTCATCTGGCAATTTGGAGAGTGCTTTGTTGGAGAATTTGATGTTGATTTCGGTGTCGCCGGTGATCATGGCTATGCGTGCCCGGAGCGCAGACCATTCGCCCCACAACAGCGGACTGTCTAGCTGGTCGCTGATGGCCCCCAGCAACTGCTTGGCTTTGCGGAACTCGCCGGTGCGGATGAGCGACCAGATGTAGAAAAGCGTTAGGCGGGTGCTGCCAGTTTGTTGTTCTTCCGGCAGGGCTTCGACCCATTGGCGCAGGGTGATGCCTTCGCCAAACATGAGTACGTCGCGGGCAACTGTCTCCATGAGGGTGGCGGCCAAATCGTAGTCGGCGGCGGCAAGGGCGTGGTCGACGGCAATGAGCGGCTGGTCATTTTGCTGATACCAGCGGGCGGCTTGCTGGTGCAGGTGGGCGATGTGGTCGGGCGATTTTTGCTGCTGGAGACGGCCGTGCAAAAAGTCGCCAAACAGGTGGTGGTAGCGGTACCAGCGTCGCGCTGCATCCAGAGGAATCAAAAAGAGGTTGGCGGCTTCAATTTGCTCCAAAAGCTGCTGGCTAGGCTGCCCGGTAATCGCTTGACATAAGCTGGCGTTGAACTGGGTGAGGACGGCCGTTTGCAACAGAAATTCTTGAATCTCGGCCGGCTGGCGGCTAAGTACCTGGTCAGCCAAATAATCCACCAGATACCGCTGGCTGCCAGAAAATGCCTCCGGCAAGGAGACAGATTCTTGCAGAGCCAGGGCGATGAGCTGTAAGCCCGTCACCCAGCCTTCTACCTGCTCGTCTAGCTGTTCAATTTGCCGATGGTTAAGCTGCAGCCCCATCGTTTGCTGCAAAAATTGGGCGGCTTCATCGGGCGTAAAGCGCAGATCGCGGCTGCCAATCCAGTTGAGGCCGTTTTGGGCGCGGAGTAGGGCTAGCGGCAAAGGCGGCTCGCTGCGGCTGGTGATGATAAGATGCAGCTGCACCGGCATATTTTGCAAAATAAAGGTGACGGCATCATGTACGGCGGGAGCGGTAATCAGATGGTAATCGTCTAGGACAACAACGGCCGTTTCATCCCCCAGCGCCAAATCATTCAGGAGGGCGGTGAGGATGGCTTCGGTTTCATTGTAGAGGTAGGTGGTGGTGAGGCGGGCTAAAGCCGCTTCACCCACGTCTTCGCGCACAGTGCCGATGGCGGCAAAGAGGTAGGCCAGAAAGCGGGCTTCATCGTTGTCGTTGGCGTCCAGCGACAGCCAGGCGACAGGACGTTCCATCTGGGCAATCCACTGGCTGGCCAGGGTGGTTTTGCCGTACCCTGCCGGACCTGTAATGAGGGTGAGTTTGGGGTGGATGCGTCCATCGGGGGAAACGGCCGTGTTCAAGCGTTCCAGCAGACGCGGGCGGGTCACCGGATTTTGGCGCAGGCGCGGCAGGGTGAGCTTGGTTTGCAGCAGCGGCCGTTTGGGAGATTCAATATCAGTTTTAAGGTTCGTTTGTTCCATAGCAATATTATACACTACTGTTCGGGTAACTTTTTTTTATCAGATGAGGAGGTTTTAATGAACCGATGGATTTGGAAAACGGCCGTTGCCCTCATAGTGCTTTTGTTTACGGCCGTCAGTTGTGGGTCGTCTGATGCGGAGCCAGCAGCGGTGCCAGAGGTAACTGGTCCAGCCTTTGTGCTTTTTTACACCGATAACTGACCGCCTTGAGAAGAATTTGCGCCCATCGTGAATGGGCTAGAGGCGGAATTTGGAGACGAAATTACGTTTTTGCGGCTCAATGCGGCCGAAGTTGAGGTTGTTGAGTTGCAGCAATCGTATGGCTTGCGGGGGCATCCGGCGGTAGCTGTATTAGATGAGCGTGAAGCAGTGGTGGTGCGTTATTTTGGCCCAGAATCGTTTGACACCTTACAAGCAGTGCTCAAAGATTTGCTAGAAGAATGATTACGGTTGCGGCTCTATGTAAATTGTAGCCAGCAAACCGGCATGATCAGACAGCCAGAGACGGCCGTTGGCTGTTTCAAAAGGCTCGTCAAATACCCGCTCTATTTCCACAACAGTTATGGTTTGTTCTGCTGTCGGTACAAGAAATAGATAGTCAATGCGGGCTTGCAGGTCTGCTGCCGAGGCGCGGCGCGGATCCGACACGCAGCACGTTCCCCCCGCTCTTTCTGGATGTGCCAAACGGTAACTGTCCCGCCACGAAGCCGTTAGCTTGGTAATTTGAAGTGAATCTTCCGTGGCGTTAAAGTCCCCGGCCACAATAGCTGGATAGTTAGCCTCATCTTGTACAAAGGCGAGCAGTGCCTCAGTTTGGGCTGCATTAACAGCCGCCCTGCCATTGGTTAAATGCGTAACAAACAGATCGATGGCCCCTTGAGGAATCAGAACCTGGGCATGGAGCGCAATACGATTCTCAAAGAAACTCGCCGGGGGGTGCAGTTCGGTGAAGGTGATATTTTGTAGGGGAAACCGACTCAAAATGACGGAGCCTTCTTCAAAGCCAATCAAAGAGTAATTACCGTTGGCTCGATAATAAGCGTAGTTTAAGCCCCTTCTTTCTGCTAGCTGCTGCGCAATTTGCCCTTGCACCTTGTTCCAAGGAACTTCTTGAAGCAGAACAATATCCACATCTAAACGGCCGATTTCGTCAATAAGTAGTTCCACTCGCTCTGCCAGAAAATCAAAGTTGGGGAAGCCATGCAGCATGTTTAAGGAAAGGACACGTAAAGACTCTGATGTAGAGGTTTCTAACGTATGGGCACACTCTATTGGGCAGGCAATCACCTCCTTGCCTGGTTTGCTTACGTTCAACTGAAAAATGCCCAGCACCAGCAACAAACCTAACCAAATGAACCAGCGCCGAAGTTTCAGCTTTTGTATTTGTTTCATGGTGCCAATGTACTGCGATACGCCAAAAAATGCGATTGGAATCAACGCTCCTTTCATGTTTTTTCATGCTACAATGCCCTAAATGAAACCATCGTTTCCTTCTTTTTATGATAGTCGTTTTAAAGTAGCTGTTTTTTTTAAAGAGCTGTTTTCGCCGCCCACTATTGACGATCCTCAGAAAAATGTATTTGCACAAACGTTACATTATTTGCTCCTTTTTTGCATCGTCATTGCCACAAGCTATGCGATTTTGACCTGGTTTATTGCTGATGAACCTTCTGGCACAATTATTAGTAGCAGCATGGCGGGCATCTCAATTGTGCTATTTTTTATTACCAAGAAAAAACGGATTCAGCTAGTAAGCAGGGTGTTGGTAGTTGCTGGTTACACGGCAATTATGGCATCTTTGCTCATGAATGGGGGGATTCGGGATGAAGCAGTGCTGGTGTTAATTGCGCTGCTTTCACTGGCAGGATTTTTGCTGGGAACGCGGGCTGTGATTCCCTTAGGTGTGTTAACGGCCGTGCTCCTGATCATACTATTTATTGCCGAAAAAGCTGAACGAATTCCTGAGGAAGAACATTTTGTGTCGGTGGGGGTAGATGAGCTGGTTATGGCGCTCATTGCAGTTTTTGTCACCACGGTAATTCTTCACCAAATTACCAAACAAATCATTCGCAATAATGAGGAAATTAAAGCCCAGGCACTATATTTAAGTGAAAAGAACGCCCAGCTTGAAGTCACAAAACAGGAATTAATTGTGGCAAAGGAGGAGGCTGAGGAAGCGAATCGCTCTCGTAGTGCGCTCTTCTCTCGGATGAGCCATGATTTGCGTACCCCACTGAGCAGCATTTTGGGATTAACAACCCATTTAATGTACCACGACGCCCAGTTGTCATCAGCCGAACGACAAGAATTTTTTCAGGGGATTCACAATAGCGGGACGCACTTGCTTGATTTGATCAATGATTTGCTTGATATTTCCCGGCTGGAAGCCCAGCAGCTACAGCTACATATCAATCCGGTGCCGCTTTCTGCACTTGTGACCAATGTGATAAGCATGTTGCGCTTATCAGCAGTAGAAAAAGGACTTGATTTACAGCTACACCTTGGGGATGGTTTGCCAGAAATTGCGTATGTGGATGAACAACGCCTAAGACAGGTTTTGATTAACTTGTTGGGCAATGGCATTAAATTTACCCAGGAGGGCAAAGTTACGTTAACTGTAACAGCTTGGGAAGTGGACACGGCCGTTCCCACACTCTGCTTTGAAGTAACCGACAGTGGCTGCGGCATAGCAGAAAACGATTTGCAACGGATTTTCGATCCCTTTGTTCAGGTTGCGAATGATCCCTTGCAAGCAATGGGTACAGGACTTGGGCTTGCCATTAGTCGCCAACTTGTTGAAGCGATGGGGGGCACGCTTCAGGTAGAAAGCCAGCTAGGGCAGGGCAGTCGTTTTTGGTTTTCCTTACAACTACCAGAAACATTGCCAACCTGAGTTCTTGCTTACTTTAAGTTGGGCAGATGTTTGGAGGCGGCCACCACCAGATCGCGCAAGGCCGGGTTTTCTAATTGCTCGGGGCGGCTGATTTTGATGTGGCGCATATTCTTGCCGGCACCTTCCAGTAGATTCTCTGGGTCTGGTAGATCAGCACCGTAGTAAAAACCAAGGTTGATTCGCGTTTTGAAAACGCCAATATAGCAAAAATGCTCGGACATCTTTTTGGGGCCAACGCCGTAGCCCGCGATGTTTTGCTTGGGCCAGGCGACTTCTACGATGTCGGGCATTACATCTTGCAGCAGCGCTTTGGCTTGGCGAGCCAGACTGGCGACATCAGGGTTAGCTGTGGTCAATATTTCTTCAAATCCGTTACTCATGATTTCCTCCAAAATCTAAAAGCGGAACGCAGAGTTTCACAATAGAGCCTGTGCAAGTTGCGAATGTGTTAGTTTAGGTCAAACGGCCGTTCTGCAAAATAGTCCTTTAGCTCTTGTGGCCAATACTGGCGCATAAATTCGGCACGCTGGATCACGCGGGGCAACCAATGTTCACTTGGCAGAAACTCTGTTAGCTCGGCGGCCGTAAACCAGTGATGGGCGTCATGCTCATCGCTAATCTGTACGGTGTTAGCGGACGGGATAGTGCAGGCGTAGGCCATGCCCAGTAGCTCATTTTTTGGAATGGCAGGCCCGCGATAGAAGTGGGTGGTACCTAGAATGAACTCAATTTCGGGGGTGACCCCAATCTCTTCCTGTACTTCGCGGTAGAGGGCGGCCTCGAACCCTTCGCCCTGGTCCACGCGCCCGGTGACGCATTCCCAATTGCCTGCGCCTACATCCTTGCTGCTGGTGCGTTGCAGGAGGAGGTAACGGCCGTTTTCCAATTCACGGACCAAAGCCATAATGCCGCCTAAAAATCGTCCTACACTCATCGTTTTACCCCACTGTAGATGACGTGCCCGGCCAGCATCCAGTGTACGTCTACGGCCGTAAATCCTGCCTGCTCTACCCATTTTAGCTGATCCAGCAGGCTGCTTGGCTTATCGATGGCTGTCTCTGGGTCTTCCGGGTAGCGGTAGAGGTTCCACTTGAGCCGTTCAAACTGGGTGAGGCCATCATCGTTGCCGTCTAGCTGCTGGCTGCGCTGGCGCACGGCTTCATCCCATGCTTTGGCTGCAACGGCCGTTCCCAATTTGCGTGTTGGCGCAACCAAATCAGCAATCACCAGCGTGCCGCCCGGTAGCAGCATCGGGTACAAATCCAAAAACAGCCGCAGCTTGTCTGGCCCATCCAGATGATGCACGGTCAGCGAACTAACGACGGCGTGAAACGTAGGTTTGCCCGTGCGCCATTCAAGGTCGTTGAGATCGAACTGTCGCGGCACGAAGCGGTCGCCAAAATGTGCCAGACGTTGCGTAGCCTGCTCCAGCATGGCCGGCGACAAGTCGTACCCGTACAGCGTCACGTCTGGAAAACGACGCAGCAGTTCTTCCGCCAGCAACCCTTCGCCACAGCTAAGTTCCAAAATGTGCGCTTCGCCACCTGGCCGCGGAATGAGATCCGCGATTGTTTGTAGCTGGTATTCACGCTGGGGCACGAAGTAACGGCCGTAATCAATAAATTCTTCGGAATCAGATTCTTGCCAGCTGAATATTTGAGACATAGTTCCTCACGCAATTTAGAAACTATCCGAAGAAGCCACAGAGAACTCAGAGATTCTTGAGAGATTTTCTTGTTAATCTCTGTGGCTACTAATCGGACAGGTCATTAGGTTATCAGCCGCGCGGCTTTTGCCTCCTGATGAAGCCGTGCTTGCCAAATGAGTAGACTAAAAACGAGAACGGCGACAAGCAGCGTGATGAAAATGATAAGCATGGTTACAACTGCGCCCACGCTTTCAAAAAGCTGGCCAATGAGCCACGGTATCGTCATGGCACCGAGTGATGCGCCCACAAAAAAGTAGCTGGTCATTTGCCCACTCAGCGAAAGGGTATGCTCTGCCCAGGCGAGCGTAGTGGGGAAGATAACGGACATAGACAGCCCCAAGCCAATGGTGCCCGCCCACAATGCTGCCGGGCTGATGCGCCAGACGAGCAGCACGATCATGCTCAGCACACAGCCAGCCAACGCGCCGCCGAGCATTGTCTTGGGATGGAGTTGGGCTGTGAGGGGAATGGAAATGAGCCGCCCCAGGGTGAGTGCGCCCCAAAAGAAGCTGGTGAGGTAGGCTGCGGCCGTTTCTGTGCTAAGTCCTAGCGTAATGGCATAAGTATATATCCAGCCGCCGTACGACACTTCTGCGCCGACGTATAGGAACATAAAAGCGGCTACCAGCACAATGAGGGTTCGATTGGCGTGCTGGCCGTGAACGGCCGTATCCCGCGCACGAATCGGCGGGCTGGGAAAGCGATTAAATAGCAGCACCGCAGGCAAGACCATCATTGCTAAAACCCAGTACGCCAGGCGAATGCCCCCTTCGGTGGCCAGCATCGTCTGGGCAATGATGATGGGAGATAAAAAAGCACCCAGCCCAAAGAAAAAGTGCAGGCTGTTCATGTAAGGGCCTACTTTTTCACCAAAGCACCACACCAGCAGGGTGTTGCCGCCCACGTCAATCCCCGACTCCACGACGCCTGCCAACAACATGAGCAAGGTAAGCAGCCAAAGTTGGCTAGTAAACGGCACCAACGCCAGCGCGACGCCCATCATTAACAGCATTCCGGTCAGTATAGCGTGGCCCGGCAAGCGGTCGTAGATGCGCCCCGCTAAAATAGCGCCGGTCAAAAAGCCGAGCGAGCGGGTAGCAAACAAAAAGCTGATGCTGCTAAGCTGGGTGCTGGTTTGCTCTGCCAGCCCTGGCAACGTTGGCCCCAAAGCCGCTGAGGCCATCCCCAGAGCCATGAAGGCAAAAAAGTAAGCAATGACCTTTCTGTTCATCATCCTCTAGTTTGACTGAAAGAGATGTACATCTTGCTGCGGGAAGGGAATAGAGATGCCTTCCTCATCAAAGCGAAGTTTTACACGCTCTGGCATCTCCAGCCGGATGTCCCAATAATCTTCAATTTTTACGTGCGGCCGTACGGCAAAATTCACGCTGCTGTCTGCCAATTCCAGCACGGCAACTCTGGGCGCAGGTGTTTCTAAGACACGCTCATCGGTCGCAACCAGTTCTTCCAAAATGCGCTTGGCTTTTAGCAGATCGTCATCATACCCAATGCCAAACACCATGTCGGCCCGAATGTAACCCTTTTTGGAGTAGTTGGTAATTTTGTCGCTAATAATGAGGCCATTAGGGATGATCACGGTTTTCTTTTCGCGGGTAAGCAAAACGGTGCTGAAGATTTTTATGTCTGTCACTTGGCCAAAGGCATCGTTAATTTCTACGTAGTGGCCAATTTCAAACGGCTTGAAGAGCAAAATCATGACACCAGAGGCAAAGTTAGAGAGTGCGCCTTGCAAGGCCAGCCCAATTGCCAATCCGGCCGCACCCAGCACCGCGATAAAGGAGGCAGTTTGCACGCCCACGCGCTCCAGAGCGGCTACGCCAGCAAAGGCCAGGATGGCATAGTAGGCCAGGTTGCCCACAAAGCGGAGCAACGCTTCGTTGGTGTTGGTTTGGGACAAGGCTCTCTGTGCCCAGCGGGAGACAACGCCCGCCAGCCAGTAGCCCACAATAAGGATGACAACGGCTCCCAAGATGTTGAGGCCATAGGTTAGAACCAGTTCCTGAAGTTGTTCAACAACGTCCATTTTCTCTCCCTTCTCGTTACGCCCAGACGGGGATTCCAGGCAAAAACAATTATTCGATTCGGTCTCTGCGTTCCGTCGAAACTGTTCGCCAGATGCATGAAGCCGCAAGCAGTTTCCAGGGAATTATGCAGTCATTAGCCTTTTCATGAGGCCGTCGCTAACTATAGTGAAATTGCTACAGATGGCAATGTCAGGGTCAAGAACTTAGGTGAGGGGAAGCCACAGGGTAAAGGTGCTGCCTTGTCCGGGGGTGCTTTCGAGCGTGATACGGCCGTCGTGCGCTTCGGCAATTAGTTTAACCATACTCAGCCCCAAGCCAGTGCCGGGAATATTGCCGGAAGCAGCGCGCTTGCCTCTAAAAAAGCGATCAAACACCTGCTTCTGTTCCTGGGTGTCAATGCCGGGGCCATCATCACATACGGACATTTTTAGCCATTTTAGGTCATCTGTTTTGGCCACAGCCCCATGCACTTCTACCAAACCGCCAGGCTGCGTAAACGTGAGGGCATTGTGAATGAGTTCATACAGTGCCTGTGCCAAGCGCTGCGGGTCGCCAAGAAAGCTAGGCAAATGGAGCATACTGGGAGCGAATTTGAGGAGAATTTTTCGTTCCGTTGCCTGTGTGTGCAGCCGTACCTGCAAATTGTTGCATAATGATTCCCAATGGATCAGCTCGCGCTGCAGCCCTTTCTTGTTGTCATCCAGACCCGCAATTTCCAATGTGTTTTTGATGATTTGTTCCAGCCGTTCAATTTGCTCGTTTAGCACAGCAAAATATTGGTCGCGTCGGGATGAATCAAAATGACGATGAAGCAAGTCGGCGTAGAGCTTAATGTTCGTTACCGGTGTGCGCAGCTCATGAGAGATGCTGGTGACAAATTGGCGACGCGATTGTTCCAGTTGTTTGGCTTTGGTAATGTTGCGGTGGCTGGACACATAGCCAATTAATTTTTTTGAGCCATCATAAACCGGGGCAACCAGAACGGCCGCATCGTACACCGTGCCATTTTGGCGCTTGAACTGAATTTCACCTTCCCAAATTGTTTCGTCGATGAGGGCGTTGGTAAATTGCCGCCAGATAAGTTGGGGTAAACGGCCGTTCACTACGAATAAGGCTGGCTTGCCCAACAGCTCATCACTGCTGTAGCCCGTTAGTTGTGTAAAAGCTGGGTTTACATAAACCATTCTGTAATTGAGATCGCTCAAGGCAATCGCGTCACTCACGCTTTCTAGCACAATGGCACTCCGCTCCTGTTCAGAGCGAACGGCCGCTTCCAAATCCGTAGCCCGCTGCTGTAAATGCTGCTCGGCCTGCTTACGTTCCGTAATATCAAGTAAAGACACAATGCTGATGGACGAATCTGGCACTTGGGCAAAGGTTGCCAACAAATCTCGTTGCTCTGCATTCCGATCCAGAAAGCGAAATTCATACTTGTTTGGCACACCGCTAACGTTGGAATCTGGCTGCTGATGATGATCTCGAACCGTCCCCAGATCGTCCTCATGTACAAACCGCGTCCAGCTTAACTTTCCCTCAATGGCTGTGCGAGCATATCCAGACAACGCTGCAAAAGGTGTATTTGCTAAGGTAATTGTCATATCTCCATTGAGCATTACAGTTGGGGCACTGTTTGCCTCGAAGATAGTCCGATATTGATCCTCTGAGACTTGGCGTGCCAGATCAGCTAATTTACGCTCTGTGACGTCATAAATAATGAGTACACGGCCTGAAGAAACATAAATATTGCTAACAATATTGGTGCCGTGCAGCTCCAAATAGCGATACTGCCCCTCCTTTTCGTAATAAAATTCCAGATTCAGCGATTCGGCCAGCCAATCTTTATTGGGTGCCAGCGCATCCTGTATCGGCAGGATGTCAAAAATATTCTGCCCAATTAATTCGCGTTCGCGTAAACCCAATAGATGGCAAGCTGCTGGATTCATTTCAATAATCCGATTGCTCTCATCAACAAGTAGAATGCCATCTCGGATACTGGAAAAAACGGCCGAATATGTCATTGGCGATAGCTGTAACAGCCTATACCGGAAAAGCCCCAGCCCAACCAATGCGCCAGAAATTGGGAAGAAAAAGGTGGTGATGTCAAACAAGTGCCAATTGTTGAACTCAAAAAGGCCAAGCGTACCCGCGACCCAGGGTAGCAAATGCCCAGCCAACAGCAGCAGGAGCTGATGGCGGTAAAGGCTATTTGCCCCTGGCAGCCTGACTAGAAGAATAAAAATAGCTAAGGTGAACAAAAAGTAACCAATAAAGATGCTGAGCCAGAACCAGGGGCCAAACTCAAACGCCAAGAGGGGAAAAGGTACATTTTGCGTGTAGAAAACAGGCGTGCCGGCAAATCCATGACTCCCATTTGTCCAGAAAATAATTTGCGTTGCGATCGGTTCCAAAAGAAGTACGCTAATCAAAAAGCGTTGATTGGTTACTTTTTGCCGGGTAAAGCTGAGGGCAAATAATAAAACAAATGGCCCTAGTAATGAGGCTCCCAATTGCTTAATGTTGAACCAGATGAGTTTAGCTTCCAGCGTTGGGGCAAAGAGTTCCACGCCATAGCAAAATGCCCAAAATCCGGCGGCAAACAATATGGCGGCTAGCTGCGTGGCTGCATTTACCTGCCGCCTACGCCAGGCGTAAAAGCCCAAAAACCAACAGACGGTTACAGAAAGAAATAGGGCAAAGAGGTATGGAGCCAGGGTGAGATCCATTCGAAGCTAATTACAGTGCCAAATCATATGCAAACCACAGAAAATATTTTGAGAACCGAATAGCGATTTCTCTGTGGTTTGCTCAAGTAAAAGCCAACTGTGCGCTCATTCTAATCCAAGATACTTTTTGGCTTTTACATAGCAAATCACAATAACCATTTTGAAAACTGAAGCGCGATTTAACGGCCGTCTTGCCTAGAACCTGAATAGTCACCGTATTTTATCAGAGTTTATGCAAAATTAGGGCGTAGGCGTGAGGGCAGCTTTTAGGAGTGCTAAGCCTTTTGGGTTGTCGAGCAACCAGCGGGCAAACTCATCGTGTGGCAGGCTACCGCGCCAAGTGCGGTAACTGCTGCCCGGCAAATCTTGAAAGAAGAGGATAACGACGGTGGGGGTGCTTTCGCCAATGGGGTAGGCATAATAAGCGGTGTTGAGGATGCCGGGTAGGGAGCCATTTTTATAACCAAGGTTGCTAAATCGCTCCTGGTTGGCGGGGAAGATCATCGGCCATTCCAGGTAACGACGGGCTAAAAAGCTACTTTCCGGGTTGGTGAGGCCGTTTTGGGCGATTTGAGCCATGAGGGCGGCATATTCGCGTGGCGTGCCGTGGGCGTTGAGCGTGTGGCTAAAGTAACGTTGGTCTTGGGGCGACGGGCGTCTCTCATTCCGGTGCCACGCTTGTTCCAATTCACGGAAGCTGGCTTCGTTAACGTACATCTCTGCTAATTGCACCACCTCCGTGCCGTAACTGGTTGGGTTCTCCAGATAGGCTTGAATGGCCAGTCGGTCGCTGTTGTTTTGGCGGGTTTGGTTGCTCATGGCCATGAACTGCCCCAAAAAGGTACAGGGTGCGGTTTGCTGCGTCAGGTTGAGAGAAACGGCCGTTTCCTCAAGCACCGTTTGCCCCAGCAGCATATGCAAATAATCTGTAGCCGCGTTGGTGCTATGGCGCATCATCATCCAGGGCACGTCTTCCAGGCGTATCCGGTCTGGATTGGGCAGCACCAGCCCATTTTCTGCCAATTCGGCAACGGCGCGGTTGTGGGAACCCAGATCGTAACCGGGCAAGTAATACCGTTCCAATGTTTCCAGAGTCACGTAGCTGGTAGGGTCTAGCTGGCCTGCGGCGACCGCTTCGACGTAGGCAACCAGATTGATGAGCTTCACCACTGAAGCAAGCGGCATTTGCACATCGGCGTTGTGGTAAATGCCATTGGCCTCATCTCCGACTCGGTAAGCCACCAGCCCGACGCTGCCTGGATTGGTCGCCAACCGTTCCCAAGCGGGGCGAGCGGATTCTGGTAAGGCAGCGAGCAGAGCAGCCAATGCCGCTGGGTCTGGTGCCAAATCAGTTGTGGCTGGCACATTGTTTTGAGGTAGCAGCGGCAGTTGTTGGCCGCAGGGCGTAATCTCACTACCCGTAAAAAATAGGGTTGGGGAAACGGTAGGCAAGGGTGTTGCAGTGGGTGGAACGGCCGTTGCCAAGGGGGCTAACGTTGCCGAGGCCGTGTTGGCTAATGTGGGTGTTGGCGGAGAGTTTGCATCGCCGGCGACGTTGCTTTCAAATCCTGCCAGCGCGGGGCTGTTCTCGTCAGACGGCCGTTCGCAAGCAGCCACGAGCCCTAGCAGCAGAATGAAGATAAGCATCAGTTTGCAGTTGCGTTGCCACATGGGGAGGAATTGTAGCGGCAACGGCCGTAACCACACAGAACACCACCCATCTTTTAATCCGACAGTAAGGCCAGTGGACAGGCAGCATGATAAAATATGAGTTCAATCTATCTTACTTTGTTTGTAGCAAACCACAGAACGACCTTTGAAAAGTGAAGCGCGATTTCTCTGTGGTTTGCTCAAGTAAAAGCCAAATTTGCGCTCAATCCAAATCAAAATACTTTTTGGCTTTTACCCGTAAAGGAATTTCTGATGACGAAACGACTCTCCTACCTTTCCCTTCCGCTACTTTTGCCGCTATTGTTCATAGCAACCATCTTGCTTTATGGGCGGGTGCAAGCTGGCGGTGCGGATGTTTGCACCTCCGGGCCACCAACTTGCACATACGGCAGCATTCAGGATGCAGCAACCAATGGGCCAGAAAATACGCCATTGCTTATTGAAGCAGGCACGTACTTTGAGAATGTGGAGATTACCCGCTCGGTCATTTTTCAAGGCAAAGGGCCGGATTCAACAATTATTGACGGGCAATTGATGGATACGGCCGTTCTGATTAATGGTGACCCGACCATCTCAATCTCTGGTCTTACGATTCGCAACGGAGATTCAACATTGGAAGGTGGCGGGGTTCTGAACGAAGCTGGCCAAGTGACCCTTGCCGATGTGATTGTTGAAGAAAATATGGCACCGTTTGGCGCAGGCATTACCAACAACGATGTCATGGTTTTAGATGATGTGATTGTCCGCAACAACGTGGCGGATGAAGTTGTGGGCTTTTGTGAAGATTGTGCCGGGGGCGGTATTTACAATTTGAGTGTTATGACCATTACCAACAGTATTATTCACGGCAATAGTGCCAAGTTTGGCGGGGGTATTGAGAATGCAAGCGCGGGAACGTTTTGGGCAACTGGCATTGATGTTTACAGTAATAGCGCTGAGGATGCCCCCGATGAGGCGAGTGCAGGGGGAGGCATTGAAAATTTTGGCACAGTGACACTAACTAACATTTCTGTCCGCAACAACGATGCGCCAATCGGGGCGGGGGTATCCAACGGCGGTACGCTTACAATTAGCGGCAGCGACATTTACGGCAACATAGCCGATACGCGCGGTGGCGGTATCCACAACTCGTTTAACCTGACGGTGCAAACCAGCAACGTTTACGACAACGAAGCAGGTTCTGGCGGGGGCGGGGGGATTAGCTCAGAATCTGGCGATGTGATGGTGGTGCAAACGGCCGTTTACAGCAACAGCGCCACTGGCAATGGCGGGGGCATTGTCCACAACGTCGATCCAGTTTCTGGCGACAATAGTTTTGTCATCACCAATAGCACCCTTAGCGGCAATAGTGCCATCGGCACGGGCGGCGGTATTCGTAATGCAGGTATTGCCAGCACCGAGCTGAATAACGTCACGCTGAACAACAATTCCTCAATTGTGGGCGCAGGGCAGTCCGTTTCTGTGGCGGGAGGCACGCTTGAATTTAAGAACAGCATCATCAATAGTGCGGGCACAGATTGCAGCGGCAGCATTGGCTCTAATGGCTACAATATCGCCAGCGACAATAGCTGTGGGCTGGGCGGCACGGCCGATTTGGTGAGTGCCAATCCGCAGTTGGGGCCGCTGCAAAATAATGGGGGCAGCAGCCTTACCCATGCTCTGCTGCTGGGGTCGCCGGCCATTGACAGCGGCAGTGGTTGCCCGGCAGTCGATCAACGAGGTGTCGCGCGGCCAGCTGGAGCCGAGTGTGATCGTGGTGCATACGAGTTTAGCGAAGAAAATGTAACTGTTTATTTGCCGTTTGTGCTACGGCCGTAACAGAAGCAAAAGCCCCAGCGTTTTTTCAGCGGCTGGGGCTTCTTATTACAAGTTGCCTGTGCTAATTTTTGGGGGTGGGCTGCTGGACTGGGAGATAAAATGGCTGGTGACGCTGCGCCAGCGGGCAATGCGGTACAGTTTACGCACCGGCTCTTCCCCTGGCTGATAATCTGAACGAAGTGCCAACAGTTCCCCAAACAGCCGGACCGCATCTGACCACTGCTTGTTGTTGTAGGCAGCTATCCCCTGTGTGTACAGCATGTTGAGCGTGTGGTTTTCCTGGCAGCGAAGCACAGCCTCTTGCCATTGGGTACGGCCGTTTTCATCATAATAAAGCGTGGCCAAATAGCTGTATTTGGTGGCGGCTTCTTGCCATTTTCCGGCGGCCTCTAACTGCTGCGCTGTCTGTTCTTCACGTTGGCGCAGGCGCAAAAACTCATCCACATTTTCAATGCGGGCCATGTGGCCGATTTCGCGGTAGGCGTCGAGGGCATTTTTAACTTGACCCTGGCGCAGCAGTTGGTCGGCAAGCAAAACGACTTCTTTCCGGGCTATTTCAGACAACGCTGCGGCAGAACGGCCGTCCTTGCGGAAATAGGGGTCTACCAGCAGCACCTGGGCAAAAGATTGGTAAGCGGTGCGCCACTGCTCTTTCTCTAATGCCTGCACGCCAAGCAAAAAGAAGGGCAGAAGCTCTGCCTCCCAGCAGCTCTCCTTCTTAATTTGCCAGGTTGTCTCTCGTTCGTGGTTGGGGTAATCATTGAGCAGATGCTCGTAAATCCAGGCAGCTTCCTGGTAGCTACCCACAGAAGTTGCTTTTTCTGCTTTGGCTTCCAGTTCCTGAATCGTTAAAAGCTGGTGAACTTCTTTGGCGTGCTCAAAATCATCTGCCTTTTTGAAGGCGATCAACGCCGCTTCCAGTTCCCCTGTTTCCAGAGCTGACTCAGCGATGCGCTCGTACTGCGCTCTGCGGCGCAGGGCCGTGGCACGCATCCCATCTTGCTCATAGTGCGAGTTGTACGACGCAATTTTGGTAAAGATGGCCTCGGCCTTGCGCCATCGTTTGCTCATAAGGTGCCCCCAGCCGCGATTAAACAGTACTGCAAGCTGCTCTTCCGTCGCGGGCTTGGGCGAAACGGCCGTTTCTGGGTGGGTATTTGCTGTGGGTTCAATGTGTGTCTCGTTCATGATCATGCTGCCGATGTTAACTGGCTGGTTTCCCCCAATAGAAGATGGCAAATTCAACATACATTCGACTATCTGGTTAAAACTATTAGGACTTACGCATTCGCCCTCAACAGACTACAAAAGTCTGGGGCCAAGTGATGTTAATTCCAGAGAATAAGACTTTTGTAGTCTTCATTGCGTAAGTTCTGACTATCTTATTTCAGTTTAGGGTATGTGGAAATCCTTAAACCATATCTTACACTTCGGTACCGAAGTACCGACTTGAAATTAATCGTCGGGAATGGCTGGTTATGGGCTTTATTTGCCCTAAAGGGATTGAATTCCCCGCCATTTGTGGCGAAAAGAGTTTTTGATACCCTGGCCACTCGCGGTGGAGTAGTTCATTCTTCTGTGAGCTGGTGGAATTGGGTGGGCTGCGGCGTTGTTGTTGCTAAAGTTGCCATTTTCAGATGGTGAGGATCACATTCTGCTGGCTCATTGCCGGGAGCCAGCCAGCGCAAGTTGGGGGCAGGTTGGGGCGATTGGTCGGCCGTTGCCGTGAAAACAAGCGTGAGCTGCGTCTCTTGGGGGCCAAGATAGACATCACAAAGCTGCTGGGGTTGCAGGTGGCGGTTTGTTTGTTGCTGGGCAAGTCGTACGGCCGTTTCCCAAGGTGCAGTTAGTCCCGCGGTTTGCCCCCCCGGTAACTGCCAAGGGGATTGGTCGTCTGGCCGATGCCACAGATATGCTCCGTCCTCGTTCGCAACGAGTAACTGGGTGTGGACCTTCCAGGTGGGTGGTGGTTGATATGGCGGTAGCCGTTGCAGCTTTCGCTTGATATCCATTGCGCGATAGATGACGTTGCGCAGCACAAACCGGGCCGCTTTGTGAAATGTGGAGACGGAATGCTGGAAAAACAACGGCCGTTCCTCTGCATGGTTCAACGCTTTTGCAACCCGCTCACGGTGGAAGCTGCTCATCCGGCTGGGGAGTGGGTTTGTCTTGAAAAAACCCACCACAGGCGACTCTTCAGATTGGGTAATCTCGCCGCCGCGCAGCAGGCAGCGGAAAGTAAAACCCAAGTACCCTTCAGGCGGAAGCGGCAGAAAGGTTAATGCGGCCAAACGGACGGGCAGCACAATCAAGCCCGTTTCCTCTCGTACCTCACGGACGGCCGCATCTGGCAAAAACTCGCCAGTGTCTACGCCACCACCGGGCGGGGCATAGGTGCGCGTATCGTTTCGTTTTATGAGCAGCACATTGCCATGCTGATCGACGACAATGCCGTTGGTGCCTACATTCATCTAAAGTTCCTTATGCGAGATGGTTCGCGTGATTATAGCGCGTTGAGGTCTGTTTGGCTGGCTGGCAAAAATAGCTGAATGCCGTGGTCATCGCCAAAGCGCGCCTCTGGTGGGGCTTGATAAACGCGCCACGCTACCAAGATGTCGCCAATGGAAGCGGCCGTATTCAACAGTAGGGCAATGAGCAACAGTCGGCCGATAGCTGGGGGCAAAAAGAGCAGTAGACCGCCGCCCAGCAGCGTCATCGTGACGATAGGAGCCAGCGTCATCACCAAATATTGCCGCCGGGTAAGAAAGCTCCCTTTTTGAATGGTGGCGACGAGGTAAAGTTTGAGAAAGACATACCGGGGCTTGTGCCCAAACAGTTGCAAAACCAGGCCATGTAACCATTCATGCAGCAGCATAGAGCCCATGAAAATTAGCACGCCCAAGACGATTTTCCAGCCCAGCGGCAGCGTTAGTGCCGGCCACAGTGCCAGCGGTGAGTTGTTGAAGCTGTAAAATTGGTACGGTAACCAAAGCAGCAGCACGCCCCCGCCCAACGGCAGCAGGGCCACCAAATTGGCGTAGATGAGCACCAGCCATCGTGGATATTTGTCTAGCAAATCCCAATCGGCAAAAAGCGGCCGTACATGAACATAACCGGGGGGAGGTGTGGGCGTTGACTGCGTCATGTTAGCGAAAACGGCCGTCCTGCTTCCTAAAAATCACAGTTGGCGAGGCTGCAACCGCATCCGCCACGCGCTCAAGGTGTTGCTGGACGCTGTTGGATGGCTCTTCACCGGGCAAGAACCAGGCAAAATCGGCCGCTTCGGAGCCAGTGGTAAGCTGTCCGCTCACAATTTCGGCGGTGTAGTTAAAGGTGAGGTTGGCTTCGTTGCTGTAGCTGTTGATGCTGGTGAGATCACACAATTTAACTTGGCAGCCCGTTTCTTCGAGCGTTTCGCGAACGGCCGTTTCCCAAGGTGGCTCTTCATTCTGCACGCCACCTCCCGGCAAATTCCACACATCCATGTCGGTGCGCTTCACCCACAGCACCGCCCCCGCCCCGTTGCGAATGATGGTAAAGGCCCCCATGCGCCAGCTTGATGGCTCTGGCCAGGGGAGTTCGCCGCTGCGCCGTCGCTGCCAGCGCTGGAGGGGAAAGAGGATGCGCCCCAGCACTTTTTTGCCCGCTTTTTGCACGATTGTCATGGGCTGGGTGAGCATGAGGGGCTGATAGCCGTGGTGATTGAGGCTGTGCCGAATCCGCTGGCGGTGCATGGGCAGGATGGGGCGGGGCAGCTTCTCTTGTGCAAAAAAGGCAACGGTGGGTGATTCTTCAGACGGCCGTATCGTCCCCCCCATCAGCTCGCAGCGAAAATAAAAGGAGAGGTACGCATTGGGTTCATTGGGCCAATGGTAGACGCCGAGCAGTTGGGACGGCCGTACTTGCAACCCAGTTTCTTCAAGCGTTTCCCGAACGGCCGCTTCGGTAGGCAGTTCCCCTGGGTCTAAGCCGCCACCCGGCACGTCGAAGGTACGAATGTCGTGCCGCTGGATCATCAGCAGCTCTCCTGCGGCGTTGGTCACGATGCTGCTGGCGGTCATTCGCATATTTTCTCCCAAAATGCTGTGGTAGGGGCGTGCCCCCGTGCGCGCCCGAAAAGGGGCAGACACGGGGGTCTGCCCCTACAGAAATTTTTCGCCGAGCCACCATTTGAACCGCTGCCAACGTCCGACTTTACGGCGGACAAAATAACTGTGATATCGACTGGCGGCACGCCAACGGGCAGGCCAGCGGCGGTCAATCCCGTCTGTGCGGCCAAAGCTGATGCCCGACCCTGGCTGATTATAAATGACGTTGGCCAGCAACGGCCGTAGCTCCAGCCCAAACGTCATCATCGGATTTCGCATGGCTTGGGTGGTCAACACAAGCTCAGTGGGGATATTGCCCAAAGAGCGCGTGCCGTGCAAATCCACCGTGAAGTCGTAGGCAGCCAACTGATCCGTTAACCGCTTCACGTTTTGGGGCAGCATCTCCTGAAATGAATCATAAACAGCTACCGATTCATCTAAAGGTTGCAGCCGGAAGCTGGTTCGCCGCGTTTGCAACGGCACTTGGAAAAACGAAGTGCCATGCACATGAGTGCCAGCGTCGCCAAAATTTGTGGTTAGCGATTCGCGAGGGAAGACGTAAAAACGATTGGTCTCTACCAGATATTTCGTTTTCAGGGGAAACCAGTCGGTGGGCGGGAAGGATTGGAACAGTTCATGCAGGGGGTCGGTGGGGAGGATTTTGGTAACGGCCGTTTCCCGCCATTCCCGAAACGCTGACCACTGTTTTTGTGTGTACGCTTGCCCCTGAAACCAGGCGACCTGCATAAAAAAAACGTCCCCATCATCCAAAAACGGGGTAAACGGCTCATGGGTAATGCCGTGAAACCAGAGGGCGTTGAGGGAAATGCCGGCAATGCGGGGATCATCTGCGTAAAAAGTGAGCGCGTCTGTGGCGTAGCGGTAGGCCATCGGCGACACAACCAGATCGTCTTCCAGCAGGAGGATGCTGCCGAATTCATCCACAAGATCGCCACAGGCAAAGACGTGATTGATGAGACCCAACGGTCGTTGCTGCACCACAATTCGCTTCTCACCAAACCGCCACGCAAATGTTTTGGCAACGGCCAGCACCGCCTCAAACGCATTCCCGCCCGCATCAATCGAAATAATCAACGGGGCATCATCTGGCTCATGAAGAGTTGCCAGCGAAGCAAGCAGCCGCCTAAGCGCAACAGGACGATTGTAGGCCACCACCACAATCGCAGGGTTCATCATGATGCCTCCATGGCCATTTTTACCACCGCGTCCAGAGCTTGGCTGAGATTGGCGATGGGCAAGCGGGGGTCTGGGGCGGGTTGCCAAACGCCGTATGCCAACGAGTCGCTGACGGCGAGCAGCGCGGTGGCCTGTACCTGGCAATATTGCGCCACGGCAAACAGGGCAGCAGCTTCCATCTCCACGGTTTGGACGCCCATATTTTTGTAATGCTGCACGGCAACGGCCGTTTCGCGGTAAGGCGCATCGGTTGTCCAGGTGGCGCCCGTTTGGCAAGTAAGCTCGGTTGTGTGGACGGCCGTCTCGATTTTGCTAGTTAAATCTACAGAGGCAGCTACCGTTTTTGCGGGTGGTAAATAATGGAAAGACGTGCCTTCGTCGCGAACGGCCGTATTCGCCATAACCAAATCGCCTGCTTGCAAAGCGGGCTGCAAGCCACCCGCCACGCCCAGCAGCACAAATTGGGTTGCGCCCCAAAAAGCAAGCTCCTCTACTAAAACGGCCATCACGGGTGCGCCAACGCCAAATTTCCCGGCAACGGCCACGCGGTTTTTACTTTTTGCCAGCAGATACGTTTCCCCAAAAAAGCCCGCCACGAGCTTGCCCCGCCACCGCTTCACGGCGTGTTTCAGTAGGCTAACCTGTGGGCAAAAGATCAGCCACGACGGGGCAGGGGGCAGCTTTTGATTTTGCAGACGCAATGCGGCCGTTAAAATCGACGGTGAATCAAAATCTACGGGATAATTTGGATAGCTCATCTTCCCTAACCTTGATAGGTGACAATATGGTAGGGGTGCGCCCTTTTTGGGCAGACACGGGGGTCTGCCCCTACAAAAGATAACCTCACATTTATTTCTAATGCAAAATCCAAAGGGCAATTACCAGCAGCCATTCGCCAGCAACTAATCCCACGGACAAGCCATTTAATCCTTGCCACTGAAATGCGGCCGTACCGATAACGGCCGTTCCCACCAACGTAAAAAAAGTGCCAGCCAACACCCGCTTTTCTGCTCCGGCTACAATCATTTCCAACGCCAGCGGCTGGGACAGCGCAAAGGGAAGCAAGCCCCAGGCCAGTAATTGTAGCGGAGGGACTGCCGTTTCATACGTATCCCCAAATAGCAAAAAGATGAGAGGACGCGCCAGCACCGTCAGCAAAATGGCGGCTAGTAAACCATAGCCTAACAATCCCCAGTGCACCCAGCCTGCCATCGGGGCTTGCTGCCGCGCCAGCACGGGGAAAACTGCACCCATCACCGCCGCTGGCAGCAGTCGTGCCGCTTCAACCAGCCGCAGCGACACCGCCATCTGCCCGGTTTGCGCCATCGTTCCCTGCCAGCCAAGAATGAGAATGCCGATGCGCTGGAAGAGAACGGCCGTTACCATCAATAACGCCAGCCAGACCCCCACCTTTGCCAACTTCCGCATCTCGGCTAACCTCAGCAGTTGCCAATTGATGCCAAAATTGGGCAAAATGCGGCGGCAGCTCCACCAACTACCCCCGGCAGAGACGATTTGCACAACCACCAGCCAGCCAATCAGGCCAGCAAAACCGACGCCAAAGGCAAAGAGGACGGCCGTTCCCCCCAACTGAAAAAGCGCGGTGCCGAGCGTCAACACGGCCAGCCAGCCCATCTGCTCGTAGGCGCGTAAAGCGGCGTTACTCACCGTGAGCCAGGCCAGCGGCAGCAGCACCCAGCCGTACAGCCGCAACCCCGCTACCGTTGCGGCCGTTTGCCCAGAAAAGGGCAAGAGCCACAAGCCCAAGTAAAAAATGGCGGCAAAAAGCAGCTCCAACGCCAGCACGTTTGCCAATGGTGCTGTATCCGTTCGCCTCGTGGCACCGATTTGGCGCAGCAGCACCGTGTCCAGGCCGAAGGTGCTAAAGACGTTGCCAATGTAGAGAACGGCCGTTACCCAACTCAACTGCCCCAAACCCACGTCCCCAAGCTGCCGCGCCACCAGTGCCAAAAAGAGCAGCCCAATCCCCTGCTGCCCCACCCGCGCCAGCCACAGCCACAGCGAATTGCGCCCAATGTGCCCAAAGGATTGGCTGGCTGCCTCCTCGGATTCTGCCGCAGGGCGAGAAAACAAAATCAGCGGAAATTGGGCGGGTTCCCGCTGCTGGCGCAGACGCACTTTTAACTGCCGCACCCAGCGTCGCCACGCTGAAACAGTCTCGATTTGCCGCCAATGTAGTTGCAGATTGTTTGCAATTGCGTCCAGTCTTGCTGGCGTGAGGAAGTTTTCGCTGGGCAGGGCGTTGGAGGCGAAGCCGTATTTTTGGGTGAAGGCAGCTTCCCGCTCGGCGACCATTTGCTGGCCGCTGGATTGTTGTTGGTAAACGGCCGTATCCATCACCACCACCCATCCCTCCGGCCGCAGCACCCGTGTTGCCTCTTGCAGAGTCTGTTCATAATTCACCGAGTAGTGGAACGCGGCGTTAAAAATCACCAAATCAACCTGCGCGTCGTCGAGTGGTAGATGATCAAATTCTGCCTGCACGGCGGTAAATTTGGTTTGGTAATGTGCTTTTGCTCCCAGCCCATCGCGCATATTGATGCCAAGGTCAACGGCCGTTAGCTCATGCCCCTCTGCTGCCAAACGATTAGAAAGCCAGCCGTTGCCTGCGCCTAGATCGAGGATGTGTAAGGGGCGGTTTTGTTGGTGATGTGTGAACGGCCGTATCACCTGCGCTATCAATGTCTCAAAACTGCGTGCTCGAAATGCCCAGCCAGCCTCATTCACAAACGGCAATTTCCGATAAAACGCTGGATCATCACTGCCTCGCCCCTCCCGCTGGCGAACCGTTTCATACTCCTGCCGAAACTGCGCCAGTGCCGCCACCCGCTCCGGCGGCAAAAACCGCCAAATCCCCGCCTCACAGGTAAACGTCAGCCCGTCCGCTACGCAATCTAGGCTATTTTCCGAGCGCAGTGTCAACTCCCCACGGCAAACTGGGCAGACAAAATGGATCGATTGGTCGGGCTTTCCCAAATGAGCCATAGGTTTATGAACCTTCAAAAATTAAATCAATAATGGTAGGGGCGGGGCGGTGGCGAATGGTGTGTGATGTAACAAATGATCTGGTCTCGCCACCGCCTCGCCCAAATGCCGCAATGACAAATTGGTTTGCAATGTAAAATGGGCGAGGCAGGTGGGGAGATTCTGGTGGCGAAATTTGGGAGATCGTGGTCACCTGCCTCGCCCCTACCAATCCTAAACCTATTCGGGCAAAAATTTTGCCATTATGGCTGACAGGATGAAGAAATCACCCATGCGGTTCAAAAAAGGCCAGCGGCAAAGGCGATTGTCTAGCTTGGTCAGCCAACGGAAAAGCCGGGGATGATTGCGGGCAAACTGGTCATTGTCTGCCGGAGGCGTGAGAAGCGACAAGCTGCTTAACTCTAGCGATTGAAACGCATCACCCAACGCTTTTTGCACCTGCCGGGGCGTGAAATAATAAGTTTGGAAGGTGACGCCTTCCACGTTGGCGGTGACGCCACTGCGCCGCAGCCGCCGGGTGGCCATGCGCCAATCTTTGGTAAACCGCAGCAGCTCCCACGGGCAAATGGGCGGCATGATGACCCAGATAAGCACACCGCTAGGCTTAAGTGCGCGGGGCAGATGTTGGGTAACGGCCGTTAACTCCCTCACGCAATTCAACCCGCCAAAATTGGAAAAGACGGCGTCATACGGGCCACCTTCCACCCGATCCAATTCCGTAAACGAGCATTGTTGCACGGTTAAACGATCTTCAAGCCCCAACGCCGACCGCTTGCGGCTGATTTCGGCCACCATACCTGGCGCGATGTCGGTGGCATGAACCCGGTAGCCTCGCTCGATGAGTGCCACCGCATCCAGGCCGGTGCCCGCGTTTAGCTCTAGGATGTGGCTGCCTGCGGGCGTCCAGCGGGCAAGCTGGGCATACACTTTTTCCCGCATTCGCGTCAGGTTGGCATGATCTACCCCAAACTGGTCGTAAACGGCCGCTTTGTGTGAAAATGCCGCCGCCACTTGTGAAAATTGGCGATCATCCACCGCTATCCTCCTCCAAAAACAATTTTGCCACAGAGACCACAGAGAAAAGAGAGAAAAATCTGGTCAATCTGCGAAATCTGTTGATTTTTATTCATGGCGTTGCGTCTGCGCTCATGGGGTTTCCTCCGGCTGGGGCGAGGGCTGGGCAGATTGTGCCAGCGGCATGTGGGGCAGCAGCGTGGCGTTGGCTTGGCTGCTTTTGCGGAGGCGACGGAGCTGCCAGCGTGCCAGAGGCAGGCGGAGCCGGCGGTAGGCAATCGCCGCCAGTTCGTACAGATGTGAGCCGCGCCATTGGCTGGGCTGTGTGAGCAACGGCCGTAGCTTTACCCACCCCCGACGCGCCCGAAATTCCAGGTGAACGGCCGTGTGCAGCTGCCGGTAAAATTGTGTCGTGTACGTTCCCTGGTACATCATCGCCAAATCAGCCGAGTCTACCCAATTTTGCTGCGTGCCCAGCTGCGCGGCCACCCGCTCGTGGAACTGCGTGCCGGGCAGCGGGTATGAAACCGAAATGCCAATATCGTCTGGCAGACAATCCCAAACGAGCTGGAGCGTTTTTTGAATGTCCTGCCAGGTTTCGCCCACGTAGCCAAATTGGAGGAAGAAGCCTACCTTTACCCCCGCCGCCTGCAATTTTTGCGTCGCTTCCCGAATTTGCTCAACCGTGGTGCCTTTTTCCATTGCGTCCAAGATGCGCTGCGAGCCAGATTCCGCGCCCAGCCAGATGATGTCGCAGTTGGCTTGTTTGAGGGCTTGCACATTGTCGGGCTGGCGCACAATCAAATCGGCGCGGCTGAGGCATTTGAAGGGCAGATGAACCCCCTGCGCCTGCACTTCGGCGGCAAACTCAGGCCACCAGCCCGGCTTCAGCCCCATGATGTCATCAGCAAACCAGATGTGATCCGGCTGGTAGGTTTCTTGCAGCCAGCGCATTTCGGCGGCGACGGCTTGGGGCGAGCGGGCGTTGTACCGCTGCCCCCAAATGGGCTTGGCGCACCAGTTGCAGTGGTAGGGGCAGCCGCGCGTGGTGACCATGTTCATCGAGTAGTAGCCATGCCGCTCCTGCCAAAGCTGGCGATATTTTTCCACGTCTACCAAATCCCAGGCGGGGCGGGGCAGATCATCAATGTGGGTGAGGACGGGGCGGTGGGGGTTTTGCTGGACACGGCCGTTTTCCGCATAAGCCAGCCCCGTAATTTGTGAGAAGGGGGTGGCGGAACGGCCGTCTAGCACCGCCAAAAGTTCCACCATCGTCTCTTCACCCTCGCCCAGCAGCACGTAATCTGCCCCTTTTTGCAGGTAAGCCTCGGCGTGGTCGGTGGCGTCGGAGCCGCACAAAATGACGGTGCAGCCGGCGGCTTTGGCCATCTCGATCATGGTAAAGGCAGCTTCTCGCATGGCCAGCAGGCACATTTTGGAGAGGTAGTTGAAGCTGTCTTCATAAATAATGGCAAAGCGGGGTTGGTGTTGTTGCAACGCTGCCTGCCACGCTGCTGGGGAGTCGGCCAGCATGGCATCGAACAGGGCTACGCCATACCCTTGCTCGCACGCCACGCTGGCCGCAATGAGTGTCCCCAGCGGCGGGTAAGGCTGCATCGCCTGCCACAGTTTGGGATCAAATTTTAGATAGTAGGATTGACCAAAAAGAATATCGTTCATCATCAAAAAAATTTGCCGCGAATTACGCAAATTTTCGCGAATTTCTAGCCATTTTCGCGCTAATTCGTGAAATTCGCGGCTAAAGAAGCCTAAACCTCACTATTCCCTTTAGGGTTAAATGGCTTGGTTATGCGATTTTGGTAGGCGCGGAGGGTGCGTTTTTGGTGCGCCTGAAAATGCCCTTTGCACATAACGGCCGTAAAACAACTTTCCTCTGACACAGTTTGCTCAAGGGTTAATTTGGCAATTTTGCGTGCCTGTTCCCATTGCTCTAGCCAGGTTCCCAGCGGGGTGCGTAAGGGCAGTTCCGTTACGGCTTGCAGCCACCGTTTGGGTTGGGATTCTGCTGCCAGCACCTGCGGCGGGCCGTCTGCGTTGGGCAAAAAGTTTAGCACCCACTGATTTTGCTGTCGCAAACGTTGGTAGGTTGGCAAGCCAGAGAGTGGCACCATCTGGGCAATTTCCCGCGCCGTATAAATGGTTTGGTCGGCCAAGCCCAATGCCGATTCGCTCACAAAGTAGTTGGGGCACAGCAAGATCCCCCGCCGCGCTGCCCATCGGACCACGCCAACGATTAACGCTCGTGTTAGCCACAGACGGCCGTTTTCCGTCACAATAAAATAATCAATGTCCGCTTTATCAATCACATTGCTCATGGCCAAAGAGCCAGTGACGGCAACCATGTGAACAAACGGTAGCTGGGCGATGATATTGCCATACCGTCGCGCTTCTGCCCACAATTTTTGCGATGTTTGCTGCCGCATTTGGCGTAGGGCGACCACCTCTTCCCGCCCTGCCAAACAGTAAAAACCGTGAAGACAGCTTACTTGTGCTGCCAAAACGGAGCGGCTGGTCAATACCTGCCTCACGTCGTGCAGCGTGGCCACGACGCCATCCAGGTAGCGATGAATTTCTACGGCCGTTAGCGGGTAATCGAACAGATCGACGTAGGCCAGGGTACGCCAAATGGCTTGCTCAAGCGTGGCCTGACGGCTTTGGGGCAGCTGGCTCATGCGCTGCCTCCCGGTTCTACAGCGTGCCACTGCGCCGCTGCCAACCCCCACAGTACCGCCCCTTTAGGCAAAAGCAGGGTGGGTTCTGGATGCACCATGCCCATAATGATGAGTGCCAGCCAAATGGCCGTTCCTGCACGATGCGCGGGTGAACGGCCGTACCGACTCAGCGGCCACAGCCAAAACAGCAGCCACAAAAGTAAGCCCACCACGCCCAGCTCTGCACCTAGCAGCAACGGGACGTTGTGTACCGTCACGGCGGATGGATTGATGGCTTGCGCCGCTGGCAAATAGTGCCCAAGACCCGTGCCGAGGAACGGCCGTTCGCCAATTAACTGCACTGCAATCCCCAAAGCCCGCTGCCGCTCCCACAAAGAGCGACTCTCCAGCGGCGAATCCAACGCCACCAGGCGGCTGGCCATCAAATCGCCATAAACCAAAGCAAACAGCAAAACCCCCGCCAGCAGAATAGCCAGCGGCATGGCAAAATGCCGCCAGGAGCGTCGCGCTGCCAGGCGACGATGGGTCAGGAATATGATGCCACCCACGCCCAACGCCAGCCAAGCCGAGCGGGACAAGCTCACTAGCAACCCCGCTACGCCCACCAGCAACGCCAGCCAAAAGTAGCCACGCAGGGCAATGTTTTCCTGCTGCTCATGCTGCGGCCAGATGAGCAAAATGAGGGCAGTAAGCAAGAGGCCAAGCTGGTTGGGATGACTGTTGAGGCCGTAGGCGCGTAACCAGTTTTGCCCGTCACGCTGGGCGACGCTGGTGCCTTCTACCAATAAATCCAGCGTGGGTTCCCCCAGCCAGGCAATGCCCAACTCCTGCTGCAAAATGAATTGGCCAATGGCAACCGTGCCCTGCACTAGCAAAACAGCCGCCAGCACTCGCCACAGCCTGTTTTGCTGCCAGTGGGGATGATTGGCCAAATACAGGTAAATGAACCAGCAAAGCCCCAGCATTGCAGCAAAATGGCCGGTATCCGCAGTCAGGCACAGTAAAATCAGCAGTGAAAATGCAGCCAAAGGCACAGTAATCACTGGATTTCCCAAAGCGAACTGACCATTTTTGCCCAGCCACCAGTCGCCAACCACCAACAGTGGCAACAGTGAGAGGACGCCAATTTGCCAGCCGTAGCCGGAAACGGCCGTTGGCAATGGCAGCGGCAACCAGCTAAACGGCCCACCCCGGCTGCTGGCGTGGCTCACCAAAAGCAAGAAGAGCATCAGGCCAAAGGCCATTTGGCTAATTTGGCGCAAAAAAGTCATGGGTGGCTCCCGTTTAACGCTTGTTGATAGACTGCGGCCGTTTCCCGCGCCGTCTGCTGCCAGGAATATTGCTTGGCGCGAGCCAAACCCGCTTGCCGCAGGTGGGCGCGTAAATCGGCATCTTGCAAGAGCGTGGCCAACCCATCGGTAATGGCCGCCTCGTCCTGCGGATTGACCAGATAGGCCGCATCCCCACAAATTTCTGCCATGGCAGAATTGCGGCTAGTGAGAACGGGCGTGCCGCAGGCCATTGCCTCCAGCGGCGGCAAACCAAATCCTTCATACAGCGAGGGGAAGGCAAACAGCGTGGCCAACGAATAAATTCCGGGCAAATCTTCCTGAGGCACGTAGCCCAGATTTTGTACCACGTCCTGCAAACCTAAATTTTCAATCTCTTTTTGCAATGAGCCATTGAGCAGCCAGCCGTTAGGGCCAACCAGCACCAGCCGCGCCCCGCACCCTCGCCGGCGTAGGCTGGCTACGGCTCTAATGAGCCGGGTCAGATTTTTGCGCGGCTCAATCGTACCTACAAACAGGATGAACTTATCTGGCAGACGGTAGTGCTGGCGCAATTTTTCTCTCTGAACACGGTCTTCGAGCGGCTGGAAGTTGTCGGGGGCGGCTTCATGAATGACGTGGATTTTCTCGGCGGGGAGTTTGAGGATGCGCATTAAATCCAGGCGGGCGTGGTGTGAAACGGTGATAACGGCCGTTGCCCGCCGAGCTACATGCGGCAGCAGCAAGCGTAAAGCCAGCAACCGGCTCATTGGATGGTATGTGCTGTGCAAAAACAGAGAGGCATCGTGAATGGTGATGACGGTTGGGCAGCTTGCCCTAAGCGGGGCGGTGTTGTTGGGAAAATGGCAAAGTTGCGGCTTTGCTTGCCGAATAATGCGGGGAAGCATTAGCTGCATCCAGACAAAGCGACTGATAAACTGACGGGCGACTAGGCGCATCTGCGCCAGTTCCGCTTCCAGTGAGGCTAACGGGTGATTACTAAAGAGCAAATACTCCCACTCTGGATGTTGCTGAACCAGATGCGTCAATAGGCGGCCTGTATAATGCCCAACGCCAGAGCGTTGTCCCAAAAGTGGCGTCCCATCAAACCCAATTCGCATCCAGTCTCCTCAATTGATTAGCGCAGTATGGCAAAACAAAAGTAGCCGCACTTTCTTATTCTGTTTTGGCAGCGCGGAAAGAATCCGCGGCTACATATTGCGATTGCCACCAGAGGCCAACCAGCAGCCAAAAAAGCAATCCGGTGCTGTTGAACAGCAAAAAGAAGTCAACCAAGCCGTGAATCAGATAGGACAATAAGCTGGCAAAAATAGCCATTTGCCACGCGTCTACGGGACGTTGGCGCAAAACGTGCCACGCTGCTTTACCCTCCCAAATCAACCAAACAAAAAAGGGAACCGCGGCCAATAATCCGCCCCCCACCAGAAATTCCAGATACCAGTTATTGGTGTGGATGGTTTCGTTCCAGCTAGCTGCGCCAAGCAAACGGCCGTAAACTAGCCGAAAATTGTCCAAGCCGATGCCCAGCAACGGCCGTTCCCCAATCATTTGCAACGCCAGTGGCCACAGCGTGCTGCGGTCCGGGATGGGCAGTTGATACGCCCAGGCGGGAACGGCCGTATCCGGCGGCAAATCTGCTTCCGCATTACCTGGCACAACAACTACCGAGGTTGTGGCAAAGAGATTACTCTTCTCGCCAAACCAGGTAATTTGCTCCTGCACCACGTCCCAAATTAAGGTGTATTCACCCGGCGTGGTTGGTGCCCGCAGCGGAATTTGCAACGAGACCGTCTGGCCGGGTAGCACCGGCTGATCAAACGGCCAGCGCGGTTCCGCCAACTGTAGGCCGCTCTCATTTTGAATCCAGCGACCTCCCAAATTGATGGGTGGTTGCCGCTGGCTAGACCAGATCAATGTGCCATTGTTGGTAACTGTAAGGGGGACATTGTGTGTTTCGTTGGCTACCAAAGTAAGCGTCTGGGGAACCTGCCATTCAGCCAGATACCAACTGCTGTCTCCCTCGCTCCCCAGCCGTAAGCGAAACGCTTCACTGGCATAATTATGGAAGACGAACAGCAATCCAACCAATCCTAGAAGGCCCAGCCACGGCTGCGCTATTTTAAGTCGCCAACGCGACAATAGTAACATTGCCCCACTCACAGTGCCAATTGTTAGAAACGCGGCGCGGCTGAGCGTGAGGAAGCTGGCCTGAAGCAGGAGGAGCAAAAAGAGGAGATTAAGGAGGAAGACGGCCGTTTTCCTCGTTCGCTGCCACCAAAGCCAACCGACCATTAGCAGCAAAGGTACAATCGCTTCCAGGTACATGGCTGCGTGGTTGGCGTAATCCAGCGGTCCCGTTAATCGTAAAAACTCGCCCGCCACGGTAATCCCCGCCCGAAACGGCAGCAGCCAGCCCAACTCACGCCCTAGCCACAGTTCTGATATGCCAATGCTAGCGATCAGCAGACCGCTAGCAATCATTGCCCAAATAAGTTTGGTGCGCTGGGCTGCGTTGCCAACAAGCTGCGGCACCGCCAATGCCAGCCCAATGCCGCTGAGCAGCCGCAAGCTGGCTTTGAGGGCGTTGCCGCTCTGCTCGGGGGCTAAAACGGCCGTACCCACAAACATCCCCCCCGCCACTAACAAAACTATCCAGCGATGAGCCGGCAGTGAATTGAACGGCCGTTGTTGCCACCACAGTAACCCCGCCACCAACAAAGTCAATCCCAACACAAGCTCCACATTGGTAATTGCCAATGGCCCCACATGCACAATGGGCTGATCCAGCTCAAACGGCAGCATTAGGATGAGTAGCAGCAGTAGCCAATGGCCAATTGAGCGGATGGTTGGGGTTGAATATTTTGAAAATCTTGTGATTATTTGCTTACCAGTCAAGTTTTTGTTGAACCTCAAAGATATACACAATCGTGGCATTTTGCCAGTTGATTCTCCTGTAAAAACAGGAATTCTGCCTTCCATCTGAGACCCTGAGTCGTGTATACCAACTACCAACATGCTCGGTTCGGAGAACATTGATGCTGTCGTTTACATTGCTTGGACAACCTGTTTTGTTAAAAGGTGGCGTTCCCCTGAGCAAGTTCCGCAGTAGTAGGGATTGCCTTTTTAAGAAATCGAATGTGACAAAATTCCAGTTTAGATGTCCAATACGGAGTGTGCATTGAAGCATCATAATAGTGAACACAAAAAAGATGAAGTAGGGTAAATGGGTGAGAATCGTTTTGAGCCGTTTATCATTTACAGAACAACCTAAGTCATTCTTCATAGTCTGACTTACCTTTATGTGAAGATATGGTCGGTATGGATATGCGAGGTGAGCGTGAATGGAAATTGACAAATTTCTTGCTTTAGAAACAGTTGAGATAGCCCAGTTAATGCAATCAACTGGACCAAAAGTATGTGCTTTGATCTTCAACGGAACGCGCAGATGGTTTGTCTTAGAGCATGCAAAAAACTCTGGCCAACTCACCTCCAAATATATTGAAGAAACATCAAAAAGATTAATTGAAATATGTAAAATGCTGTTTGAGCATGGTATTGATACATTGGTTCTGCCAATGCTCAATTCTCATATTATGAAACGAGGCGAACAGTATTTACAAGTTGCTGCAAGCGCACTTAAGCAGGTTGCAACGCATTCAAGATATCTAGACTTCTACAAAGATTATCAGGTACGTGCCCGTTTTTATGGTCAGTATCATGAATGCTTGGCCACAACATCACATGCGCATCTGTCCCACTTATTTGATCAGCTTACGGAGAAAACGCTAAATCATACTCAATATCGCATTTTTTGGGGCATCTGTGCAGATGACGCAATTGAAGCAATTACGCAGATGGCCATTGATTATGCAAGTAAACACGCAATTGTACCGAACAAGGAAAAGTTAATAGAGCTTTATTACGGTGAACCAATTCCTGAGATTGATCTATTTCTAAACTCTGGGAAGCCACATGTTTCAGATGTTCCTTTAATTAGCCTATATAAAGAAAGTTTATATTTTTCTGTTGCGCCTCTACCCTATCTTAATCAACGCCAGTTGCGTCTAATTCTTCACGATTTGTTGTTTGCAAGAAATTATCATGAAGGGGGGTACGAAAAATTGACTGAAGAGAAATTAAACACCTTGCATAAATTCTATCACCTTAACCTAGAAAACACGCTTGGCGTAGGCGTTCACAACACAGAGTGGGGCGTATGGCATCCAACGCCTCAACTATTTTTATTGGATGATGCCTAGTAGAGATATATTTGTTGCGGATAAATTTAATGGACTTAAAGAAAAAAATCATCTCATTATTGGACAGTATTGGATCAAGCCAAATTACGCCTTCTCCCTATGATACAGCTTGGGTTGCGCGTCTTAGCACAATTGGATTGCCCTTAGGGTTTGAAGCTTTAGAATGGCTCCGACAGAATCAATTAGCGGATGGCTGTTGGGGAGCAGAAAAACCGATCTATTACCACGAACGAGCGATATGCACCCTTGCTGCTGTTATTGCATTAGCTAAATATGGTGACGAAAGTGATCGAGCTCGCTGGCAAAAGGGGTTAGTGAGCCTTGAAATGACGCTTAATCGGCTGCATACTGATTTAATGGGATACACTATCGGTTTTGAACTGATTTTCCCCACTTTGCTTTCAGAGGCAGAAGAATTAGGTATTCTTCAAATCCAAAGAAATGGGTTTTTCAAAAAATTAATGAAGGAGCGGGATAAAAAATTGTCGCGCTTGCCAACAACGATCAACCGTTCAATGACGGCCGCTTTCTCTTCTGAAATGGTAGGTGACGACAACTTGCACTTGCTCAATGAAGAGAAATTACAACAATTAAATGGCTCGATTTCATATAGCCCATCTTCAACTGCTTTTTATCTTCTCCATTTTCAGCCAGAGAACGAAAAAGCATTAGATTATTTGCACAATGCCGCAGTTGGCGGCGCGGTACCATATGTCACACCAATTGAAATCTTTGAATATGCATGGACTTTGTGGAACTTATCACTTGTCGATCCACTTGATCAGGTTATTCTTCAGCATTGTCAACCAATTCTAGATAAACTCGAAAAAGAGTGGCGTTCGACTATGGGTATTGCTTCTTGTATCGGTTTGACATTGCCCGACGGTGATGATACAAGCGTGACATATAAAGTACTCAATCATTATAAACGGGATGTAGATATCGAAGCTGTGCTTCGTTTTGAAAGAGATGACCATTTTTTATGTTTTGAATATGAAGCCGATCCGTCTCTCAGCACGAATATTCATGTTTTAGCTGCTTTGCGACAAGCAAAATTGCCCATAGAAAATCAGTCGGTGCAAAATGTTCTGTCGTTTTTACAAAGATCAAGATTTGCCGATGGATTCTGGGTCGATAAATGGCATGCATCTCCTTTTTACCCAACGTGCCACGCGATTATTGCATGTAGTGGCTATATTGATGAGTTTGTAAAAGATAGTATCGAGTGGGCTTTATCCAGCCAGAATGAGGACGGTTCCTGGGGATATTATGTGCCTTCAGCAGAAGAAACAAGTTATTGTATTCAAGCACTGTCGATTTCACGTAGATTTGGTCATAAAGTACCAAAGCAGGTTATTCGACGTGGTGTCGACTGGTTGAATGACCATCAGGAAATGAGGCTGCCTCTTTGGATTGGGAAAAGTTTGTACTCTCCAGAACTCGTTGTTGAGTCATCTGTACTTAGTGCGCTTTTATTAGGGGAACTTCTGTAGATGTCAAAAATGCTAACCCTTATCAACTATCTTTTAGATGCCCCTTCAGAGGATCCTGATATCGAGCGCCGTGCAAGATTATTGAATACATTGCTTTTGGGTGCATTTCTGATTCCCGCTTTTGTAATTATTAGCTTGTTTGTTATTGGGGAAGGGAGTTCCGATGAAAGGTTGGCCATTTGGGTTAGCTTGGCGGTTTTGCTAGGCGTTGCTTGTATTTACGTGATTAACCGGCAGGGATGGGTAAAAATAGCGGCTTGGATGTTTTTGGTTTTATTGACACTGGGCATATCGTTTGGGGATGTGCCAGAGGAAGTAGTAAACGGCCGTACGCTATTTATGATGACGATTCCCGTATTAATATCAAGCATTATTTTGCAACCCTACACCAGCTTTATCGTGGCGACATTAGTCAATCTACTACTTCTCCTGATCTCAATCAGAATTGACCTTATCCCAAACGTGGTTTCCTATGTTGCACTTTTTTTCATAGCACTTATTTCCTGGTTGGCTTCTCGTTCATTAGAACAAGCATTAGCAAAAGCCCGGCGCAGCAACCGTGAATTAGCCAAACGCTCAGCAGAGCTTGTTAAAGCACAAGACAGCTTGGTGCGGCAAGAACGACTGGCCGCCCTTGGTCAGCTGGCTGGTGGTGTTGCTCATGAGCTGCGGAATCCGCTTGGTTCCATTAAAAATGGCCTCTATTTTCTCAATATGAAAATAGAAGCCCCTGAACCACGGGTCAAAGAAACATTAAAAATTATCGAAACAGATATTACAAGAACTGAAGCGATTATTACCAGCCTTTTGGATTTCTCGCGCCCAAAGCAAATTGTAGTGCGCGAAGTTGTATTAAAGGATATTATTTACGAAACATTTACCCATGTGCCTATCCCAAACAACATTGCCCTCATTATAAAGCTTGATGAAAAATTACCCAATGTATTTGTTGACCCAGATCAAATGAGGCAAGTGTTTATCAATCTTTTTACCAACGCTGTTCAGGCAATGTCTAATGGCGGTCAATTAACTATTGAATCGAAAAAAGTGACACCTGATAAAGTTCAAGTGTCTATTACAGATACTGGTGGCGGAATAGATGATGGTAATTTAGCGAAATTATTTGAACCACTTTTTACTACACGTGCAAAGGGTATTGGTCTAGGATTAGCCATTACAAAGCTTCTAGTTGAAAGGCATCAAGGGAGTATTGAAATTCAGACCAAAAAAGGAGTGGGTAGCACCTTTTTCATAACGTTTCCAATACAACAGCAACGGGAGATAGTCGGTGACAACGCAAGATAGCATTCTCATTGTCGATGATAATATTAATTTAAGCCAAACAATGTCCTTTGTTCTCCAAGATAAAGGATACAAGGTTTTGACAGCAGGCAATGGTGCAAGTGCCATTCGAGCAGTTAAGGAAAACTTTTTCGATATCATCTTTATGGATATTAAAATGCCAGATATGAACGGGGTAGAGTCATATAAGCACATTAAAAAGATTAATCCAGATGCTACCGTTGTAATGATGACGGCCTATTCAGTCGAATCGCTGATCCAAGAAGCATTAATGGAAGGTGCACATTCGGTCATTCGCAAACCACTCGATTTGAATAAAGTGCTTGCCATGATTCCACTTATCAATAAAGCAAAACGCGGAACTTTTATTTTGATCGTTGATGATGATGAAGGTATCAGCGCTACCTTAAAAAGCATTTTTTCTAATGAGGGTTACAAAGTTGTCACGTGTTTTACTGGCGAGCAAGCGATTCAACTAGTTAATAGCATGATTTTCGATATTATCCTCATTGATATCAAGTTGCCGTCGATAAATGGATTAGAAACATTTTTAGCAATTAAAGAGGTGAATCCTGAGGCTGTCTTTATCATGATGACTGGGTATCGAAATGAGGTGTCTCATCTCGTTATGGAAGCACTTGACAACAATGCTTACACATGCCTGTATAAGCCTCTCGAAATTGAACCATTATTGGAATTAGTTAATCAACTTTCGATTTCCCAAACAGGAAATGCAGCCTGAAAAAATATTTTAGTACATCACGAAAACTGTTTTGTATAAAACGCCACTACCTCTAGGTTGCTTTCGGCATAGAAAATCTCCTGCGCGTTTATCAAACATATTTACAGTTAATAATGGAAAAAACAAACAGACTTCTTATTGTTGAAGATGATGAAAATACAACGCGAACCTTGCTCTTTATTTTCGAGAGTAAAGGATTTTGGGTTGAAACAGCATTTAATGGAGAGCAGGCTAGGGAAAAGATACAACATGGAACCTTTCATCTGGCACTTGTCGATATTCGGCTTCCCGATATGGAGGGTGTTGCTTTAATTGAACCGCTGAGAGAGGCCGATCCTGATCTGGTTGTGATTGTGATGACAGGGCATGCAACAATGGAAACGGCTATCCGCGCTTTAAATGCAGGTGCTTCAGCCTATATCACGAAGCCATTTAATATAGATGAAATGTTTGTCACGATCAGACAAGCTTTGGAAAGACGAAATCTGGTTGTTGAAAACCGAAAGCTACTAGAAACTGTGCAGCAACAAACCTATCAACTTGATCTGATTTTGTCCACTATACCGGACGGTATTCTTTTGCTTAACCACTCTTATTGTGTGCAACATGCAAATCCAACTGGCTCACGCTATTTAAAGACATTGGCGAATGCAAAAGTGGGTGATGTAATTACTCATCTTGCTAATCAACCGATTGCAGAAAGTTTAAACAATATCACGGAGTCCAATCAATTGTGGCATGAATTGGAATTTGTTGCGGAAAAGCGATTTTTTGATTTAGGGGTCAGCTCCCTCACATCTGAGCCTTCACAAAATGGGTGGGTGCTTGTTCTGCGGGAAGTAACAGAAGAGCGTGAACGGCAAAAGTATCTTAACGCCCAAGAACGGTTGGCTACAGTGGGTCAACTAGCAGCTGGTATTGCCCATGATTTCAATAATGTACTTGGGGTAATTACGCTTTATTCTGATTTATTACTAAGCACGGCCACCCTTTCTCCAACAAATGAAGACCGATTGTATACTATCAAAAAGCAGGCACACCATGCTGCTGAGTTAACCTCTCAAATTCTGGATATTAGTCGTCGTTCTATTATTAAGCGCAAGCCGATAGACATGGTGCCTTTTTTCAAGGAGTTGGTCAAATTGTTGAGGCGAACTATGCCAGAAAATATTTTGATCGATTTTGAGTATGAAAAAGACCCTTATGTTGTGAACGGCGATAATACACGCCTGCATCAAGCGTTTATGAATCTGTGTATTAATGCCAGAGATGCAATGCCTGATGGCGGCAATTTGCAAATCTATTTGACAGATATGACACTTAGTTCCCATATGAAGACCCCTCTACCCAACATGCCTACTGGAAGATGGTTAATGATTCAGTTTAATGACTCGGGCATAGGTATTAATGAGGAAAATTTGCACAAAGTATTAGAACCGTTTTTTACAACCAAACCGCCGACTCAAGGAACTGGACTTGGGTTAGCCCAAGTTTATGGGATCGTTCGTCAGCATGATGGGTATTTGGATTTGTCTAGTGAGGTAGGGGAGGGAACGACGATAACGATATACCTTCCGCTTATCTTAACAGAAACGGGATCATTAATTCCGCAAATGCCTGACAATAACCATGCTGTACAAGGCAAGGGCGAAAATATTTTAATTGTCGAGGATGAAAAAGAAATACGGATCGCCATGTGTGATGCGCTTGAAATATTAGGATATACAGTGGTAGTGGCTCAAAATAGCGAAGAAGCTCTTATTATTCTTGACCATTATGCTCCAGAAGATATTGCCTTGGTGGTAAGCGACATGGTAATGCCGGGCATGGGAGGGGAAGCTTTTTTCCAAATTCTTAGTAGGCGGAAACCCAGACTGAAAATGCTCTTTGTTACTGGTTATCCGCTAAATGAACGAGGACAGGATTTGCTTAAACAAGACAATGTATCTTGGCTGTCTAAGCCGTTTACTAATGAAGCCTTTGCTGAAGCTGTTAGAAACAGTATTGAGACCTAATATCGACCTATACTCTTCGCAATTACTTACTTTCTGTTATTCTGCAAGAATTGTGATGTTGTCAATTTGGGCTTTCTTCTCGCTTAAGCAAAGATGTAGCTGCTAATGAGATTCAAAATTAAAATTCTTTTCGCCAGCCTGAATGGGCACGGTGAGCCAATTTTCACGTGGAGGGAGTGGGCAACTGTACTGAGGAGAATATGCGCAGTACGGATTGTAGGCAAAGTTGAAGTCGATTTTGATACGGCCGTCTGCCAATGCTACCAATCCCGGCCGATGATTATCTAAATACCGTCCTGCGCCGTACGTCTCTTTGCCGCTGGTGGCATCGCGGAAAGGTAAGAAGAATTCCTGACCATAGATGTCGCTGTAAATGATCAGGCTAGCTGGCTCGCCGTCAACCTCAAATGAAATTCGGCCGTAGCGACGGTACGGCCGTTGCTCACCCGTGCTGGTTTCCATCTCAATCATCGGTTCTGTAGCGGCAAACTTCTCCACTGGCAAAACCATCACCAATGCCTCGTTTGGCTCAAAGTAAGCCAAGCCATCAAAATTTGCCCGCTGTTCGTGGTCTAGCGGCGACTGCGGGTGAAAGCCCATAAATTGGTCTATTTCGTTACGAAAATGGGTTAATTCATTCATCTGTACATCCATAACTAATTTTGTAAAAGCGCGCTAATTGTAGCAGACATTGACTCGTAAGACGGGAAAACTTGCTCGCCATTAACCAGAAATGTGGGCGTGCCGCGGGCACCATCGGCTTGGGCCTGCCGAATAGCCTGGCTCACAAAATCCTGATATTTGCCGGAATCCAGGCAGCTATCAAATTTGTCTCGGTCTAAGTTAACGGCCGTAGCAATCTCTTTCACCCGCCGACTGCTCAGAGCAGGGTAATCTTCCAGGTTTTCGTAAATGTAATCATGAAATAGCCAAAAGGCATCTTGCTCTGCCGCACATTGCGCTCCCTCAGCACCGGTGGGGGAGGTGGCTGTAACCACCGGAAAATGCCGATATTCAAAGCTAATCTGGTCGCCAAATTGTGTCTGTAGCTGCTCCTTGATGCCCAAATTGTGCCACCGCTTGCACGATGAACAGGCTAAATCTCCATACTCAACAACGCGGATGGGCGCGTCGGCTGGGCCATCCAAGTTGGGAGAAATTTGGGCAGCTAGCTCTTCTGCGGGAATGATGCCGGCATTGCGCCACCAGGCGATGCCAACAAAAACCAACAGCAGCACAGCGGCAATGCCTGCATAGCGGATTTTTTGCAAGCGGGCGGCTTTGGCTTTGGCAGCTTGCCGTTGCCTGCGCGAGGATGACGAATTTTTGGGCATGGAACCTCCAATTGATTAGAAAATTTGGAGGGATGGTAACACGGCCGTTTCTGCCCAACTGTAAGCAAACACCCAAAAGAAAAAGGACACCCATTTGGATGTCCTTCTGTTAAAAAAAGGCGGAGAGGGTGGGATTCGAACCCACGGTGACCGCAAGGCCACAGTGCTTTTCGAGAGCACCCCAATCGTCCACTCTGGCACCTCTCCGTTTTCAGTTGTCAGTCGTCGGTATTCAGTAATCAGTTCGCATTACTGAATACTGGGCTACTGATTACTGGCTCTTAACATTTGAAAGAACTGTTGTAGTAGTTCTGCTGCTTCATTTGCCAAAACGCCGCTGGTGATGCTGACGCGGTGGTTGAACTCAGTTTCATCCAGCACGTTGACGATGGAGCCGTGCGCGCCAAAGCGGGTGTCTTTGGCACCGTACACTAGCCTTGGCAGTCTGGCCTGAATCATGGCCCCCGCGCACATTGGGCAAGGTTCCAGCGTGCAGTAGAGTGTCACGTTCAGGAGTCGCCAATTTTGCACAGCAACGGCCGTTTCCTTCAGAGCAATCATCTCAGCGTGGGCGGTGGGGTCCTGGTCACTTTCTTTGCGATTAAAGCCTTGGCCCACGATACGGCCGTCTAGCACTGCCACGGCACCCACGGGCACCTCGCCCAGGGTAGCAGCTTGTTCCGCCAATTCCAGTGCCACCCGCATCCAACGCTCGTCTTCAACAACTTGCGCTTCGTCTGGATTGATAATGTGCAAATCGTTCACAACGCCAGAATTATAGCAAATCCACTCTTGCCAAGCGAACAAACTAAACAGCAAGTTGTTCTGGTGCAATACCCAAAGCCCTGGCAATTTTGTTTATGGTCGTTCGGCGCAAATTTGCCTTTGGCTTTTCCATTTGCGAATAGGCAGATTGCGAAATACCTGCCTTTTGCGCCACATCTTTCTGCGATAGGCTAAGATACTCCCGCCAGGCGCGAATGAGGCTCATCTCTTCCAAAATGTGCTTTTCAACTACAGCCTGAGGGATAGTCGTAGCATCTTCGTGTTCAACCAGCGATAAATATTCATCATAAGGAACCAATACAAATAATGGCTTGCCATCTTTTTCAATAATTTGGTGATTAATAGGTGCGATCATCTCGTTTTTTCACCTCTTCAATTTCAATAATTTTCATACCGTCTTCAACTTCAAATAAAACACGGTATGAACCTACCCGCAGTCGGTAACCTGGGCGATTGGTTAATGCTTTAACATTTTGGCAATCAGGCCAGTTTTCCAATTCGCGAACGGACACAACAATTCGTTTTTGATGCTGTTGTTGAATGCGCTTTAACTGTTTCAGAGCTTTACGTGTCCACTCAATTGAATACATAGCGTTAGTATTATAAGTTAAATATAAGTTTTAGCGCAATACATAAACCACTGCTTGCCTCAATAGACTTGTTGGTAAACCAAAGACTTGTTGGTAAACCAATGGTTCAAAATAGGGTGAATATTGTTCAGAGAAATGAGCTGTATGTTATGATTGTCTAGTGGAAAACTATTAAGATTTCAAGCTGTGAAGGAACAATTCCCTGAATTAGATCGTTACAGCTTTAAGCCTTACTAATGTATTGGAGATAAAAACACGCTATGCGTAAAAACCGACTAATTTCTATATTTGTGATTGTCCTGTTGATTTTGGTGGCCTGCCGTGAGGAGGAACCGCTGCCTACGGCCGTTCCCACCGTCACCCTTCCCACACCCATCCCAACTGCCACGCCCATTGCTACCGATTCTGGGACGGAAACGGCCGTTGCGCCCCCAGCCCCCGTCCAAATCGATCCAGATGAAATTGATTGGGCACCGCAGGTGATTTACAGTAGCCCCGCACCGGGCGAAGAGGTGTTGCTCAACGGTGCGATTACCATCCGCTTTGACCAGCCGATGGACCAGCGAGCCGTTGAAGCGGCTTTTAGCGTGACGCCCACGGATGACAATCAGAAGGTAAACGGCAACTTCTCCTGGCCGCGCCCAGACACGATGGTGTTCACGCCTCAGGCGGATTATCAACGCCGTCAGACCTACCGGGTAGAAATTAGCGAAACGGCCGCTTCCGCCAATGGCCTCACCCTGGAAGTGCCGCTGGAACTTACGCTGCAAACAGTCGGCACTTTGGAAATCAGCCAAATCATTCCCGCCGACGGCAGTGCAGGGGTGCAGACGGATGGCGCGATTACGGTGTTGTTCAACCGACCCGTCGTGCCGCTGGTAAGCAGTGGGCAGCAGGCTGACTTGCCCCAGCCGCTCACGATTGATCCGCCGGTGAGTGGCGTAGGGGAGTGGACCTCCACCAGCATCTACCGCTTTGTACCAGATGCGCCGCTGGCCGGAGCGACAACATATCGCCTAGCCATTGACGATTCGCTAACCGATGTAGTTGGCGTGAGCCTCGTCACTCCGTTTGCTAGCCAATTCACCACGCTCAGCCCGGAAATTGTAAGCATTCAGCCATTCAGCACCGCCAATCTGGTGCCAACGGCTCCTATCACCGTCACCTTCAACATGCCCATGGACCGTGCGGCCACGGAAGCGGCCGTTTCCCTCACCGGCTTTGAGGCACCTGCGGCAGATATGGCTTACGAGTGGCTGGAGGATGACCGCGTGTTGCAGCTAACGCCGCAGCAAATTTTGGCGTTAGACGCCACTTATCAGCTACAAATCAACAATTCTGCGCGCGCTGCCAACGGTGCCGCTAGTTTAGATGGCTCTGAAACTGTAACGTACCAAACAGTGCCGCTGCCCGGCATTGTGCGCACCGTGCCTGCCGCTGGCGGTTTGGCAGAGCGATTCCAGCGGGGCGTGACCATTCAGTTTGCTTCGCCAATGGATTGGGAGACGGTTGAAGGCAACATCCGCATCGATCCCGAGCCGACCAGCATGCGCACCTTCATCAATCAGTTCAGCAATGAGATTACACTGGATTTCAATCTGGAACTGAACACAACCTACACCATCATCGTGCCGGGCTTTGTGGCCGACCCGTATGGCAATACGCTGGGTGAACCGGTCACTTTCCGCTTTACCACGCCGGGGCGGGTGCCGATTGCCTCGCTGGGCTTGCCACCACAGCTCAGCCAGTTCAGCACCAGCTTTGCTACCACGGTAGATGTGATTCATGTGAATGTGTCCCGGCTGGATGTGGCCTTGTATGATGTGGGGCTGCCGCTCAATTTGCTCAATCGGCCGTATGATGTCACCGATTATCGCCCTGCGGCCGTTCCAATTAACAGTTGGTCGCTGCCCCAAACCAGCGAACGAGATGCCGTCAATACGCTCAGCATTCCGCTGGCTGGGGAGGGAGGTGGCACGCTAACTCCCGGCGTCTATTTCCTTACGGTGGATGCCCCGGAAACGGGCGACGACGTGCAGTTTTGGCAAAATCAGCGCAACTTGCTGGTGGTGGCCGATACAAACATTGTGGTGAAGGAGATGTTTGGCGCAGTTCACGTTTGGGTGACTAATTTGCGTACCGGACTGCCTGCGGCCAACCAATCGCTGACGCTGTACAGCGAGCAAGGGGTCTCTTTGGGCACGGCCGTTTCCGACCAAAACGGTTTCGCCCAATTCAGCTACAGTCCCAGCAATGATTTTCTGGAGGGCGTAACGGTGGTCAGCGGTCAGCCGGGGCAAGAGGGCTTTGGCATTGGCAGCAGTATTTGGGACGATGGCATTCGCCCCTGGGAGCTTGATGTTCCAGCCACAAGTGGTAAAGAAGTAGACACCATTGCCTACATTTACACGGACCGTCCTATCTACCGACCAGGAGATACGATTTATTTTAAGGGCATCGTGCGGAATACAAATTACGGCCGTTACATTCCCACCGATCTTACCACCCTTGATCTGCGCTTGGCTGACTTTTTTCGCGGCGGCGATACGGCGCAACAGCCAATTGTAGTCACCATCGGCCCCGACGGCAGCTTTAGTGGCGAATATCAGTTGGCAGAAGATGTCTCATTGGGCACGTACCAGCTGTTTGCTCAGAATCCCCAGGTTGATGCGTTTCGTCTGTTTACCGTTGCCGAGTATCGCGCTCCTGAGTTTCAGGTGGCACTAACCCCCGAACAGCCAGAGCAATTGCGTGGCGAGAGCGTCACAATTGCTCTGGAGGCCAGCTACTTTTTTGGCGGGCCAGCCACCGACTTGTCGGTAGAGTGGACAGTATACGAGCGGGCTTATCAGCTAGCGTATGAAGGTGGGCCATACTTCAGTTTTGGCGACAGCGGACGCTTTTTCTATGAAGACCTCGGCTTGTTTGGCGGATTTGGTGGCCCTGGCGGGTTAGGGAATTTTGTTTTGAATGGCAGCGGCCAGACGGATGAAAACGGCCGTCTCCAACTCACCCTGCCCGCTAGTTTATTGCAAGATGCCGAAGCAGGCAGCCGCATTGTTACTGTCGAAGCCACCATCTTCGATATTTCTGAATTTCCGGTTACCAGCCGCACTTCAGTTACCCTCCATGCGGGTGAAATTTACGTAGGCATTCAGCCAGACGATTTTATTGGTCGCGCTGGCACGGAATCGGACGTGAATTTGCAGACGATTGGTTGGGATGGAACGGCTGTACCTAACCAGGAAGTTGAAGTTGTCTTTTACCGTCGGGAATGGGTTTCCACCCGCGCCCAGGACTTTGGCACTTATTACACGCGCTGGGAACCGGTAGACACCGAAGTGGCCCGTACCCGCGTGAGTACCGATGGATTGGGTGAAGCGGCTGCCAGCTTTACCCCGGAAGAGGGCGGTACCTACGTCGCCGTAGCCACCGTCACAGATGACGGCGGGCGAGCGCAGTTTAGCAGCACCACCATTTGGGTTGCTGATAGTGGCCGCATTGGTTGGCAAATCGATCCGCGTGACAAGACAATGACCCTCACACCCGATGCCGCCGATTATGCTCCCGGCGACACGGCGCAGGTGCTCATCCAGTCGCCATTTAGCCAGCCAGTGCAGGCGTGGCTCACCATTGAGCGGGGGCAGCTGCTGGAGCAGCGGCTCATCACCGTAGATGGCAGCAGCGACGTGCTGGAAATTCCCATCTCGCCAGAGATGGCACCCAATGCGTTTGTAACGGTTACGGCCGTCAAGGGCGTTACTGATGGCGGCAATCCGTATCCCGAAATGCGGTTGGGTATTGCGGAACTGCCTGTCTCTGTGGAGCAGCAAACGCTTAATATTAACCTGACCCCGCAGCAAGAGACGTTCGGGCCGGGAGAAACGGCCGTCTACACTATCATCGTCACGGATCACCAGGGCAACCCCGTCCAGTCCGATCTGTCGCTGGCGTTGGTAGATTTGGCCGTACTTTCACTCAAAGAGGACAACGCGCCGAACATTGTAGACGCTTTTTACGCCACACAGCCGTACCGCAGTCGCATGGGGTCTGGACTCACTTTCTCTGGGGAAGGGTATCCGGTTGAAGTGCCAATTGAGCAGCTTGGCCTGGGCGGCGGTGGCGGTGGCGACGTGGCTCTGGAAACAACAGTCGCGCGTCTCAACGAGGAAGATGAGGATGACGGCGTGCGCCAGGACTTCCCCGACACAGCCTTCTGGCAGGCCAATCTAACAACCGATGCCAATGGCGAAGCAACGGTTGAGATTCCGCTGCCCGATAGCCTGACCACCTGGCGACTCAGCAGCAAGGCGGTCACGCCAGAGACGCTCGTCGGCCAAAACTCGGTTGACATTATCACCACAATGCCGTTGCTGGTGCGCCCCGTCACGCCGCGCTTTTTCACCGCTGGCGACGTGGTAGAGCTGGGGGCGGTAGTGAACAATAACACCGGAGATGCGCTGGAAACGGCCGTTACCCTCCAAGCCACTGGCGTTACCCTCAATAGCCCGGAAACGCAAACCGTCACTGTGCCTGCCAACGGCCAAATGCTCGTTCGCTGGCCCGTCACCGTGCAAAATGTGGCTGGCGTTGACCTCACCTTCCGTGTGGAAGGCGGCGGCTACAGCGACGCGACCAAGCCAGCCATTAGCGATGGTAGTGAAATCCCAGTTTACCGCTACACTGGAGATGATATTGTGGCTACGGCAGGGCAGCTTAACGCTGCCGGGAACCGCGTTGAGGCGATTTTGCTGCCGCCGGGCGTCGATCCTGCCCAGGGCGAGGTAGCAATCAGCCTTAGCCCGTCGCTGGCAGCAGCGTTGGTGGATAGCATTGAGCTGAATAACGAAGAACCGTACTCGTCATTCTGCGCCTACGCCATCACTGACCGCCTGTTGCCAAATGTGGCCTTGCTGGGTCTTGCTCAGCGAGTTGAGGGGGCGGGGTTAAGTGAAACGGCCGTCACTGAGTCAGAACAAATTGTGCAAACGAGTATTAGCCAGCTAGAAGCGTTGGTGCTGTCCGATGGCGGTTGGGGCTGGTGCAGCAGCGTAGAAAGCGATCCGTGGCTGACTGGTTACGCGCTCTTTGGCTTAGCCAAAGCCCGTGAATTAGGGTACTCGGTAAAGACAAATGTGTTGGAAAACGGGGCCAATTATTTGGTGCGGCAGCTTGAATTGCCCTCACCGCAGCTCACCTCGTTTAAGGTGAACCGACAGGCATTCTTCCTGTACGTGCTGGCGCAGCTAAACCCGAATGTGGCCGCGGATTTAGATCGATTGGTGGAAGAGAATCGGGCCTTGCTAGACCCGTACGCCCGCGCCTTGGTTGTGTTAGCGTACGCCCATTTGGATTTGGCCGATAGCCAAATGGCAATGTTGCTGACTGATCTAAGTGACAGTGCCATCATCAGCGCGACAGGTACCCATTGGGAAGATGCCAGCCGCGACGTGCGTAACCTGAACAGCGATGTGCGCGGCACAGCCATCGTGCTGCAAGCAGTAGCCGCGCAAGAGCCAGACAATGCGCTGCTGCCAGGAGCGGTGCGCTGGTTGATGAGTGCCCGTACGGCAAGCGGACACGGTGCGCCGCTTTGGGCTACCTCGCATGAAACGGCATGGACGATCTTCTCACTGACGGAGTGGCTGGTTGCCAGTGGTGAGTTGGATGCCAACTACGATTACAGTTTAGACGTGAATTTGCAGTCGGTGACGGACGGCCGTTTCACCACCAACAGTGTCACAGACAGCCGAATCCTGTCGCTGCCGCTAGATGATTTGCTGCTGGAAGAGGCCAACTTTTTTAACTTTGGGCGTGGGGCTGGGGACGGCCGTCTCTATTACACGATGCACCTGGAAAGCAGCATCGACATGAACTTTGTGCAGCCCATTAACCGGGGCGTCTCCGTGGAGCGCGTTTACTACGATGCCGCTTGCGACCCGGAAACTGAAACGTGTGAACCAATTACCCAAATTGAAGCGGGGCAGCAGGTGCGCGTCGTGCTTACCGTCATCGCTGAAAACGATTTGGTGTACGCCCGCATCGAGGACCCCATCCCTGCTGGAACCGAGGCACTCGATCCGGGACTGAATATTAACTCACCAACGCAGGGTGGGCAGGTGGATCGTGTGGATGAAGCGTATCGTTACGGCTATTGGGGTTGGTGGTATTTCAACCGGATTGAATACCGGGACGAGCAAGTTGTCTTTTTGGCCAATTTCCTGCCCGCTGGCACGTATCAGTATAGCTACTTCCTGCAAGCCACCATTCCTGGCGAATATCAAGTCCGGCCTACCTTTGCCCATGAGACGTTCTTTCCTGAAGTGAACGGCCGTTCGGCTGGACTCATCTTCACTATTACTCCGTAATCGGTAATCAGTTTGCCAATTACCGACATACTGAAAAACAGGTGATGATCAGCTTGAAAACTGATCACCACCTGTTTTGTTAATTTTTTAACATTCCCCCCTTTTTCACGTTGCCTTAACCTCCTATTGCTATCTATTGATTAAGATAGCAAGGTGAAGAAATTTCGTTAGAAGTAATCATTAGTATGAATAAGTAAAGGTAACGGCCGTAGACAAGGTGACGTGAATGGAACCGTACACAGAAGGCACATTTTCCGTTGGTAATCAGGAAATTCATTACGTAGAAGCAGGCAAAAAAGGGCGACAAATCGCCCTGCTCATCCATGGCTGGTCCAGTTCCTGGTATGCCACCTCCCCTCTGCTGGGTCAATTAGCCCAACGATTCCACGTCATTGCCATTGATCTGCCCGGCTACGGTCAATCCCCTCCATTAGAAGAAACAACAACGATTCCTGGCTATGCGGAACTGCTGGCTAAGCTCATTGGCCAAATTAGCGACGGCCCTGTGGTGTTGGTGGGTCACTCAATGGGTGGCATGATTAGTCTGACGTTGGCCTTGGCGCATCCTGTATTGGTAGAACGCATGGTGCTACTGAGTCCCACGATAAGCGGCCGTTTATCCACAGCCATCAACCTCTTCATTAGTCCCATTACCATGATGGAACGATTTGGCCTGGGCAGCCTGGTCGTTACTTCTACCGAACGCGCTTTTGTGGGGCTAACGGATCGGCTGATGCGCCCTGTTTCCTTTGCCGAACGCACCGGCATTACCGAGGCAGATTATGAGCGGCTGCGCATGGATGCGCGGCGTCCGGGACAGGGGCGTGTTCGGGCAGAATGTTACCGAGCGATGCTAGAAAATGATTTAAGCGGCCGTTTGAGCCAAATCGAAACGCCATCTTTGGTGATTTGGGGTGCTGAAGACAACACTGTGCCGCTGCGGGATGCTGGCGTGGTAGACGATGAGTGGCCCGCCGCTGACCTGCGTATTTTGCCCAAGGCAGGCCACTGGCCCCAATTTGAAGCACCGGACACAACCCGCCGCATGGTGGCCGCCTTTTTGGGATTGCCCCTGCACAGCAGTGCTCTCTTCAAACCAGTTGAAGAGGATGAGCTGGCCCAGATTAACGAAATTGCTCAATTTTTAGTCAACTCCGATGTTGGTTCTGACTTGACATTGCCACAGCGTACGCGATTGGCAGCCCAATGCCAGGTGCGCGTTTTTGAGCCAGGCGATGTCATTGCCGAAGCAGCCACCATCAGTGACGAACTGTTCATCATCCAAAAAGGGTACGTGGAAGTGTGGAAAGACCCGGACAGCAATTCTGACAATCACAACCATGAAAAAATCGAGCATGTGGCCAATTTGCGTGCCGGGCAAATTACGGGGGAATTGGCAATGCTAGACCGCGGCACGCGCAGTGCTGACCTCATTGCTGGCGGCGAGGGAGCTACGTTGCTGGCCCTCAGCCGGGAGCGACTACGGGCTTTAGTGGAGGATGATTCGGAACTGGGCGCGCGGTTCTTGTGGAATATGTCTATGGCAATGTCTACGCGAGTGCGCTTTGTGTTATGGCAGCTAAATCAGGAACGCAAGGGCGTGGCGGAGCAGGACGCTGCTTTTGGACGGTTGCCCAGCAGACGGTGATGAGCCTCCATACAGACCCCAGCTAGACTCAGATTTTCAGTGCTGGCTTTCATCAGAAAGTCAGCATTTTTGTTTGGTGGGGCACGGCCGTAAGTCACATTTTCCTTACCTGAACATCACCTCATATCTATGACATTTGCCACCGGATATTTTGCCCGAAAACCAGTACACTGTTAGCTAAGTTTGAGGTCTTATTTGGCGACCCTGATTTCCGAGACCATGCCCCACATCCACATAAGATACTGTAAAGCGGGATCGTTCCTGAGAATGAGTGGGGTCGTTTCTCCCGCTTCTACTCAAGTGATCGGTCAAGAGCTAGCTGTTTATCTCAACAACTTTAGCCGATTACACATCTTCTGGAGAACATTATGTTAACCACCTCTGATCTAATGACAATCGATCCGGAAACCGTGACGCAAGACACACCGCTGCGCACGATTGTCACCACCATGAACCAAGCCAATATTCGTCAGGTACTGGTAATTGATGGTAAGAAGTTAGTGGGTATTGTGACCGATCGCGATATTCGCCTTGCCGTGAATTCACCCCTAACCAGTGAAGAACCCTTAGAACGGCTGGAATTGCTGAACGACTATAAGGCCGCAGACTGCATGACAGTCAACCCACGCACGGTATCACCAGACACACCCATCCACAAAGTTGCCCAGCTACTCAGCGTGTACAAATTCGGGGCGTTGCCCGTTGTAGAAAATGATGAGCTTGTTGGCATTATTACTATAACTGATTTATTAAACCAGATGGCCTTATTGCCGGAACCAAAATCTGACTAATTGCTGATCTAAACTTGTTTCTGTTTGTTCTTCAATGGGCACCGGACGCCGCGAGGCGTCTGGTGCTTTTTGTTTGCTTGTGAGCGTTTGCTTAGCACCTGCAATTTTTACGCTGTTCAATCACCCCTTCCTCTTTACAATGGACGTATGCCTTTTCTGAATCTATTTACGTCTTCTGCCAGCGCACAGCCCAAAGACCCTGAGGCATTTATTTTGCCACTGGCTGAACCAGTTACTGTGACCCGCACTCAGGACAATTTTTTGCATCTTGCCTGGCAAGAGTCGGCTGCGCGAACCATCATCTATGTCGGTACCAATCCAGATAATTTGGATGAGATGGCGCAGGTGTTGTCTGTCTGTGAAGCGCGTGAGGCGATGGTGGCGGGGCTGAACACGGCCGTTCGTCACTACTTCCGCCTAGAATTCAAGGGTGGGGCGTGGGACGGCCGTTCGCTGCTGGTGGCCGAGCGCATTTTGCCGCTGGAAAAAGGGGTGAACCTTCGGGATGTGGGTGGTTATTTTACGCATGATGGCCAGATGGTGCGTTGGGGCAAGCTGTATCGTTCCGGCAGTATCTCCCGGCTCACAAAGGCAGATTTGGCCTACCTGCAACGGCTGGGCATTCGGTTGGTAAGCGATTTGCGCTCGCTGGAGGAGCGGGCAAAGCACCCTGACCGGTTGCCAGAGGTGCCGGGCTTGGTGGAACGGCCGTTGCCCATGCAAAGCGTCGATCGCTGGGAGCGGTTGCGCGGAGCCTTCACCATCTTTTTTCGCCGTGGCAAGCTGGATGAATATCTGCTGAATGGCTACACGCGCGTCGTGTTAGATGGCAATGCCCATCATATTGGGGAGATTTTCCAGCGGCTGGCAGACCCCGATCAACTACCCGCGCTCATTCACTGCACCGCGGGCAAAGATCGCACCGGGCTGGTTGTGGCCTTGCTGTTGCTCACCCTGGGCGTGCCGGAAGAAACCGTGCTGGCCGATTACACCCTAAGCAATCAATTCTACAACCATTTTCGCAACGGCATCGCCGCTGAGTTCAAGCAGATAGCTCCTTGGGGAATCGCCGTGGACGATTTGCAAGATTTACTGCTGGTAAAGGCCAAAACGCTGCAAAGTGCCCTGGCCCATTTGCGCCAAAAGTATGGCTCGGTGGATGCCTATCTGCGCAACTGTGCAGGCGTTTCAGACGAAACCGTTGCGCGACTACACCAAAACTGGCTTGTAGACATAACGTAATTGATAATTGGATGATCAATTACCCAATTGCCTAATTCCCGTTAAAATCCCCCCATGTTTCGAGTCACCCTCATTTCCACCTATGATTTAGGTCACCAACCTTTTGGCCTGGCGTCGCCAGCGGCCTGGTTGGAAGCTGCCGGGGCGGCGGTGAGTTGTGTGGATGTGTCGGTACGGCCGTTCCAACCCCACACCGTGCAAACTGCCAACCTGATTGCCTTTTACCTGCCGATGCACACCGCCACCCGGCTGGCTGTCCCTCTGATCCAGCGAGTGCAGCGCATAAACCAGCAAGCGCATGTATGCGCCTATGGTTTGTACGCGCCCGTAAATGAAGATTATTTACGCGAGTTGGGGGTGCAAACCATCTTGGGAGGCGAATTTGAACAAGGGCTGGTTGATTTGATGATTGCCCTGCGCGACGGACAGCCCCTTCCCGGTTTGCCCTCGGTTTCATTGGCCAGGCAGCAATTTGTACGGCCGTCTCGCACCGCCTTATCCCCACTTACCAGTTACGCTCATCTGTCCACTCCCAACGGCAAGCGCGTCATCGGCTACACAGAAGCGTCGCGGGGCTGCAAGCATCTGTGTCGTCATTGCCCCATTGTGCCGGTTTATAACGGCCGTTTTCGCATCATCCAGCCAGAAGTGGTGCTGGCCGACGTGCGCCAGCAGGTGGCCGCCGGAGCGCAGCACATCACCTTTGGCGACCCCGACTTTTTGAACGGCCCCGGCCACGCCCTGCCGTTGGTGCAAGCCCTCCATGCTGAATTCCCCAACCTTACCTACGACGTCACCATCAAGATTGAGCATCTGCAAAAGCACACCGACGCCTTGCCCGTGCTGCGCGATACGGGCTGTGCCTTTGTGGTCAGCGCGGTGGAAGCGGTAGATGATGAGATTTTGGCCATTTTGGATAAAGGGCATAGCCGGGAAGACTTTATTCAGGTGGCCCGGCAAATGCGGCAAATTGGCCTGCCGCTTACCCCCACCTTTGTCACCTTCACGCCGTGGACGACGGTGCAGGGGTATCTTGATTTGCTGGCACTGCTGGCAGAGTTGGAGCTGGTGGAGGCCATTAGCCCCATCCAGTATGCCATCCGGCTACTCATTCCGGCCGAGTCACGGCTGCTGGAGCTGGACGATGTGCAAAATTTGGTCGCTCCGTTCGACCCCACCGCGTTGGTTTACCCCTGGCAGCACCCCGACCCGGCGGTGGACGCGCTGTATGAGATGGTGTTTAAGCTGGTGAAGGCCAGCCAGAGTGCAGGTGAACCACGCCGAACGCTGTTCAATCGCATCTGGCAGGCAGCCTTGGCCCTGCTGCCGGAGGCGGAGCAGGCAAGCTGGGCGGCACGGCAGCCCGTCCTCACCCACCTGGCCCGGGCGGTGCCAACCCTTAGCGAAGATTGGTACTGATGAGCGGAGCCTTTTGCGGAGCAGTTTGCTTCAGACCTGGTGTAATTTGATCGCAAATGAGCGAGGCGATTGGAGAGTTTGTTGTGCCAAGGTTCATGGATTGGTTGCCAGCCGTCTCGCCCCAACCCAAAATGTTCGGTAACATGGATATATGTCGCGCCAATATGATCCCAATAAACATCATCGTCATTCTATTCGCCTGAAAGGGTGGGATTACAGTAGCGTAGGTTTGTATTTTGTCACGATTTGCACCCATAACCGCCAAAACCTGTTCGACGATCCTCGTTTGCGTGAGATTGCGACGAACGCCTGGAACCACATCCCCGAGCAAGCACATGCCAAACACGTGGTTTTGGATGAAGCAATTTTCATGGAAGATCATCTGCATGGCATCATTGGATTGACGACGCCGGAGGATGCTCCACGCGATTTCACCACCTTGCAGCCCGGTTCGGTGGGGGCGATTGTGGGGAATTACAAAATGCTGGTTGCCAAGCGGGTGAAGGCGATGTTGAAGATGGGCGGCACCGATTTCAAGGTGTGGCAGCGCGGCTATTACGAACGCATCATCCGCAACGAGCGGGAATTAAACGCCATTCGCAGCTACATCCAAGAAAACCCCATCCGCCACGCCGAAAAACGTGACGATCTGGACAAATTATTCACCAAAATGAACCACATCAACACCGAACAACACCGGTGGGGGCGAGGCAGGTGGTCACGATCTCCCAAAATTCGCCACCAGAACCTCCCCACCTGCCTCGCCCATTTAACATGGCAAACCATCTGGTCATTGCTGCATTTGGGCGAGGCGGTTGGAGGGGGTGTTTTGGCAAAATTCGCGGGTTGGTTGCCAACCGCCTCGCCCCTACCGGGCGTTTTCTAAAATGAAGGCATAATCGAAGGCGATGTCGCGGAGGTAGTCGTAACGGCCGCTTGAGGCAAAGTGGCCCGCGCCCATGTGGGTTTTGAGCAGGAGCAGGTTGTCGTCGGTTTTGAGGGCGCGGAGCTTGGCCGTCCATTTGGCGGGTTCCTAATATTGCACGCGCGGGTCGTTGAGTCCGGCGGTGATGAGGATGTGGGGGTACGCCTGGGCCGTCGTGTTGTCGTAGGGGGAGTAGGAAACCATGTAGGTGTAGTAGGCTTCCTCTTTGGGGTTGCCCCACTCCTCAAATTCACCCACGGTAAGCGGAATTGATTCGTCTAGCATGGTGGAGACGACATCGACGAAGGGGACGCCCGCCACGACGACTTTGAACAGTTCGGGCACCATCACCGTGACCGCCCCCATGAGCAAGCCGCCTGCGGAACGGCCGTTCACCGCCAACTTCTCGCTACTTGTATATTTCTCACCAATCAGGTGCCGTCCACACGCTATAAAATCGGTGAACGTGTTCTTTTTGTGCAGCCATTTGCCCTGGTCGTACCAATGCCGCCCCATCTCCTTGCCACCACGAATGTGGGCGATGGCGTAGACAAAGCCGCGATCAATCAGGCTGAGCCGCTTCTGGTCGAAGCTGGGGGACATGCTGGCTCCGTAGGAGCCGTAGCCGTAGAGCAGGCAGGGATTACGGCCGTCGCGCTCCAGTCCTTTGCGGTAAACCAGCGAAATCGGCACTTTCGTGCCGTCCGGCGCGGTGGCGAAGGTGCGTTCCGCTTGGTAATTGGCCGGGTCGTAGCCGCCGAGGACGGGGATTTGCTTGATTTTGTGCCATTCCAGCGTGTTCATATCTAGCTCCACGGTGGTGTCGGCGGTGGTGAGCGAGGTGTAGACAAAACGCACTCTGTCGGTGACAAATTCGGGATTGTCGCTGCCCTGAACGGCGTAGACCGGTTCGGGGAACTGCACGGGTTGGCGGCTGTCGCTGTTGAAGTTGTGGATATCGAGGGTGTGGAGGCCGTTGAAACGGCCGTAAACGACCAAATGATCCGCAAACACATCTACATTTTCCAGCAATTTGTCCGGGTTGTGGGGGATGAAGGTTTGCCAGTTTTCGGGAGATGGGTTGGCAACGGCCGTAATCATCAGCTTGTTGTTCGGCGCATCCTCATTCGACAAGACGAAAAATTCACCCTGTCTGTGATTAAGGAAGTAACGCCAGCCCTGTTTGCGAGGTGCCAGCAGCGTTAGCTCGCCGTCGGGCGTGTCCGCATTCAGGAAATGTTGCTCGGTTGTTTCCATACTGGAGGACGTGATGACCAGGTAGGCATCGTCTCGCGTTTTGTGCAGGTAGACGTTGAACAGCTCGTCCGGCTCGTGGTACACCTCCACATCCTCGCTGGCCTCTGTGCCCAGCGTGTGGCGGAAGATTTTGTGGCTGCGCCAGACGTCATTTTGCTTGTTGTAAAAGAGCGTCTGGTTGTCATTGGCCCATTCCACCGAGTAGAGGGTGTCTGGCACGGCGTCGGCCAGCATTTCGCCCGTGGTCAAATCTTTCACGACAAGGGTGTACCGCTCGCCGCCGCTGGTGTCGGTGGAGTAAGCGAGTAGCTGCTGGTTGGGGCTGATAGCAAAGACGCCCAGCCGGAAGTAGCTGCTTTCGGCGGCCAGCATGTTTTCATCGAGCAAAATCTCTTCAGGCGCGTCCAGCGAGCCGTGCTTGCGGCAGTGGATTTTGTACTGTTGGCCCGCCTCGGTGCGACTGTAGTAGTAAAAGTCGCCTTTTTTCACTGGGGCGGTGCTGTCGGTTTCCTGGATACGGCCAACCATTTCTGCATACAGTTCTTCTTGCAGCGGCTTGGTGTGGGCCATCATCGCTTCAGTGTATCGATTTTCGGCATCCAGGTAGGCGATCACTTCGGGATTTTCCCGCTCGCGCAGCCAAAAGTAGTTATCAACGCGGGTGTGTCCATGTAAAGTCAGTTCTTTTGGTTTGATGGCGGCGATGGGGGGGGAGGGATTTGTGCTCATTTGCTAACCTTTTGCAGCGGTGCCTCGTTTGTAAGGGCGACTCGCGAGTCGCCCCTACGTGATTTTTCGCGCTAAGATTGATTTTTTACGTGCGTTTGAATGTAATCAGCCAATGCTTCTTGCCATGGCCGTAACTCAATGCCGATTGCTTTGCCGGCAATGTTGTGGAGGGTGCCAAAGATTGGGGGTGTGGACGGCCGCTTAAATTCCTTGCCTAAAATGGGGGTGTTTACCACATCGGTTAGCCCCGCCAGCCGCAAAATCTCATTGGCAAACTCCCAGCGGGAACAGCTACCGTAATTTACAAAATGGTAAATGCCGTACATTTTCGTTTCAATCAGCTTGCCGATGGCTTGGGCATGGTCTTTGGCGTAGGTGGGGTTGCCGATTTCGTCGGTGACGACGCGGATCTGCCCGGTGCTGCGGGCGCGATCCAGGATAGCGTGGATGAAGTTACGGCCGTGTGGCGCATACAGCCAGGCGGGCCGCACGATGTAGAATTTGGACAGGATGTTTTTGACGTGAACTTCGGCGGCGGCTTTGGAACGGCCGTATGGATTTACAGCACTCAGTGGCATCCATTCCTCATACCCGGCGGGATTGTCCCCGGCAAACACCTCATTCGTGCTGATGTGCAGCATCGTGGCGCCAAATTCTCGGCAGGCAAGTGCCATATTTTGCGTACCGAGGCCATTTACTCTGTAGGCCAATGCCGGGTCTTTGGCGCAGCCATCCACGTTGGTGTAGGCGGCGCAGTGAATGATGAGGTCGGGCTTGCTGTCGGAAACGGACGAATACAACGCTTCCTTGTCTGTTATGTCAACCTCTGGCAAATCAACGGAGAACAGTTCATGTTGGGTGAGTTCCGTTTGCAGTGCGGTTCCCAACTGCCCCGCGCCGCCGGTAATTAGAATTCGCATGGCGGAATTATAGCTAACTTTTGCTTTAGCGCGTTGCTATTGGCAAAAAGATAGCATGACACGCCGTTGGGCTGCACATGATTTGGTAGGCTTGGCGCAGCATCTCATTTTGCCACATTGCTTTGTATAATGGATTGTTTCTTCCCGTCAAATAGCTGCCCCAGCCCAATGTTTGCAATCCAAGATTCCAGGAACCGCGCAGCGAGTTCCACTCAATTTGAGAACAGGTAGGTTCGTCGATAAACATGAAGCTTTCTACATTGCTCAGCGGCGAGAAAAGGTGTTCATCTTCCAACCACTTCCAGGCAGCAATTGCCTGTTCAGGCACGAGCGGCGCAGCCATGCCGATATAATGGGGGGTAATGACAGGATGCCCCATTGCCGCAGTGCCATCATCTGGCGAAATGACGCCGCCAATACCAAATGGAATGTAGATAGCGCCGGGTGACACGATGGACGGGTCGGGAACTTCGGCAGCACTAAGGCCAAAAAGTCCTGGCGGTGCGTAACAGTCATTGTTTTCATAATAGGTTGTTTGACTATAAACGGCCGTAAACCGGTAGTCGTGCCAATTCATATCCCAGCGGTCCCGGTAAGGTGCGGGAACAAAAAGCCAGGCAATCTCATCGATAAAGCCGCTGCCGTTGTGCGTTGGTGGCCTGGTTTCAACGGCCGTTACATTACCTGTAGCTGCTGCATATCCATAATTGGCCAGCCAAGTCTCGCCACCGAAGTCATTCCACACATTATTTTTTTGCGTCACGCAATTCGTTTCAAAGCCATGACTAATTTGGCCATTGTCAGATAGCACATCGGTCCAGAGGATGCTGTTTAGTGCATTTTCAGATTTGGTGATGCCTGCATTGAGTTGCAGTGCCTGATTGGCCTCAATGAGGGCAATTTGGGCAATAATCGTATCGACACTAGACCATTCCGTATCGGGAGAAATCACACCGTTTTTGGTGAAATGGGGCCATAAGCCAGAGCAATCGTCTAAACCTGTTAAACCATCCGTTATTTTGGTGACGATGTCGCTGGCATCAGGCTCAGAAACCATGCCCAAATATTCGGCCTGCACAGTGGCTGCAGCTAGAAGCCCGGAGGCCGAAACATTGTCAAAGTCCCCTTCAGGGAAGTTGGCGCGATCCCGCACAATGCCGCTATCTACATCTAAATTGCTTAGCAACATTGCGTAACTCCACAAAAAGGCTCGTTCCGGGAGTGGTAAATTTGGCAACGAAATGTCCATTTCAACCCGGTCAACCACCACGAAATCGCCAATGTTGCCCTTTACTAGCCAGTTTAGATTGTGAACGTTGCCATCTGGTAGATTACCAAAAGCAATGGTTTGGTTTCCGCCACTGAGTGCAATTTCATCATCCCAAACTTTGGTGCCATCTTCTTGCAACTCAACAGCCAACGTGCCCTGTCCATCTATAATATGCAGACGAATGGCGGTGGCTTCGCCTTGATAGCTGGCATCAATTTGTGATGGGAAAACGGCCGTTAAATCCAGCGGAATTTCCTCGTTGAGCACGTGGTTCAGCCCTGTCCACACGCCAACCCAGCCTTCAATGCCATCAAGCTGCGTAACGGTGGCGGTCACACTGGTACTGCCCCAAACAACTGTCCCTAGGCCAAACTCGCCACGGTCGCTGCCGATGCGACTGTAATACCAAAAGGGATCTCCCATGATAGGTTGAGCAGAGAAATCATCAATGATGACCGTGGTGGTTATATTGCCCTGAGTGGTTTGGGGAACGGCCGTTTCTGCAACAACCAGATCGGAAGCAAGGAATTGGATGAGTGAAAGAACAATAGCAAGTGCCAGGAAAGGGGAAGCCAGAACTGTAAAAAAGCGACGCGGGGACATGAAAAACCTCCTCAAACTAAACAAACGTCAAGGAACACGAACTGCTTAGATTATAATTCAGAATCAGCCCTGTAGCTATCTGAATTGATCGTTTTCAGAGGTTTTGCGGTTGAGGGGCGTCTTTGCGCTTATTGTCTTATTGCTGAATCAATGTTTCGTCATTCAGTTGGTTTGAGTCGTGTGAAAACGCGTTGCTTCCCAGCCCAAAATCGCTTTCTTGCGGCTACTGCCCCAGCGGTAGTGGCCCAGGCCGCCCGCTCGCCGGATGACGCGATGGCAGGGGATGAGATAGCCAATCGGGTTGTTGCTTGTGGCGGTACCCACGGCACGGGATGCTTTGGGGTTGCCAATCATGTGAGCAACGCTGCCGTAGGAAACGGCCGTTCCCGCCGGAATCTTCAGCAAGGCACGCCACACTTGAATTTGGAAGTTGGTGCCTTTGAGATAAAGGGGGAGCGACGGCCGTTCGCCTGCCTCGCTCAAGTTAAAAATGGGATTGAGAAACGGCCGTGCTGCTGCGCCATCTGCCACAAATCGGGCTTGTGGCCAGCTTACTTTTAGCTCCGCCAGCGTTGCTGCCCGGTCACCATCCATTACAAACTGAAGGCCACAGATGCCGCGCTCAGTGAGGGCAATGAGACATTCGCCAAACGGTGAATCGTGGAAACCATACTGAATCGTTAATCCCGCACCCTTTTGCTTAAATTCGCCAGGGGTGATCGCTTCGTGGGTGACAAACAGGTCGTGCAGACGACTTGGGCTAGAGAGGCCGGCCTCAAAAGTGGTGTCCAAAATGGATTGCGAGGCTACCAACAGCTTTTTGGCGTGCTGGATAGTGAGGAATTGCAAAAAGCGTTTGGGGCTGGTGCCCGCCCAGCGGCTAAACAGGCGTTGAAAGTGATATTCGCTTAACCCCACGTGTGTGGCGATTTCAGCTAACGATGGTTGATCCTGAAAATTTTGTTCAAGGTAGTGGATAGCGGCTTCGATACGGCCGTAATCTTCTGAGTGTTCAGCAAACATGGATGATCCTCCATAAATTAATCCGCAGATTACACAGATTAACGCAGATTTTTGTTAAGCGTTTTCATTGTAAGCTGGTTAGGGATGGCTCTCCACCCATTTCTTGCTCAGTTGTTGGAACGGCTCCACTGGTTTCGTTCTTCGGTTAAGTATTTCTGAGGATCGATGTTTTGCCACACATCTTTATGGAGCCCAGCCAGATAATTGACAATGTTTTTGGGCTTGGCTTGCAAAATCAGGAGTTTGCCTTGAGTGTCGAGCAACAGTTCATCACCTGGCTTCAAGCTAAGCTGTTGGCAGATTTCTTGGGGCAATGAAATTTGATAATGGTTGTCTAACTTGATAATGTTTGAATTTTCCATAGCAAATTCGCAAAGTTCTACTTTTTCAAAAACTGCAAATATCCTATTGTTGTTAAACTAACCGCAGGCATTAAAAAGCATGTTAGAAATGCCTCGTTGCTAAAACTCAGGGAGAAAATTAGCAAACAGCTAAACAGTATCCAAATAGCAGTTTTACTGGCCATAAGGGAACGATATGAAATAACAACCAAACTATAAAAGACGGCAATAGCAACCAATAAAGCAATAATACTTTGAAAATTGAGCGGTGTTTCAGCAAGATAAAATGAGTAGACGACTGAAATCCAGGAAGTGAAAATAATAGCAAGTGCTAGGATTGAACGTTGATTTCTCCCCAACTTTTTCTTAATTTCTCTCCATTCATTTGGCTGGCTAGAAACTACAGAGCGTCTGGTTGTTGTAGTTGTTGGTGTTGGAACCTTGGAATTAAACTTGAATCTGTTCCAAGGAACGTTTGGCCGCTCTTCAAATAGAGAATTTATCAGCTTGTAAGTTTCATCCCTTCTTTGGAATACTAAAATAAGCTCCCTGATTTTTGCGATTTTCCCACGACCAGGTAAAGAGTCATAATCAACACCCAAGTCAAAACATAGTGTTCGAAGGTCTTCTTCACTAAAAAAATCGTCTATTAACTTAATGAATTGTTTTGAACGCATCTTGCTTTCTTCTTAAAGAGAAATATTTTATCGGCAAATTGTTATCCTAACCACTGATGTTTGTTAGCATATCCTTACTGTAGCTCTTGCAAAACGGCCGTATTCTCCTCCACATCTCGCAATTCAGCCAACGCCCCCAGCGCGACCTCGCCACCAATTTGTTGCAACGCCCAAACTGCGTGGCCACGAATGATCGGTTCTGGGTCGGTGAGGAGATTGATGAGAGCAGGCACGGCCGTTTCTGACCCCCAATTGCCCGCTGCCACACACGCATTTCGCACCAGCCGGGTGCGCTTGATGCGTTTGATCGGGCTGCGGGCAAAGCGTTCGGCAAAGCTGGCGTCGCCCAGAGTGAGAAGTTCTAGTAGCGGCGGGGCGACGGTGTTCCAGAGGGGAGATTGGAGATTAGAGATTGGAGATTGGGAACCGTCAAAATCTCCAATCTCCGATTTCCAATCTCCTTGTGGGTAAAAAGCAATCTCCTTTGTTGGCGCACTAAAGCGATTAAATGGACAAGCCACTTGGCAAATGTCGCAGCCGTAGACCCAATTGTGCATAAACGGCCGTAACTCTCGCGGAATCCACCCTTTTAGCTCAATGGTCAAGTATGAAATGCAGCGACGAGCATCCAGCACGTACGGTTCCGGGAAGGCGTCGGTAGGGCAGGCGTCCAGGCAGCGGCGGCAGCTGCCGCAGGTGGGCATTTGGGAGATTGGAGATTGGAGATTGGAGGTTGATTCAGTCCCCAATCTCCAATCTCTAATCTCCAGCGTGGTCAATATTTCGCCCAAAAAGAAAAACGAGCCTCGCTTTGGCGCAATGAGCATCGTGTTTTTACCCGTGAAGCCCAGACCAGCAGCGGCTGCATGGTCCCGCTCTAAAACTGCGCCAGTGTCTACATAGACTTTGGTGGCAACGTCACTGCCAGATTTTTGCGTTTTTAGCCAAGCGGCCAGCTCTTCCAGTCGAGGTGTCATCACGTCATGGTAATCTGCCTGCCAAGCGTAGTTGGAGATGCGTCCCCTGCTGGGGTCGTTGGCAATGGCTGGTGGAACCGGCACCGTGCTGTACTCTAGCCCCACGCAAATAATTGTCTGCACGTTGGGTAAGATAACATTGAGGTCCTGCCGCCGCGCCAGCCGATCCGGGCGAGCGAGGTAGCCCATCTGTCCGTGCATTTCCGCTTCAATCCAGCGGAGGTAAGCGTTAAGATTGGGGCTGGGAACGGCCGTTACCACGCCCACCATGTTAAACCCCAACGCCTTCGCTTTCTGTTCTAAATTCTCAAGTAAGCCAGCCATTCCCCAATCGTAAATCGCCAAACAATAATCGTCAATTGCCATGTGTAAAAGCGGGAAAGGTTTCGAAATAAGTAAAGTCATTTCTCCCGCTTCTACTGGGCAAACCACAGAGAAATCGTCCTTCGATTTACAAAATATTTTCTGTGGTTTGCCTAATCCATAAATGCGCTATAATTTTCTTAGGATTTTACCGACTTGATGTAGGAGGAAAAAGGCATGAGCGATGCAGCAATGAATTTCAGTGTAGAATCAATGAAGCGGGTTGAATTGGTTACCGTCTCTGGCCGAATAGATAGCAGTAATGCCGCAGAGTTTGAAGGTGGTTTGAAACAGCTGACAGGCACAGGCCGTAGCAACTTGGTGCTGAATCTGGCTGGCGTGACTTACATGAGCAGTGCAGGGTTGCGGACATTGGTTTCTACCCTGAAGGAGTGTAAGCGCGGTGGCGGCGATGTGCGTTTGGCAGCTCCTTCAGAGCGTGTGTCTGAGGTGCTCTCTTTGGCTGGCTTAGATTCTTTGTTCAAAGTTTTTGAGGACGACACAGCGGCAGTAGGCAGCTTTTAAGGTTTTGTAGAGACGTTACACCGCAACGTCTCTACCATTATCCATCTTTCCCTCACATGGCTGATAAACACGTCCAAACTTTTCCCGGACGTTACGAAGAAATCCAAAAAATTTGCCAATTTGTGGCGGCAGGTGCCGCTGCGGCTGGCTTGGATGCCAATGCCATTTTTCACATTGAGCTAGCCTGCGACGAGGCGTGTACCAATGTGATCGAACATGCCTATGGTGGCGAAGACCAGGGCGAGATTGAGGTAAGTTGGCAACTGAAGGCCGATTCATTCATTATCACAATTCACGATAACGGCCGTTCCTTTGATCCCGATGCTGTTCCCAAACCGACTTTGCCTGAACTGTCTGAAGACGCACCCGCCCCCGATATTGACCAGGTAAAGGTAGGTGGCTTGGGCATTCATTTTATGGAGCAGTTGATGGATGATGTGACTTTCTCATTTGATGAAGCAAGAGGCAACACGCTGAAGTTGGTGAAGAAGACCAAATGAACATCTGGCAAGAAACAGTAGCAGAGAATATCTGGTTGGTTGGGGTGAACGGCCGTCTCGACCAAACCCTGAACCCAGAGCTGGAACAGCAGCTAACCACCTTGCTAAACGACGGTAACAGCCGGTTGATTGTCGATCTGAGCCAGGCCAGCTACATCAACAGCGGTGGCTTGCGCACGCTGGTAACGGGTTGGCGCAAAGCCCGCCAGCAAGATGGTAATTTGGTGCTGTGCGGGTTGAACGGCCGTTTGCAAGAAATCTTCGGCATGGTGGGGTTCGATCAGCTATTCCAAATCTTCCCCGACCGACATGCTGCTCAGGAAAGCCTGGGAGCAAGATAACAACCATTTCAATGGCACACCTCACCAATATGGCAGCACTTTTTGGGCAAAGCACAGACGGTCTTTCATGGCCGTCTATTTCATTTGCGCTGCTTGTTGGTGCCTTGGCACTTTCTGCCTACATTTTGTTGCGGCGGTATCGCTCACGCCAGCTACTCATTCAGCGCATCACTGAATTGGAAGCACTCAGTGACGCTGGCCGCGCCCTGGTTGCTGCTCAGCTAGACGTAGACGCGCTGGCCGAACTGATCGCCAACGAGGCCGGTCAGGTCATCGACAACCGTACCTTTCAGGTGGGGCTGTTTGAGGATACCGATTACCATATTTTGTATTGGACCATTCGCGGCGTACGGCAAGAAATCCCCCGGACCTTCGATCTGAGTGAAGATGGAGGCATCATTAGCTGGGTACGTACCTCCAAACATCCGTTGCTGGTGCGCGATTTTCAACGTGAAATAGACAATCTGCCAGCAAAACCGCGCTACATTAGTACCTCACCACCTCGCTCTGCCATTTTTATCCCCATGGTCAGCGGCAATGACACCATTGGCATTGTGGCTGCCCAAAGCGGCCAACCCAGCCGCTTTACGGAAGAGGATTTGCGTCGCCTGACAATTTTGGCCAATCAGGCGGCGGCGGCCATTGCCCACGCCCAGCTGTTTGCGCAGGAACGCCGCCGTGCGGCCCACTTGGAACTGGTAGGGCAAATCGGACTAGAAATTAGCAAGGTGCAAAATCAGGAAGAGATTTTTGACCAAGTAGTGAAGCTCACGCAAGAAACGTTTGATTTTCACCTGGTCTCTATTTTTGGCATCGATCCGCTGACGGGCGAGATTGTGATCCAGGCCAGCAGCGGCTTGGAGCTGTTCAGCCAAGATTGGCGTATCCAGCCGGGGCGTGGTTTGATTGGCACGGCCGTTTCCACCCAGCAAACGATCATCAGCAACAATACTACTGAAGATGAACTCTTCATCGCCAAAGACAATCCATTAGAAAACAGCACCCGCTCTGAGATGGCATTGCCGCTCATTGTGGATGGCGAGGTGGTGGGTGTGCTGGATGTGCAAAGCCCCAAAGCAGGCGTCCTCACCCGCATTGAGAAGATGACGCTAGAAGCACTGGCTTCCGAGATTGCAATCTCCATTAGCAAGCTGCGCCAGCTAGCCCGGCAGCGCGAGCAGGCGTGGCTGACCACCGCCCAACTGCAAGTGGCGGAAGCCGTCAGCCGCAGCACCGACTTGGAAGAAATTCTCACGGCCGTAAACCGCCTCACCACTATGCTGGTGGGGGTGCCGTTTTGCGTGATTTTGCTGTGGGATGAAGAAACGGCCGTTTACCGAGGCAGCTACAATATTGGGTTCACAACAGACGGGGCTGCACTCATTCAGGAACAGCGTCTAAAAATTGGCGATTGGCCCGCGCTAGACGCTGTACACGTAGGGCAAGAACGCATCGCCACCCAAAAAGTACCCGCCTGGCTGCACAATTTAGAAGACAACTTGCCACCACCACAAAAGCTCCTGCTTTTGCCTGTCAACACGCTCAATAACTTGATGGGCGTGATGGTGGTAAGCAATGATGTACCTGCTCTTGAGCAAGCCGATGTGCTGCAAACGCCAGGGCGGCGTGAAGAGTTGCTAGACAGCATTAGCCATCAGCTTGCCCGTGGCCTGGAAAATTGGCATCTGCGCAACGCCCAGCAGGAAGAAGCGTGGGTCAATACTGCTCTCTTTCAGGTGGCGGCCACCGTCAACAGCCTCATCGACTTAAATGAAATTCTAGACACAATCGCCCGCCTGGTACCTATGTTGGTCGGGGTTGAATCGTGCATTATTCTCATTTGGGATGAGGAACGCCAGCAATTTTCCCCGGGTCCCAGTTTTGGCATCAACCAAATGGGGCGCGGTTTACTGGAGACGTTGGCACTGGATCAGCAAGAGTTTGACGACATTACGCCTAAGCTGGCCGATTCGCTCTCGCCTACCGGCACTTATTACGTTATCCAACTGCCCCCTTGGTTGGAAAAGGTGCTGGGCACAGAGCAAGCCTTTGGCTTTCCGCTGAATGCGCGCGGGCAGCTAGTAGGGGCAATGGTGATTGGTTCTTTGATGGAAAACGGCCGTTCCCTTTCCAGCCGCCGTCTCAACATTCTTACCGGGATTGCCCATCAGGCAGCAACGGCCGTTGTGAACCATCACCTCTACCAGGAAGCCGCCGAGCGCAATCGACTAGAGCGCGAGCTGGACGTCGCCCGTGGCATTCAGGCCAGCCTTATCCCCCACGGCAACCCTGATATTCCTGGCCTTAGGGTTGCCAGCTACTGGCAAGCTGCCCGCCAGGTAAGCGGCGACTTTTACGACTTTATCCCCCTGCGCGATGGCAGCTGGGGCATTGTTGTAGCCGATGTGGCCGACAAGGGCATTCCGGCAGCCTTGTTCATGGCGTTGTGCCGCACCATTATGCGCGCAGTGGCTATCAGCCGTGGTGATCCTGCTGAAGCGTTGCGCCGCGCCAACGAGATTATTGATCAGGACACCCAATCCGATTTGTTTGTGACTATTTTTTATGCCATTTGGCAGCCAGAATCAGGGCAAATTTACTACGCTAACGGTGGCCATAATCCCCCCCTGCTGCTGCGGCGTGACGGGAGCCGCACCTTGCTAACGGATCACGGCATGGCTTTGGGCGTGCTGCCAGATGTCGATTTTGAAACTTACACGACACCATTTTTGCCTGGAGACACCCTGTTGCTTTATACAGATGGTGTTACAGAAGCGATGAACGAAGATTTGGATGAATTTGGCTTGCAGCGACTGGAACACGCCGCCGCTGCCAAGCAGCATCGAGATGCCAGCCAAATTGCCCACAACATTACCCACGCTATTCAGCATCATGCGGGAGGTACACCGCAATTTGATGACATTACGCTGGTTGTGGTAAAACGAGATGAGGTGAGTGAGGCACCAGAAAAAGTGCGGCGGCGCAATAAGCGCAGATCATCAGCATGAATTTGTAAAAACCAGTTACAGAAAAGAGAAAGATATGAGCGAACAAGAAAACATCATAACAAATCCAAATATTAATCGGGCAGCGCGGCTGGGTCGGCGGACAGAAGATGAGCGGCTGCTAGCAGGGCCAGCGTTGGGCGAAACGCCATTCTACAAAACAGACACGTGGCGCGTCATGCGCATCATGGGTGAATTTGTTGAAGGGTTTGATGTGCTGGCAGAGTTGGGTACGGCCGTTACTATCTTTGGTTCAGCTCGGACCAAACCGGGGGATGCACAGTATGAAACGGCCGTGTCTGTTGCCAAAACGCTAGGCGAAGCCGGATTCAACATCATCACCGGTGGTGGGCCGGGCATTATGGAAGCTGGCAACAAAGGGGCAAAACTGGCGGGCGTCCAATCTGTTGGCCTAAACATTGAGCTTCCCTTTGAACAACATCTCAATCCCTATGTTGATTTATCCATAGATTTCCGCTACTTCTTTACCCGCAAAGTGATGCTCGTCAAATATGCCCAGGCATTTGTCATCTTCCCCGGTGGCTTTGGCACTATGGACGAGCTGTTTGAGTCGCTGACGCTGATCCAAACCGGTAAAGTGCAAAACTTCCCGGTAGTGTTATTTGATACCAGCTACTGGGGCGGACTGGTTGATTGGCTGAAAAACAGCATGTTGGCGGGTGGGAAAATCTCGCCAGAAGATTTGGATTTGCTTATCCTCACCGACTCGGCCGAGGAAGCCCGCGACGCTATTTTGCGCTGCTTGCAGGATCAGGCATGGCGGTTGCAGCAGGAAGAAGGTGCCAGAAACGTGGCCAAAAAGGCATACGGCGGCAGATAAGCTAAAATTTACGGCAGATTTACTTATTTTTGGCAATAATTTTGTAAATTAGGCTATTGTCATTTCCTGTTCAAACCAATACTCTATAAGATAGCTGGACAATTTGGGAACCAATCATCCATCGTTGTCGTTATCCAGTAGACTTCTATCAACCTCAACAACGGTAAAAAGCATTATGATTCCAGATAAAATCGGCCGTTATGAAATAAAGCAAGAGATCGGGCGCGGCGGCATGGCAACCGTCTATGAGGCGTACGATCCCCGGTTTGAGCGCACCGTGGCTCTAAAGATGCTCCCTCGCGAATTTATGCATGAGGCAGAATTCCGGGCGCGTTTTACCCGCGAGGCGCGCACCATTGCCACGCTGGAGCACCCCGCCATTGTGCCTGTGTACGATTTTGGTGAAGAGAATGGCCAGCCTTTTTTGGTGATGCGTCTAATGACGGGCGGTTCCTTATCAGATCGGTTGGCGGAAGGGCCAATTCCCATTGATGAAGCGGCCGTTATTCTCAAGCGTCTTGGTTCGGCACTGGATCGCGCCCACGGGATGGGCATCATTCATCGGGACCTCAAGCCCAGCAATGTGCTTTTCGACCAGTACGGCGATGCGTTTTTGGCCGATTTTGGCATTGTGCATGTCTCTTCTTCTACCAATGCGTTAACGGCTAGCGGCAGTTTGGTGGGGACGCCCACCTATATGAGCCCCGAACAGGTTTATGGTGACAAGCAGCTAGACGGCCGTTCCGACATTTACGCCCTTGGTGTGATCCTTTTCCAAATGCTCACAGGCAACACTCCCTACGATGCCGACACCCCAGCCCGCATGATGATGAAGCACGTCATGGATCCCATCCCCGAAATTTTGACGGTGCGACCCGACTTGCCGCCCGCCTGCAACGACATTATCAGCAAGGCAATGGCCAAAGAGCGGGATGAGCGTTTTGCTTCCGCCACCGATCTTTCCACGGCATTAACCGCCGTTACGGAACGCGGCCTGGAGAAGCCCACTTTAGACAAGCTGGAAGATGAGCTTACCGAGATGAAGGCGGAGCTGATGGAGGAGACTCCACCTTCTGTAACCCCAGCGCGCACAACGGCCGTTCCATTAGACACTGCCACCGCCATGCCAGACGTGCCGCCACCGCCACCCCCAGCAACAGAAGCGGCAGGGCCAGTCAGTTTCCCCACGCCGCCGCCTGCAACAACCCAAGCCCAAGCCAGCGGTGGCGGCGTGCCCAAGTGGATTTGGGGTGTTGCTGCCGTGGTGGTTTTGCTATGCATTGGTGGCAGCATTGCTGCCTTCTCTTTGCTTTCAGACGATGAGTCTGGCCTGTTTGGCGAAGACCCCACCAACACGCCTCGCCCCGATGAAGACGAGGATGAGGATGTGGTTGATGAGGAAGCAACGGCCGAAGCGATTGCTGCACTTGAAACCGAAGAGGCAGAATCCGTACCCACTGCCACAGAAATACCTACGGAAACGGCCGTGCCGCCAACCAACACGCCAACGCCAGAACCCCGCGAGCCAACGCCAGATGCCGTAGCTACCCGCATCAGTGCTGAAGCAACGCGGGAAGCCGCTGTTAGTGCAACTGAAGCCGCCAATCCACCGCCCACACCGCCGCGAGGAAGCGTTTCACCCATCTTTGGCCCGGTGGATGACACCATCCCGCACGACGACGATGAATTTTTGGAATCATTGTACGCCGGGGCTTCGCCAGCCAACTTTGTTATGCGGACGGAGATGGTGAACCCTTACGGAACAGGCACGGGCAGTTGGGATTTTGGCCTCATATTCCGGCAGCGTGAAGTGGATGATGAATTACGGCTTGTGGTGCGTTCAGATGGCTTGTGGACGCTCAACGACCGCACACCGGGCGCAAACAATATTTTGCAAGAAGGGGACGCGCTATCTTATCTTGATCTGAATAGTGGGGGTTCCAACAGCTTTGAGCTTATTGCGTCGGGCGACGTTGGCTACTTTTTCCTGAATGGGGAATTTGTTTCTCAGTTAGACCTTTCCTCCCGCACCAATGCGGGCGACATGGCACTTGGCACCGGTTTTTATAGCAGCAGCGAAATTGATGGTGAAACGACAGATTTCAATGATTTTACGCTGTGGCCTGTAGCCCCAGTATACGGCCCAACAGACGGCCGACTTGTCCATGCGCTGGATGATTTGATTAAGCTGGAACCAGCTAACGTGGATCAGGTGAATTACATTGTTGAGGCTACCTTTACCAATCCTTTTGCCGCTTCGGTAAATGATTGGGATTATGGATTTGCTTTACGCAGCAATGGTTCTTTCAAATATTGGCTAGTGGTTGCTTCCGAAGGCAATTGGCAGTTGGCCGACCGACAAGGGAGTGCCGACGATGAAGAAACAGTTGCAGAAGGTGATCTGGCAAACCTGAACCTGGGTGCCAATGAAAAGAACCGAATTCGTTTGATCGTCTGGGGCAGTGTAGGTTACTTCTTTGTCAATGATGACTTTGTTGCCACGCTAAATTTGTCTGGCAATCAAGATTCTGGTGATGTTGAGGCAATCACTGCTTACTATTTTGACCACGAAATTGAGGGTGAAGCAACGGGATTTGAAAACTTTACAATTATCCCGCTGCCATAAGTAACATTAAATTTTTCCGGAAACTGTTTGTGAGACAGCGACTTTATCAGACAGTTTCCGGGAATTTGTTTTACCAATCAGTGTGGGCAACGCTTTTTCTTCCGCTTACAAATCCTAATAGCACAAATAACAATCCAGCTCCCAGCATAACGATGGCCTGTCTGTTTACCCGAGCCAGCCAGGTGTCGGTAACGGCCGTTACCATACGAATCCCCGTTTGCTGCAAAGAGCCAGTTAATGCCAGTGCCGTGGGGTCGGTGGGCAGCTGCCGCAGCAAAAAGGTGGTGATGGCTGGGAAAATGAGGCTGATAAACAACACCAGGACGGCCGTTGCCAATAGCGGCCAGCCCCACCAATGTCCCCAATCTGACCAGGAACGCACTGCCAGCAGGGTAATGAGTAACAGGCAAGCTGCGGGCAGTAGCCAAAGCAGCCAACCCCAATCTTGCGCGAACGAAAAGAGTCGCTGCAAACGCAACAGTTGCGCCCTGGCCTGAACCAGTTCCGCATTTTGCGCTTGCTGTTCAGGTGAAAAGAGGGGTACGCGCACCACGCCCAGTTCACTGGTAAGCTGCGGATTGCTTTCAATGGCCTGCACCAGCCGAGAATGCACTTCTTGGCTGATTTGCCCCGGAGGTATTTCCACAGGTAGGCAAGTGGGGATGGTGACATTTGGCCCAAGTAACTCTGCCGGGTTGACGGGTTGGGTGCAGGCGGGCAGGTTTGTGACGATGGTGTTTACAATGTCCAGTCCGGGCTGCCCGCGAAACCGCTCCAGTAGCGGTGTCGTGTCGATTGCCAATTCTGCATTGTCCAGATTGCCGGTTTCCAGCAAGTCGTACACGGTGTCTACGGCCGTATCTGTCTGCGACTCGATCCAACCAGGCGGCAGCAGCGTCTCCATCGACTGTTGCAAAAGCTCTTCATCTAGGTTGATGGGAGCCAGGCCGCGTTCCTGCGCCTGTTCTTCAAGCGTTTGGGCTACAAAAGCGGGTACTGTCTCTACAACCAGCTTGTCCAGATTAGATAGCGACTCTTTAATGAGTTCACGGTCTGCGATAACATTGAATAAATTGGTAAGAAACAGGGCGAGAACGGCCGTCATCACAAACAGCACAGCCACAATCCCCGCCGTAAATTTTAAGCATCCACGCATGTTGGTCTCCCGATTTTAGTAATCAGTTTTCAGTAGATTAGTGTTCAGTTTTGCGTCAAAGTAACGGGTTTGCTCAACTGGTAACTGATTACTGTCCGCTGTTTACCGTTCACTGGCCTCTTGAGCAAGTTTGCCCAAAAACCAGCGATCTGCTTCACTGAGTTCGGCCGTTAGCAGCAGATTGGGGCGGCGTTGCCAGGTGCGGCGCAGGGCTTGCTCCCGCCGCCAGCGGGCGATGTTGGCCGCGTGGCCAGAGCGCAGCACCTCGGGCACAGACCAGTTGCGGAATGTTTCTGGGCGCGTGTAGTGGGGGCCTTCCAGCAGGCCAGTGGCGTGGCTGTCCTCTTCGGCGGCGTCTTCTGCGCCCAGTACGCCAGGGAGAAGGCGGGCCACCGCATCCACAAGGACCATTGCTGCCAGTTCGCCGCCCGTCAATACAAAATCTCCAATTGAGATTTCGTCGGTGACCAGATGCTGGCGCACCCGCTCATCCACGCCTTCGTAACGGCCGCACAGCAGCAGCAGTCGATCGTGTTGGGTAAGTTCCTGGGCGACTTGTTGTGTAAACGGCCGTCCCTGCGGCGTCAGCAAAATAAGTGGCAATCTCCAGTCTCCAATCTCCAGTCTCTTTTCATTTTGAGATTGGAGATTAGAGGCTTGTCCTGAGCGGAGTCGAAGGAGTAGAGACTCAACGGCCGCAAAAATTGGTCCCGGTTTCAGCACCATGCCCCCACCACCGCCGTAGGGCGGTTCGTCCGTCACGCGGTGTTTGCCACTGGCGTAATCGCGCAGGTTGTGCAGGGAGACGTGCAGCAAGCCTGCCGCCTGCGCCCGCTTGAGGATGCTTTCGTTCAGATAACCCGGAAACATTTCCGGGAAGAGCGTGAGGATGTCTATGTGCATGGCGGCAAGTATGGAGCGGCGTGTGGGTTGTGTCAAGCTGGCCACTATTCAGTGTTCAGTAGGTCAGCAATCAGTTGACTGTTCACTGAATACTGAATACCGATCTACTGGTTTACTGATTCGCGCAGGGCGCGGATGTTGCGGAGCGGGGTCGTGACCATAGCCACGCAGCCAGTGCCCAGCAGCAGGCGACGGCCGTTTACCTGTTCAATTGCGTCTTTGGCTTCGGCCAGCGTGTTTTCTGGCGGTTCTTGGTGCAGCGTCCAATGATCCACACCACCGCTGGCGGCTCCCTTAAATTGCGTCAGACCCTCAGCCAGCGAAATGCCCGTTTCGCGGTCGTGCCAGTTGAGCAGCGGCACGGGGTAGGCCGCGACGAGATCAAACATCACGTCGGTGCTGTGCAGATGAACCATGTTGAGCCAAAGGTCTTGCACGGCGTTGAGGATTTTGTGGTCAAACGGCCGTCCCCAAATTTCATACTCTTCCCGGCTCATCAATGGATAGCGAGCGTGCTGGACGGCGTAAAAAATGCCGTCAATGCCAATCTTTTTGGCTGACTCGATGAAACGCAGTGTACTTTCAAAAATTGTTTCTAATCCGTTGCGGAATAGTTCCGGCTCGTGGCGCAAGTGGGTGAGCATCGGTTCATTGTCTGCCAAATGTTTGGCCTGGGAAAGCGGGGCAAAGATAGTCGCCAAAACAGGCACGCTGTCGCCAACGGCCGTTTTCACCAATCGCAACGCCTCCAACTGGGTTGCCAACATGCCTTTCGTTGGGTCGAGCGGTTGGAGTGTTGCCCAATCTTCAGCTTTTTGGATGGGACGATTCGTGTAGTGACGAGTGCCTTCGATATGGCCGAGCCACTCATCCTCAACCCCCCAATCGACCACCGAATAGCTGCTGGCTGGCCCAACTTTTAGTACGTCCCAATCATAATCTTGCTGCCATTTTAGATGCGCCGCCGCCAGGGCATGGGCATCCTGGTCATCCCCCGGCCAATGCCGCCATAAGGCTACCGGTATGCGGTCAGGTGTTTCGCCGCTCACAGTTGCTTCCAATCGTTTTCGTTTACTCCAGTTTGACATAACAACTCCTAATTTCATAAATTTTTACCGCGGAGGACGCGGAGAGCGCAGAGATTTTTAGGAAACCTCCGCGTTCTTCGCGGTCTCTGCGGTTTATTTTACTCGGTGGCGAGGCTTGTAGATTGTGGTTAGAATCGATTTCATGAAGAAAATGATGAATGACATGGAAAATCAAGACGAAAAGAATGTGGAAACGGCCGTTTCCTTAGCCACCACCCTCGCCCAACAGTTTGCCAGCCGCGCTGACGAGGCCGACAAAGCGGGTGTACTGCCCACTGAAGACGTGGCCGCGCTAAAAGATTCTGGCTATCTGGGTATTAGCGTGCCGCGAGAATTTGGCGGCTATGGCCTGTCGTTGCGGGATTGCGTGGCGGCGCAGCTCGCGCTAGCGCAAGGTAGCACCTCCACCGCCATTGTGGCCGGAATGCAGGTGCATATTTTTGGCCACCAGCGGGAAGTGCGTAGTTGGGATGACAACTGGTATGCACAGTTTTGCCGTTTGGCGGCTAGCGGGTCGCTGTTCAATTCCATCGCTAGCGAGCCAGCGATGGGTAGCCCGTCGCGAGGTGGTTTGCCAGCCACAACGGCCGTTCCCACAAAAAACGGGGATGGATGGATTGTGAACGGCCGTAAAACGTGGTCCACGGGTGGCAAACACCTCACCCATATGCTGGTTCGGGTCGATTTGGAAGGGGAGGGCGCCGTGGTGTTGGTGGAGCAAGGGGTGCCCGGCGTGGAGTGGATCACCACCTGGAGCGATTCGCTCAGCCTGCGGGCCAGCGACAGCCATGACGTGGTCTTTACCAATGTCCATATTCCTAAAAGTTATGTGGTTGAGCGAGGTGATGCCAAGGCAAAGCCGAACGTTTGGTTCCCAATGATTATGTCAACAATTTACCTGGGAGCAGCGATGGCGGCTCGGAATCGCGTCATCCAATTTTCGTTGGAGCGCGTACCTACGGCCTTAGGCAAACCCATCGCCACCCTGCCCAAAATCCAGCGGCAAATTGGCGAGATTGACGTGGCCTTGCAAGCGGCACGCTCGCTGCTGTTTGACGTGGCGTCCGAATGGGCAGGCGACGACGCGGATCGTAAAAAGATGTCTGCCCGCATTGCTGCTGCCAAAACGATGGTGACGGAAACCGCCAACAAGGTGACCGACCAGGCGTTACGCATTGCCGGGGGCAGCAGCATCACCAAGGCGCTGCCGCTGGAACGCTACTTCCGTGACGTGCGAGCTGGCTCCATGCAGCCGCCCTCTGGCGACACCGCGCTGGAAATGGTCGGCCGTGCCGCCATCGCCGAATTTGAATAAATTGGCCACAGAGAGCACAGAGGGAAAAGAGAAAAACCTCTAAAATCTCTGTGCCCTCTGTGGCTAAAAAAATTAAAGCGGCTTGAATTGTTCGAAGGCGTCTTGGCAGTCGTGGCAGTAGTAAATCATGCGGCAGAGGGTGGGTCCGAAGCTGTTTTTGATTGAGGTGTTTTTAGAGGCGCAGCGGGGGCATTCGGCCAGGTCTAAAAAGGCGACGGAGATGAGGTCGCCGCCGTGTTTTTGTGGGGGGGCCAGACCAAATTGGCGCAGCTTTTCGCGGGCCTCGTCGGTTATCCAGTCGGTGCTCCAGGGGGGGTGAAGCACCGTTTCTACGGTGACGTTTTGAATGCCTAGCTGGCGAACGGCCGTTTCTATATCCCGTCGCATCACGTCTAGTGCGGGGCAGCCAGAGAAGGTCGGCGTCATTGTCACGCAAACAGCGTCGCCATCTACCGTCACATCCCGCACGATCCCCATCTCCACCACAGAAATCACCGGAATTTCCGGGTCTTTGACTGATTCAAGTGCTTGCCAGATTTTGGTAGGAGTTAGTTCTTTCATTTTGGAGCCAAGTAAGATTGAAGACAAGGAGCCTTCCATATGTCATGCTGAACGGAGTGAAGCATCCCTAAAATCCGTCAATTGTCGAAAGGTTTTGCTACGTGCAAGTGCTGAGGGATGCTTCGGAGGACCTCAGCATGACAATTGGTAGACGGCATGTTTTCCTCTACGTCATCTCGTTACCAAACTGCCTCGCGATTTAGCCGGGCCACTTTCTGCATGTCGGTCAGCAAGGTAGCGAGGTGATTTGTATGTTCGCGGCGGCTGGTGGTGGGTGGCGTTTGGTTGCTGGGGGTGGTGAGATTGGCGGCGGTGAGAAACGGCCGTACTCGCTCCAACCACTCTTCATGCAGCAGTGCTAAATCCGGCACAATTTTCTCATCCACCAAAAGTGATTCGCCCGGCAGCGGCACAAAAAGTTGTTGAGCATACGGCCAAAGTTCATCCAGTGCCGCTTGTGTGCGCCGATTGGATTCATCCGTGCCCAGCCCTAGCCGCTTAATCCAGCTATTGGTGTGCCGCAAATGGTAGATTTCCTCATTACGGATTTTGGCTGCTGCTTCCGCCAGCGGTTGAAAGTGACTATGCTGCAATTTATCGAGCAGGAGCAATTCGTAAGTGTCAAAAAGGTATTGGCGCAGCATAGTAAATACCCAATCGCCGCGCGGCAGCTCAACAAGCTGCACGTTGCGGAACTGGCTCGGCTCGCGGAAAAAAACCAGCTCGTCTGGCTCGTCGTCGGTGAACGCTTGGTGCAGCTCGTACCAAATATTGGCGTGACCTAGCTCATCCTGGGAGATGTTGGCCAGGGCAATATCTTCTTCCAATATCGGCGCATGACCGATCCATTCCGAATTGCGATGTGCCAAAATCAGCTCATCATCAGCCATCGCCAGCAGTTTTTGGGTGAGTAGTTGTTGAATTGTTTGGTTCATATGATTCTTAAAAGCGGAACACAGAGGTTCACGGGGATGGCACAGAGCTACACAGAGAGTTTAGAGAAAATCTGTGACATCTGTGCTTATCAGCGTCCCATTTATTTTTCCTGACGGCCGCGTTGCTGACGGCGGGGGCTGACAAAACCGTAGTGTGATTGCTGTCGGTATGTTTTGTCCAGCGCAGGGGCAAACAAGGCTTCGATATCGTTCTCATTACTGCGATGGATAAATTCATCAGCCACCACCCACCAAACCCAGACATTGTCGGCGTCAAAATTGCCGCTCTCGATGGCGTCGCGCAGAGCAAGTTCGGGCGTCACGGCTTCGATTTGACCCACATGGCGGACATAGGTCATGCTACGTCGCTGGCTGGTTTTAGTGAAAATGTGAAACAGTGTTGGCGTGCCATCCACCTTCCATACTTGTACCCAAAAATCAGGATTGGCTTCTAGCTCTTCCCGCGTCATCATAAAGATGGCATCGGCCTGCACCACCCACAAGCTCACGGCAGACGGCCGTCTGACAAACACATCCCTTCCGTTTTGCAAAGCCAGCTCCGCATCCGGCGCATGCACCGAGCCAACCGCCTCATGCCGCTTTTTAGGATTATCTTGCTTGAATACCTCATACCGAGGCCACTGGGTATCAGACATGATTATGAACTTTTTCTGCGTAGGCTGTCATGGCTTCACGCACCCAACGGCCGTTTTCATGCGCATCTCGTCGGGCGGCCAGCCGTTCTGCATTCATGGGGCCATTCCCTTTTACGACCCGCCAAAACTCATCCCAATCAATTGGGCCGATAATCCAGTTGCCGCTTTCTTCATCAAAATGCAGGTCAGGATCAGGGATGGTGAGACCAAGTGCATGAACTTCTGGCACTTCTTCGTTGATGAATTCTTGACGCAGCTCGTCGTTTGATTTGGTTTTAATGCCCCAGCGCATGAGAATTTCAGAATTGGTCGAGTCGCTATCGTGCGGGCCAAACATCATCAGCGTGGGGTTCCACCAGCGGTTCAGGCCATCTTGCACCATCGCTTTCTGCTCCGGCGTGCCGTTGGTGGCGTAATGGACAATCATCTCTTTGCCCTGCTTGTAATGGAATGTCTCCTCGGCACAGATGCGTACCATCGCCCGCGAGTAGGGACCATAAGAAGCGTGGGCCAGCATCGTCTGGTTCTTGATGGCCGCGCCGTCCACCAGCCAGCCAATCCAGGCCACATCTGCCCAGGTGAGGGTGGGATAGTTAAAAATGGAGGCGTATTTTGCCTTGCCCGTTAGCAGCGCATCCAGCATCTCTTCACGGGTAGCCCCCAGCGTTTCAGCGGCATGGTACAAATATTGGCCGTGTCCTGCCTCGTCCTGCACTTTGGCCATGAGCACCATTTTGCGGCGCAGGCTGGGCGCATGGGGAATCCAGGCACCTTCCGGCAGCATCCCCACCACTTCGCTGTGGGCGTGCTGTGAAATCATGCGGATGAGCTGGCGGCGGTATTCGTCCGGCATCCAATCCCCCGGCTCGATTTTCTCCCCTCGGGCAATGCGGGCTTCAAATTCGGCTAACCTGTCGTCAATATTTACGGTTTGTTCAATCATATGAATTGCCTTGGTTGCTTGTAGATAGATAGTGGTTGAGGTCATTATACAACAAATGCGAGCCTCATCTGTTAGGCTCTTATTTTTAGGACTTACGCCTTCGCCCTAACTAGACTACAAAAGTCTTTGGTCTAATGATGTAAATTCCAGAGAGAACAAGACTTTTGTAGTCTTCACTGCGTAAGTCCTGATTTTATAAACTGATATTATGCACTTCCAATGAAAAGATTTCAAAAGTCTTGCGGGGAGTCCCGAGATTTGCTTGGGAAATACGAGACTTTTGAAATCTACGTTGCGCAAGAGTTACGAAATTAACGGCCGTGTGCGGTCGCGGATTTGCTGGATATGGGCAGGGCGGGTGCGGCAGCAGCCCCCGACCAACAACGCTCCCATCTTGCGCCATTCTCGGCTAATCGTGCCAAATTCGGAGGGGTCGGATTGACCCAGCCAGGTTTTGCTCACGGAGTCGTATTGCTCACCAGAGTTGGGGTAGACGATGATTTGCTTGGTGGTGTGATTTTGTACGGCCGTAATCAACGCTGGCAAATAGCGAGGTGGAGTGCAGTTTATACCCACCGCAATCAGGTTTGGCACGTCGTTGAGTAGTTGCACACAGTCGGCCAGCGATGTGCCGTCGCTGATGCGGGTGCCATCTTGACAGGCAAAGCTCATCCAGGCGGGCATTTTGGGCGTTTCGAGCAAAAGCTGGCGCAGTGCCTTGGCTTCCGCCAGCGAGGGGATTGTTTCGCAGGCCAGCAGATCGGCGCCGCTCTGCGCCAAAATCTCCCAGCGTGGCCGATGCCAGGCTAACAGCCCCACCTCGTCCAAATCGTATACGCCTGTGTATTCAGAGCCATCGGCCAGGTAAGCTCCATATGGCCCCACGCTGGCAGCGACCAACGGCCGTAACCGCCCGCGCCGATTGGCCATGATTGCCCAAAACTGATCCCGCGCCTGGATTGCCAACTGCATAGCCAAGCGAATTAGATCAGCAGCTTTTGCCTCGCTCAGACCTCGCGCCAGCAAACCAGGCAAACTAGCTTGGTAGCTGGCGCTGATGATGCAGTCGGCCCCCGCCCACAAATAGTCGCTATGCACCTGGCGAATGGCGTCTGGCTGCTCCAGCAGGAGCTTGGCAGACCAGAGCGGATCGTCCAGATTGTGGCGACGGGCTTCTAATTCGGTCGCCAGTCCACCGTCCAGAATGAAGACGTTTTGGTAATCGAGAAACGGCCGTACAGGATTTTTCATCGTTTAATATTTTCCACAATCTTGGAATTTGGTTCGGAACGTTCCTTAATAATGACCCAGCGCGCCCCAGCATCAGAGATAGCTATTATTTGATGCCATTCATTTGGCTCTATCATGACAACCATGCCTGCTTTGATGGGAATAATCTGGTCATTCACCTCAAGCTGTGCTTCCCACTCCAAGACGACATAGTATTCGTGATAAGGATGTTTGTGGCGCACTTCGCTTTTGGGAACACGTGTTAAGCGACCCTCGCCAATTTCTACAGGGGAGCCATTCCAGTATCCACAAAATAAGTGGGAATTTTCCTGCTTATAAATTTGCATCTAGTGAGTTCCTTAAAAAAGCTGCCAACATCACTTTCTCCGATAGTGCTAGCCTAACCCCACCACCCAGGATGGCTTCTTGGGAAAAAGGATGTTAAACAAAACGGCCGCTTCCGGGTCGCGTGAATAACAGTCGGCGTGGGTTTCATTTAGCTCTTCCAGGCTGTTTTTGCCAAAGAGAACGTGCAAAAAAGTGCTATCTGAAAAGTGAATATCGCCATCCTCTACATTTTTAGGCTCATAGCTGCCGATTTCTTTTAGCTTGCCTTGCTCAAAAACAAGCGTAAATTGCTGCTGGTACAGGTTAACTCGGCAGGTGCCACTGTGCCCGGCTAATACGCTTTGTGCCAGCCGTTTTTCCAGCACGGGGCCGATGTGGCGCAAAAAGGCGGGAAGGTCTGGCACGCGGATGAACCAGGCATACGGCCGTCGCTGTGGCTCTAGCTGTCTGCCCAATGCTTCGTAAATGGGATGCCCTTGCCCCAGCCCGAAAGAGATGCCCAACAGTCGCTTCTCTTCTTTTTCAAACAATGCATCGGCCAGTTTTTTGAAGTGACGGGTTACAAACAGCCCGACTGCGCGCCAGGAGTGGCCCGGCTGCACGCCAAATTCGCGCACCGTGTAGGCAGGCCCCCACTGCTTGTACTCGACGTAGGCAACTGGCTGGCGATTTTCGGCCGTTTCAACGATGCGAAACTGGCGTGCGTAGGCCGAATCGGGATGCGAAACCGTTAATTCGTAGCGCCAGATGGTTTCGTCACGGACTCTGTTGAGTAAGCTGCCTCGATTGTGCGCGTCGTACAGCTTGCCTAGCAGCGGCCAATCTGCTTCGGTGGCTGGGCGAATTTGGTACGGTTCCTCTTCGACTGGTTTGTAATTGCCAGGACGATCCCACAAAAAGGTGCGCCCACCTCCCAGGTCTAGTGCCATGCCGTAGCCAAACATGCGGTAATACCAGGGGATGCCGGTGATGGCCTGCACAAGCTCGCCCCGCGCTGCGCTTTTGGCGTGAACGGCCGTCATCTGTTCGCGCACCAAACCGCGCCGCCGATAATCTGGGTCAGTTGCCACCAACTCAGGTCGCCCCACGCCAAACGGAATGCCCTCATACGCCCAGGTCTGGGAGATAAGGTTGAGCGTCGAAACAATTTTGCCGCCACCGTTTTCATCCACAACCACAGTGAAGTCGCTGGCAGTAGTAGTAGGATGGTCGCCGCGCATCAAATCTTCCGTCCAGTGCGCCAGCCACGTTTCTGGATTTTCCGGGTTATCGGTATGGCTACGGACGTTAAAAGCGGCCAGCGCATCTGTGTCGGCTGGCGTTGCCCAACGCAGCACCAAGCCATCGCCTAATTGTTTGGGTAAACTAAAATGATCGTTCATTTTGCTCCATAAGGTTTGTGTTTGCGCTAAAAAACGGTGCAGATGTCAATTGTAAGAGCTTCTCTCATCTTTGTGTAATTTAACCTGTTGTATTGTAAGATATGTATTGGAAAGATGGTCAAATGATTGACGATAGCTGGGTAGTTATGCCAAAATCTAGACAAGTTTGATCAATAGCTTTCAACTCGCAAGGGAACATCATGATAACATTACCATCTTTATCATTTTTATTAATATTCGTCAGTGGTGCAGCAGGTTTGTTGATGATGCGGATGCAAAAACGGCCGCGACTGCAACCTGCCCTAGCCCCTGTGAAAATACGGAAATAACGAGGTTGACCGATGTTTTTTGACCCGCTTTTTTTATTATTTGCTTTGCCGGGCTTGCTGCTAGGCTTTTGGGCGCAGTCTCGCGTCAAGCGGAACTTCAACAAATATAAGCAGGTGCGTACGGCCCGCAATGTAACCGGGGCTGAGGTTGCACGCCAGCTTCTGGATGCGCAGGGTTTGTATGATGTGAAGGTGGAAGAGACGCAAGGCTTCCTTAGCGATCATTATGATCCACGCAGCAAGGTTTTGCGCCTTAGCCCGGATGTTTATCGCACACCCAGCATTGCTGCGGCCGGTGTGGCTGCCCACGAAATGGGGCACGCCCTGCAGGATGCAAAGGGTTACTTCCCGCTCCAAATTCGCAGCACGTTGGTGCCTGCGGCTCAGTTTGGCAGCTCGTTAGCCCCCTGGTTGTTCATTGGTGGTTTCTTGCTCAACATCACCGGATTGGCCTGGGTGGGCGTGATTATGTTTGCTGCGGCCGTGCTTTTTACGCTGGTGACCCTGCCGGTGGAGTTCGACGCCAGCAAACGCGCCAAGCAGCTATTGGTTGGCAATGGCGTACTCATTGGTGATGAGGTCAAGGGCGTAGACAAAGTATTGGATGCAGCAGCGTGGACGTATGTGGCAGCGGCCGTTTCGGCCATCGGCACATTGCTTTATTACGTGTTGCTGCTCACGGGCGGTGGCCGCGACTAACCTTTTCAATCAACTTCATAAATAAAAGTAAAGAAAAACGGGATGGTTTTTACGCCATCCCGTTTTTCTTTTGGCTAGAGAACTCGCGGCTCAGAACCCCCGATTCCCCGCGCAATATCGCAAATGCTATTGATTAGATAGCAAAAGTGAGCAAATTAAATTATCGTGGGCGGCTCATGGCCACGCCGATCATCAGTCCCGCAATGATCATCATCAGAGCCACAATAACGATTGTAGAAAGGCTTAGATGAACAATCATAATGTTACCTCCGATTGTTTTGTGCAGTTGCTAGTAGTTTACTCTGGTTGTGATGGTTTCTAATGATGTTTGGCAAACAGTGGCCGGATAAAAAGTGATAAATGTGACAACTGACTGGGCATCGGCCAATAAGTTTTGAAAGTGGTTAGAGCCTTTGAGGAAACGGCCGTCCCTCACCGTACCCTGGCACTAAACACAACGTAAACAAGCAAGACTAGTGGAAAGAGTAGCCCCAAGACAAAGGCAGCCAGCAATAAGCCAAACAGCGCAGCGTAAGATAAAGTTACCATGTTGAGTCTCTCCTTTTATTTGCTACCAATACAACATCCTATACGCACAAGACACAATGATGGTTACAGCAACGGCCGTTTGGCTCTGCTGGCAAACCTAAGGTGAACTTAATCCAGTTGGGCTAATTTTGCCTGACGGGCGGCAAACGCAGGGGCAACAAAAAGATGACATCGCTTTATTCCCTTGAATCGTCAGTTTTCTGAGGGAATCTGTCAATCAATTTGCAGGGTATACCCTTGGTTATGCACATTTGCTAAAAATTGGGGGTTTTTGGGATCTGGCTCTATTTTTTTGCGGAGGCGAGCAATGGCGGCAATGAGAGCCTCGTCGGAGACGCCACCTTGGGCATTGGGCCAACCTGCGGTGATGAGTTCATCTTTCTCCACAACCTCGCCTGCTTGATGATAAAGCTGCTGAAACAGACGGTATTCTAATTGGGTGAGTCGGGGGACGGGATTGCCCTGCACCCAAATTTGGCGGGAAGGTTCATCGAAGAAGAGCGGCCGTTCCCAGAGGGCATCTTGGGTGGCAATGAACTGGGTGAAAATGGGGGAGAAAATAACGGCCGTATCCCCTTCTGAGAGGATGCCTTTAATTTGCAGTTGAGTCACAACGGCCGTTTCCTTTGCCGTGTCGATGCCTTGGGCTTTAGCCAGCAGCACGCGCTGTTCGTGAGCACTTAGGCTGTGCCACAGTTTGTCGCACTCCATTTCTACACCGGGGCTTTTGAGGAGACGAACGGCCGTATCTTTGTGCTGGAGCTTGTCTGCGAGCTGGCCTTGTGTGGTTGCCAGCAAAGCGGCTCGCAGCAAGCCAGCATGACCGCCAGCCAGCGCATAGAGTCCTTCGCGCAGGTCATCTGTGAGGGTGATTTTATTCCGCCCAGCCACACGTTCCAACACAGACATCGCATCGCTTTTGGCATACGGCTTTAGCCCCATGATGTTGGAAGCCAGCAGCTCATAAAACTCTTCCCGCCCAGCATCCAAATCGAGCAAATTGGGCATCATGTCGCGGGTAAACACAAGGTAAGAGATGCGATATTTATATGCCTCTCGCAGGCCACGCAAATTGGCAAATAGCCGTTCTTCGGCCTCTTGATACACATCGTCAAATTGATCAAAGAGAAAAACCAAGCGTCTATCAGATTGCCCCAGCAAGGCGCGCAGGGCCAGCTTGAAATACCGCTGTACTTTGAGAGTATCATCTTTGGCATTGAGTAATTTCTCATGATATTGGCCAATCTTATCAATATCTTCTGTGGTTAGCCCCAGCCGCTCTGCATCACCGTCCAGCATTTCTAGCTGTTCCAGAATCAAGCTATAAATGCTGCGGTCCGAAAAGTCGGGGATGTAGTGGAAGTTTGCCCGGATGATAATGGTGGTGCCATCTAATCCGCCCAGGTAGTGTGCCTGGGTGTATGGATCACGAATGTGGTTGAACAGATTCGATTTGCCGACGCCGCTAATGCCGATGATGGAAGCGGATTCGCCCGCCTGCATCCATTTGAACAGCTTTTCAGTTTCGGTTTGGCGGAAGCCGGGGCGTTGGGTTGTGGGTGTCATTGCAGGAAAACTCCTTGACCATCAATCTTGCGGGAAGCCGGGATATTCTTGGCCTCCGTAGTTGGTGAGGGTGAACAAAACTTTGAGCAGCTGATTAGGTGAATCGGGCAGCACGCGGAAATCGAGATTGCGGTAAACATCCTGTTCTTCTTCAGAGATGTCGCCACCCGCGAGCCAGATCAGGCCATCGGCTACGCCCGGTTGGCAATATTGGTAGGCAGACATGAGCTCGTCTTCGGTGGGGCAGAGCATGAGCAGGAAAGCACCCTCTTGTACGGCCGTTGCCAGTTGTTGCCAAAGCTGTGTGACTCGCTGTAGCGTTTCATGGTGGCGATGATCGTATTCAGTGATGGGCAACGTTTGGGGAGAGGTGTCATCTTCCCTGGCGTTGATGGAGCCATACAGCTTATGGATAATCATTGTTCCATTTTCAGGTGGATTGGCACCGTTGGCGTTTAGTTGGATGGCAAAGCTATCCCCTTTTTCCTGGTAGGCTTGCTCCAGGTAAGTGTGTTGGTTGGTGGTATACACTTTGCGCCACGGCAGTTTGGCAGCGGCACGGTAGATGGACGGCCGTTTGCCAGGTGCAAAATATTCCATATGTTTTTGGATGAGCCGCTTGCGGTTGCCCATTCGGTTGATATAGAAAGCAAATAGCTTGGTTGGTTTGTCGCTGGTGGAGGCTGAAATATCAACCTCTTTCATCAGTTGCAAAGCCAATTCCTGGCTGTTGGGCCAATCGGCATTGTGAGGAACGGCCGAACCGATAAACAAGATCACATTCTGTTTGGCCAAATTCTCAGCCAGGAACCGCTGCTGGGCGGTGGCCAACATAAGGGCAGGGGCAAAGAAGCTGCTGTCTTCAGCAAATGTGGACTGGTTTACCGGCACAGGTTCCCGATACATATCCACGACGCGTTTCGCAGGCTGGCGTCCCGCCAACAAGTCCAACTCCTCGCAAATCATAACGGCTGAATGCATCGCTTGCAGCTTGCGATTTTCTGAAATGTGCCGCAGCCGCACCACATTGAGCGTACCCATCAACTGGCTCAGCAAATACTCTTGCCGCGCATCGTTTTGTTGCGTATTAAAACTGTGTGCATACCGATGTGCCAACTGGCGCAGGGCAAACACAACCTCAGCCGCTTTGCGAGCATCTTTAGAAAATGAAGGAGGCAAAATGGGGGGCTGTTTTTGGCGATCAGCTTCCAGCAGAGCCTCTTCAAAATGCAGAAAATCCGTCAGGCTCAGCAAAGACATCAGGCGGTACTTCACATCTGTTTCCAGAATAACAAAGTCGCGCAAAATGTGGCTTTTGTAGGTGCGGTAGAAATCAATCAACCAACACCGGCCAGATTCATCTACCATGATGTTGCGCCCTGTCAGGTCGCCATGCGTGATGCATTTGTTAACCTGAATAACGCACTCTTGCTTATGCTTTTGTAGCCAGGCAATGGGATTGATCACGTTTTCTTTGCCCGGCGTTAGCTGAATTAAGTCGTCATCAGGATCGAGTTCTGGCAGCACCACCTGGATACGCCCGGTTAACTTTTTCGGGTCCAGTTGAAAGGCATCGTAGTAGAGTGAAGGCACGTCGGCTAAGTCGCGTTCTGGGTTTGCAAACCAGAATCGGTACGTTTGCTCAAACAAATTGCGTAAGCTGGCGATAATTTGGCTCGTTTCACTCCGCTGGTAGAACTCATCAAACTCTTTAAGGGCGACGCCTTGTTTTTCGGCAAAGGTGTAGAGCAAGGTACCTAAATGGCGCGAGTAATGGACATCTGCCTGCGTCACGGCATCGGCCGTGAGAAAATGTTTGACGTTGGCTTCAAAATGGCGGCTCTCGGTTTCTACTTTATCTTTACGGCCGATTTTAGCCACATATGATCGCCCTAATCCCCCAGTTTGCCAGGTCGGCTGAATGCGGACGATGGCCGCGCCTGTAAGCCCAGGCTTGAGTTTACTTACGTATAGGCTACGGGCATCTACAAACAGCTTGCCAAAGAGGTCGCGTACTTGGGGGGCTAATAGTTTGGTAGACGGCCGTTCCGCCATCGACCAGTTTACATCTTCTGCTACATCTTCCAATACATTAAGAGAGTCACTTACATACTTTAGATCGAAATTGACTTTTATTTTTTCTTGTGCCAATTCTTCAACCGTCGCCAAAAGTTCCCTCAGATAACCTGCTTTCTTCAAAATCAAGCGATCCGCATTAAGGTTCCAGGCAGGAAGCGTATATTTTTGGTGTGCCGTGATGACAATAATCGGCATGACGCCGTGTAGCTGCAATGCTTCAATATCCTCTAAAAGTTGAAGCCCTTCTACCTTTTCTGGGTCTTCTGCGGCCAAAACCATATCTACGATAGCTAAATGGAAATGATCCGTCTCTAAAGCGGATTTAGCTTCTATGTATGAAGTGGCTAGCCGAACAACGTATCCCTCTTCTTTTAGCCAACGCATAATGGGGTCGTAGGCATTCTCATCATCCTCAACCAGCAAAATGCGTAGCTGATGATTTGGCTCAAGCATCGATCAATCCCTCCTGTAAGCTAGATTGCGTACTACTTTGCAGTGGTAGACTCAATGTAAAAATAGTGCCTACTTCCGGATCGCTTTTCAGGTGAAGTGTGCCGCTATGGGCTCTGGCAATGAGTTGGCAATGGTAAAGGCCCACACCGTGCATTTGATGCAAAGAGTCTCCTTTTGTTGTTGTGCCAAAGTTAAAAACCTCTTGCTGTATTTCTTCAGGAATGCCGTTACCGTTATCTTGAACAGTTAGATATAAATGTGTTTCATCTGTTTTTGCTTGGATGATTACTTTGCCATCCCGAGCAGTCGGGATGGCTGCAAATGCATTAACAAACAGATTTTTCAAGAGCAGTTCGATCCACAGACTGTCTGCCTGAATTTTGGGCATATCCGGGGCAATTTCTTTGATGATCGTCACGTGCGGTGGTTTTTGAGGTTTGCTGAGATCAATTGCGTTTTGAATGAGGCTGCTGACGTCCTCAGTTTCTGGATGATAAGCACCTGTAAATACGAAATCTTTCAAACGGCCGCTTATTTTATCCGTGGCTCTGGCACTTTTTTGTAGGTTGGCCAACGGGGCCGCAATATCACGGTTCTTCTCATATTTATACGCAATCTCATCCACAAGATCAGGGAAGGCGGCCACAGCGTTGTTAATATCATGTACCAAACCCGTGGCCATCATCGCTGTTTGTTTGGCTAGCTCTAAAGCTTGTGAACGCTCGAACTGGTTGGCGTTTTTCACCGCCAGCGCCACATGCTTGGCCAATGTATCCAGCAATTTCTCATCCGCTTTGGAAAAAGCCGCTCGTTCATCACTCTCTATAACCAAGATGTAAGTCACCACATCATCAATGATGATGGGAACCGCAATTTCCGACTGGGTGGAGGTAATGGCGGGAATATAATCAATATCCTGGCTCACATCTTCCACATTGCTGAGTTCACCTGTGGCCAAAACGCGCCCCGCAATGCCTCGGCGTTTACTAAGCTGGGTACGAAATGTGTGATCTTCCAGCAGAGGAATATCTACATGATAAAACGGTTGGGTGTTGTCTGTAATGGCAACTTCCTCTTTATCTGGCAAATGTTCCACAATGCAGGCGTTGTTTGCTTTGGGAAAGGCAGACAGAATTTCCTGAATCAGATTACGGAAAATTAAATCGACTTTGACGCTGGCACTGATAATGGGTGTGATGCGCGAGACGGTATCCAGACGTTGCTGCCGCTGTTCAGCTTCGATGTGTAGCTGCGCACGCAGGATGGCCAGGGCTGCAAGCTGCGCAAATTGCTCCAGGGTACCCCGGTCTGCTTCGCTGAACTGATTGCGAAATTCGTAGCCGAAGAACATACAGCCGACGCGACTGCTGCCAACTTCTAGCGGGAAAACGGCCGTAGATTGATATTGATTTGGGTGCGGGAAGACCTGACGTAATTGTGGATTCTTCTTTACCTTTTTCACGAATTTTGGTTGATTTAATTTCCAGGCGGCTTTAACCAGTGGGGAAAGTTCATCTGGCAAAGCGGTGACAACGGCCGTTTCTTGTGTGCTGGAAACAGTGGTCATCATATACCGCGTAGTTTCGGGGTCTCGATGGTAAACCGTGATGGCATCAACTGCCTGCAAGGCGTTCAATGCCTGCGAAATGATAGCCGCCAGCAATTGGCTCAAATCCACATCGTCAGCCAGCCGTTGCGATAAATCACGCAGTTCACGCAACGTGCGATTGCGGTCGGCCTGCTCCAGATTCATAGCCAAACGGCTAGCCAATGAAAATAGATACCGTTGATGGTCTTTGGTTAATCCGTACCGTTTGGGGCTTTCCAGGTAAAGCACAGCCAGCGGATTGCCCGTAACCTTGACGGGAACTGCCAGACCGCAGCGCGATTCAGGGTAAAAACGGGAGCGGAACTTTCCGGTTTCCAATGGTCCCGCGTTTGTTTCTAGCTGGCTTGTGCCGCTGGTGAATGCTTTTTCAATAAGGCCACCGGGCAAAGCATTTAGCTGACGAGTATACACCTTGTTGGTAGAAAGAAGCTGGTACATTCCCCACGCTCCCTTTGGCTCATCCCGAATTAAAAAGACACGCGGTGCGCCCGTGTACTCTTGAGCACGACGCAAAGCCAAAAGCACCGTGTTTTCAATGGCCTCATCAGAGCGGAAGATGGCACTGCTGAAAAATAACTGATCGATGCCTTTGCGTTCCAGATCGCGGCGTGAGAGATTATGTTCTAACTGTTGGTAGCTGCGAGCACTGGGAAGCGCAATGGCCACGAAGTTAGCGAACACTTCTAAAACGGTTTTCTGTTCGGCTGTAAGCTGGTGTGGCTGCTTCCAGTTGAGATAAAGGATACTGGTGGGGGCCGCAGCGGTGCCTAGCCGAAGGCCTACAAAGGCACGAACGCCTTCACGGGGCAAAAAGGTACTGGTCTCCAGGCACAGGCGCAAACGGGAAGAAACGGCCGCATTTATATCGCTCACGGCGAGAAACCCCTGCTGCAAAATATATGAAGCTAGCCCATGTGCGGGCCGTGGTTTGTCCGTTGGTTGCACAATATGGCTTGTTCCTTCTGCTTTAACATGGTTTGGTTCATAACGAACAACTCCATTTTGAGACATTGGGTGAATCGGGTAAATAACAACACTATCTGCCTGAAACAGTTCACGGGCTGATTGAACAACCGTTTGCAGCAATCCATCAATAGAATCTGTCACTTTGTTGTTGAGCGTTTCTTCAACTTCCAGAAGCTGCCGCCAATTAATGGTTCGTTGCCGCTCGACCACCAAGGCGCGTGCATTTTCCAGCACGAGAGCAACCTGGCTGACAAAGGTTTGCAGCAGTTCATACTGTTCTGGCGAAATGGGATGGGGCGCGAATTTGTTGTCTACGTACAGGATGCCAAACATATGTTCCCCTGTTGTCAGCGGCACCAGGGCAAATTCATTCGGCGCACCAATGGCTTTGGCAAAGATGGGCGGCAATCCTTGGCGCGGTAGTTGGCTGCTGCTCAGCAGCGGCTCACCAGACTGTAGCTGGTGCAGCAGCAGATCGGGAGCAGGTGCGTACAGGGGGAGGTGTAATCGTTTAAGGGCGGTTTGTATGGTCGATGTGCCGTAAGAAACGGCCGTTTCCGTCAGAGCCGTCTCTGGTGAATATTGCAGCCATAGCTCTCGCTCAATATCGGCATCTTGTTGGGTGAGCTGACCAGCGGCAAAGGGCACCTGCAAACATTGATCATTTTCATTCAGCATCAGCAAGACGGCTCGGTTCAAATCTAGCCCGTACGGCGAGGTAATGCCGTTGAGTGCCAGCTGCAAAATGTGTGATTCTGGCCACTCGCGATGATTAAGCATGTCGGTGAGCATACTGTTGAGGCGGTTGAGCGTTGTGGACCGCCCCTCGGCCATGTAGAGCAGGTTGGCATATTGGGCACGCTCTTCAATGATTTGGGCTGCCTGGTGCAAAAAGCTCACCAATTGCAGCACCTCGTCGCGACGCTGGTATGGCGAATTAGGGGAGACCAATTTGCCCAAGGAGACGAGGCCAACGGGAGTTTCTGGCGTTAACGCCGACCGAAGCGGAATCAACAATCGTAATTCGTCTTCCACAGATGCGATGGTGAAGTTAGCATCGTTTAATGCCTGCATTTCAGGGCCGTTGGGGTTTTCCAGGCGCGCCTGTTGGCCAAAACTGGAACTGTCCGGGAAGAAAAGCGTTAATTTCCCTTCTTGCCAAGCGTACAGATGCAGATCGCTATCTGGGAAGGCGGCCGTTAGCCCCTGTGCCAAACTGTTAAAGGCTCCAACTGCATTTTCGCTGCCGTGCATGGCGTTGAGTACGGCCGTATACAAAGACGGCCGTACATCAGTTTGCCCTTCGTTTAACGCTTTCCCTAAATATTCAAAGGCATGATGCCAACGGCCGTTTACCGCATAAAAACCACCCACCTGAGCCGGATTCAGATGTTTTTGCAGCAGATGCCCCCAAATATTGTTCTTGAGTCTGTAGCTATCTCCATCGTGGACAAAAATACCGCACAAATCCAGCACATTGGGAAAGCTAGAGAGCGTCATAGGCATTTGGCTAATGGGCAGCGAACCGTGCTCCAGCATCGAAAGCGTGCAGAAGAGTAAATTTGTGTCCCCCTCAACCTGCTGTAAAATCTCTTCAACTTTCGGGTTTACAGGGTTGTTGAGAAAGGCATCAATGGCTTCAGAAATGCGCGGAGCCGTGAGGGTTTGCTGCCCGCGCCGCTTTAGCTGCTTCAGGCAGAGCCCCAGAATGCGCTCCATCAGGAACAAATCGCCGCCTGTTTGCCGAAACAGAGCCTTGAGGGCATGGTCGTCCGGGTTGATTTCAGCACGCTGGCAGGCTGCTAAACCAAATGCCTGGCGTTCAGCCTCATCCAGATCATGAATCCAGACCAGCTCAGATAGGTGTAAAAACCGGGTGGGCGTCAGGCCAGCGTTGTTCTGTAGATCGAGTGCCCCGCCAATAACGGCTTGAAATTGTGGCCCGCTACTTTGGGAAACGGCCGTGTACAAATCGGCCAGCGTATTCAAAAGCGAAAGCACCACATTGGGGGGTGCCGTGTTCAAATTGTCAATAAACAGGACGAGGGGGCGATCCTGCCGCCGAACGATGGTTTGCATCGCCTCGCAGAACTCACGGGAAGTTTGCATGAATTCTACTGGGATGGGGGTATCCATGGGGAAAAGCTCGCGCTGCAAACGGCCGTACAATCCCACATACAAATCTGCCTCACTCATCAACAACAGATCTGTAGAAAGCTTCACAAAAAAGCTCTCCTGCCGTACATTCGGCAACTCTTTCATGCTGATATAAAGTACATTGTGCGTGCATTGTTCCTGTAACATTTGGGCGGCGGCCAGCATGTGTGCGCTTTTGGTGCGAAACCGAGGGCCCAGCACGCGAACACAGCGGCCGGCTTGTACCGCCTGGAAAATAGCGTGCAGGCAATCATTTTTATAAACGGGTGTTTGTGTCGTTTGTCGTTGTGGATAGGTATTGCGCATAACTTCTGCACCCCTTAGGATACATCAAGGACAAATTACAGCGGATGCAGGTTCGTTCTCCAGCCAGGATCAAACCATCGTGCCGTAAACCCATTGTAGATGCCAGGACCCTTCATAACCTGACAATTACCTGATAGAAAAGTGGTTACAAACCTACAGGAATGTTAGTGATTACCGCTTCTCATTATTCATCGGCAGCTTGGAATTCACGAATGATGCGGATGCCCTCCAAGGCTTGCAGCTTCTGGCTGGCGCGGCTCTCCAGGATGGCCAAATCTACGTACAAATCAACCAGGGTTTGCAAGACGCGAAGCCGTTCACGCTTGGGCCGACTTTTTTCTGTGTCATTTTGTTGAGTATGACTTTGCAGCAGTGTCAGGCTGTGGTGCAGTACATGGACGCGCAGCCGAATTCGGGCGTCGGTGCGGCTGTAGCTGAGTTCATCTAGCAGGTTTTGGGCCGAAAGCAATGCCCTGTTGATATGACGTACCAACTCTCTGTGGGAGAGAAACGCCACCTGCATGTTTTGGCGATTAGTAGACATCTGGTCGCGAGCGCGACTCAGATCGTGCATTAGTTGGCGTAATAGTTGATGCACCCGGTCGGGAAAATGAAGATTTTCCAGTGTTGCTAACAGCCGCCTGCCCATCGCAATGATCTCATCTAGGGTAGGTATTTCTGCGATGTTGGGTGTGGGCGTGTCGGTAGATGCTTTGGCCGTAAGGATGGCGTTCTCCATATCGATGGCTATCCCTTCAGTATTCCGATCCTGAACGAGGCTAAAATAACGACTGATTTCTTCGTTGCTCCTTTCGGCGAGAGGGAGCCGTCGTTCTAAATCTAGCAGAGAGTAGGCACGTCGCTTTGCTTGTTCCAGGATGACCTTTTGTAGCCGCCTGGCTTCCGCGTCTGTCTCGCTAATATCCTGAAACGCCATCAGATCGTTTAACAGTTTTTGTTTGAGTTGTCGCTGCAATTTTTCTACCAAGGCCCGATCCTGCTGTAGCGTTGCCGAGGGTGCCAATTCGGGACGGCCGTTTCGTTGATACCAGTAGCCAATGGGCGAATCCTCGTCGGGCGCAGAGCCATTTTTAGCCAGACGGGCGGTCTCCTTGTCGGTAGGCAGCCGGAAGTGCCAGGGGCCAGGGGTTCGTTCAGAGAGCCAATGACAAAACGCCTGGGCATCAGACGGCCGTACGCCGGCCACTGGCTCCTGCCCCGCCCCTTTACTAAATTGCAGCTCTGTCCAATGGTCTGGTTGATGGTAACGGCCGTTGGCCCGCATTTCGTCCAAAAAGAGTTGGTACTCGGCTTGGGTCACCAGCGTTGTGTCTGCGTACGTCATTTCATCCAGCCGAACCAGGTTGCGCAGTCGCAGCAGCAAGCGCACCTCTGCCCCGATGCGGCGAATTTCCGGATTTTCATCTTCAATGCTGCGCAGCAGTTCGCCCGGAATCTTGCGGAAATCATCTTCCACTTCCTGCGCTTCATCCAGGCATTCCACCGCCAGGGTGAGGGCGGGAACAGAGGCTTTTTCGCGCATCACGCAGGCGCGGATGATGTTGGTAGCATTTGCCTGAGCCGCATAGAGGCGAATCGTTTCGTGCCACCAGGCATCATCAACCTTATTAAGTAACAACGGTTCCAAGCCTTCATCTTTGATGTGAACGGCCGTTAAATATTCCTGAAAGGTAAGGTGGGCAAAGCGGTAAACACCGGGCGTATGCTCAACGAGCAGGCCGCTCGTATCGGCTACCATTTTGAGGAAAGAGACGCTGTCCGTTTGGGGATTTATTAGACGCAGCACCGGGTCGATGATGTCGGCAGCGTCGGCGCGAACGGTGTCGCGCAAATTGCGGCGCATCATTTCATATGCCAAACGTTGCAGCACGCGCCGCTTTTGAATGGGCGTTAGCTCGGATTGAATGCCGCGTGCCTGCTGCCGCTTGCCCAAAAAGACATCACAAATTTCATGATAGAGCAAAACGCGCTTGTCGGGTAAGCTGCTGCGGTAATGATGAATGGTGGCAATCATGGTCAGTAGCAGAGGGTTGATGCCCATATCTAGCAGGGCAGGTGCCTGGTGCAGCCGTCTTAGCAGGTCGGTGGCGCGCACGGTAGCTTCCCGCTGGACACCGTCGTCATTGTGCCCCTGGGTTTGCATTTCGGTGGCCAGGTACCAATTGTGGACAAATGTGTGAATTTGCTCAATGGTGAATGGCTTCACCTCTAGCAGCAGGGCGTCGGGCAGGGGATTGGTGCTGTAGCCAAACGGCCGTGAGGTCACCACGAATTGATTATGGGGTTGCTGGCGTATTTGCTGTTGCACCCAGGTAACGACTTGCTTGCGCAGCGTTAGGTCGGCAACTTCATCCAGGCCGTCAAGCAAAATGAGACAACGGCCGTTGGCCAACTCCGCCGCTAACCAATCCAAAGAAAGCTCAACCTGGCGATTTTGCAGCATGGTTTGCACCGCTTGCCGCAAGCTGTAATGTGGATTTTGCTGAATGTGGCTGGCGATGTCCCGCAAATACAAAAAGATGGGGCTTTTTTTGCGGGGGGCACCTGCCTGCGTGGGCTGCGCCACGGTCAGGGTGAGATGTTTGAGCAGCGTGGTTTTGCCCGTGCCCGGTGCGCCCAGCACCACCAAATTTTGCGGCCTTTCTGCTGGGCGGCTTTGTACAAATCGCCAGATTGAGTGGCGCTCTTCGCGGGCGTTTTTTTGCATGGCGGGGATGGGGTTGGCAGACGCTTCTTGCGCTGTGGTGCCCAAGCCAACATCGACAAAAACCTGCGCCAGCGGCAGCGTGGCCTCGCCGGGGTTGGCAAATCCTTTTACATCAAATGTACGATGTTGGTAAACCAAATCGTTTAGGTACGCTTCCCGCTCAGAGGAGCTTGCTTGGGGGCCGGGGTTGCTAAAAAAACGGCGTAAATTGTTTAAGGAAAACCAATTGCCGGAGGGTCGTTTGTTTTCTGCCATGATGGTACTGCTATCTCTGGCGTATATGCGACTGGGTATGGCATATACAAATGTCTCATTAAACAGTGGAACAAGTTACGGAACTGTTGCCTAATTATGACATTAAACAGGCAAATCGCAAACGGCCGTAAAACAGTTGGCTAACAGTTCGAAATATGGGAATTAGAGATAGGCCTGTCATAGTTGTCCGTTCTCCATTGCCTCGGTACTTTGTGGTAGGCCATGCTAGAAGGTTGGTTTATCAGTGATTAAGGGCTCGGACCCCCAATTACTGATAAACCCAAATTGTTTATCTGAAAACAGCCTTGTACAATCATGTTGCTTATGTATTTTGTGAAAGCCGCATCCTCTCGTTTTGCTTATTTTCGTCAATGGTTATTGGTGCGTGACGGTGCACGCAAGCTGCCCTGGAAGTTGTTGCTTGAAATTGGTCTGGTGGTGATGTGGGTGCTGTGGCTTGGGCGTCGCTACCTTGATTTTTCTATGCTGGAGTGGCCGCACGGCCGCGAATTTGGCATGGCTATTCAGCCTCACTATATTTGGACACTTTTAAGAGATTGTGGTGATTGTCTCTTATGGAATGGCATGTATAACGGTGGTTCACCTGCTTTTGCAGAGCTTCATGCGGGTGTTTTGCATCCGCTGGTTATCGTAGCTACGCTCATTTGGGGTGGGTTTAATGGGGCTAAAGTGGTGTTGATTGCCAGTTTGGCGATGGCTGGTTTGGGGCAGTTGTGGTTGGGGTATGTACTGAAAATTGGCCCTGTACCTCGATTATGGGGCGCATTTTTAGTAACGGCGGGTGGCCATTTGGCTGGCAGAATGGAAATTGGGGTGGTAGGTGTGGTGTTGTCTACGGCCGCTTGCAGTCTGGCAATTGCCCCTGCACTTAAACTGGCTTTATACGGTCGTCGGCGTGATGCAATTATTTTTGGCTTCATTCTGGCTTTAGCGATTGTTTCTGGGCAGGGCTACTTGCAATTGGGCTTTGCTCTTTCTGTTTTACCAGCAGCTATCCTTTTTTTTGTAGATAAGCGTTTTCAACTGCGGCCAGTGTGGAAAGAGTTTTTATTGGCGGGTTTATTGGCACTGTTGTTAGCCGCCCCTTTTTTGCTGCCCTTTGCTCACTTCGGGTCTGAATTTGGTAAAGAGATTGATCCATTGTTTAAATCTGTTCAACCACTCAAATACATTCCTCTGAACTACGTCATTGATGACCTGCGTTTTTACCACAATGAAGACCTTTATAAAATTCCGATTCCATACCTTTACCTAAACTTTATTGGCTGGGCACCGATTTTGCTAGGAATTGTGCCGCTGATGCGCGTTCGCCCAGCACGGCGAAAGCAGTTGCTTTTTTTGCTGCTGGCCCTTTTTATGGTTTTGGTAAGCAGTAGTGGTTTGCCTTTTAAATGGTTGGCTCGGTTTTGGCCTACTTTTGCCTATGGTGTGCGCTTTCCGTCGTTGATTCAAGGGTTAGGTGTGCCGTTTATTGTGGCAATGGGAGCTTGGGGCGCGGATATTATTTTGCGGCAGGGCTGGCCTTTGGTGAGGTTGGCAGTTTCACGCATATCATTGCATCGGCGTGTGCTATACGTCCTCACCTGGGTCTTTTTGCTTGTTGCTATGTATCATTCGTTAGAAGCTGTGTATTTGTTTAGTTATAGTTGGCTGTTTACGTCACATGAAGAAGATCCGGTTATTGATTGGGTGTTGAGCGATGTTCAAACCCCTGATACGCAGTGGGTAGCGTTGCCGTTTGGCGAACATGACTGGGGCATTTATGCGGCCGAAAATGGCTTGAAATTAACCGATCATGTACGGCCGTCTAGCTGGGTGGGAAGGTCGTTGCCGTCGCCGTTTCTAAAGGCTGCCAGAGAAGATGTGGATTTTACAGAACCTGGTTTCATTACTCAGCGTGTTGATATTTCCATTGTGCGTTTGCCGGAAAATAGCTATGCGTCTATTCGCACATCAGATGAAATGATTCCCTGTGAAGCAGAGGCGCAGGGCGGCTACATTAAAGTCGTGTGCCGCAGTGCAAAGTCGGGTCAGCTAATTGTGCATGAGAACCAATGGGATGGGTGGACGGCCGTTCGCGATGGTCAGCCTGTTCCTTTTTTAGCCAGTCAATGGTTGGAGGTAGAGGCTCCGGCTGGGACGCACATTTACCAATTTTGGTACAAGCCGTGGGATGTGCCCTTGGGGGTGGCGCTTTCTTTGCTGGGTGTGTGCCTGGCTGCTTTGTTATGGGTGCGTGCCAATGGAGCAAAACCAGTTCTCCCCCATCACATCTTTTGACGATTTTTGTCGCGCTATTTATGTGCCTGCATCCCCAAAGCAAATGCCCCTAGCACACCCGCTTGGTTGCCCAAGCCTGGTGGCACAATGTATGTGTCTATGTTGTCCAAAATGGCTGGGGATTGCACGTAGCCGTTGAGGGCAGACAACGTTTTGTGGCGAACCTGCGGGAATAGCTGTGGCTGCTCCATCACGCCGCCACCCAAAATGATGCGCTGGGGCGACAGGGTGCAAATGAAGCTGCGCATCGCCAGCGCGATGTAGTGGGCTTCCAGTTCCCAAGCGAAATGATCTGGTGGCAAATCTTGCCCTTTGGTTTGCCAGCGCGCTTCGATGGCTGGACCAGCGGCCATCCCCTCAAAGCAGTCGCCATGATAGGGGCATTTGCCAGGGAATGGGTCTTGTTCCCAATCGTGGGGCAGAGTGATGTGGCCCATTTCTGGATGGAGCAGCCCGTGGAGGAGACGGCCGTTTACCATCGCCCCACCACCAATGCCAGTGCCAATCGTGAAGTATAGGAAGGTATCTAACCCCTGCGCGGCCCCCCACTTTCCTTCACTCAACGCTGCCCCGTTTACGTCTGTATCAAAGCCAATGGGTACGTTGAACGCTTGTCGAATTGGCCCTACCAAATCGGCATTGGCCCAGCCCGGTTTGGGGGTGGTGGTAATGTGGCCAAAGGTGGGCGAATTTGGATGCGGGTCAAGTGGCCCAAAGGAAGCAATGCCGATGGCTGCTAATGTGCCGCGTTCGGCTATTTGTGTTTGGAAAAAGTCAATGGCTCGTTGGATGGTTTCCGCCGGTTGGGTGGTCGGGAAGCGTGCTTCGGCCTGGATGTCACCGGGGCCGCTGCCTACCGCACAAACGAATTTTGTGCCACCTGCTTCGATTCCGCCATAGAGTGTCATGAGAATCCTCCCGAGTAACCGCCCGGAGGTTCAAAACCTCTGGGCGGTTAGGTTATGCTGCTTGTTGCAACCAGACGACCTGATATGGCTCGAGGATAAGGTCTTGCCACATGTCGATGGGTTGCTCTGTGATCTGGTTAATGAGCAAGCCGCCAAATCCTAGTTCATGCAGCCGGTGGCGCGTGACGGTTTGGTGCGCCTCGGTGACATTGGCCAGTACGAGCAGCCGCCCCCGCGGATTCTCGCGCAGCAAAGCAAAAACATGGTCATTAGAGGCCCAAACAGGGTAGACGGCCGTTTCTGCGTGCAGTAGTTCTGTTCGTTTTCTAGCTTCGATTAATTGACATAAGCCACTGAAAATGCGTCCCGTGATGCTGTCGGGATTGTGCCGTTCAGCCGCTTTCTCCCAATCCATAAATGGCCGGTGGATCCAGCGGCTGTCGTCTGCCAAATCGGGATTGTCGAGGTAGCTGTGGTCATTCAGCAGCCCAAGTTCATCCCCCATGTAGATGAGCGGGATGCCGCCAAAAGCAAAAATGAGGTTGTGCAGCAGCAGGATGCGCCGAATGGCTAGCTCCACTTGGGACCAGTTTGTGTTGGTAACGGCCGTTTCCAAACCCGCCAAAGACGCCAATGAGCCATTGACCCGCCGATCGTTGGTGCGCGGGTTAAATTGAAAAGTGGTGCCAGCCGCAAAGCTGCCGTCAAATCGTCCCGTGTAAAAATCGCTGAGGAAGGCGCGATGAGCAAAACCATCTAGCCCCACCTGCGCCGCATCTTCCTCCGTAATGGCCCAGCCAATGTCGTCATGGCAGCGCACGTAGGTTACCCAGCTTGTGCCGGATGGAATGGCGGGCATATTTTGCAATGCTTTGGTGGCCAGCACTGCCTTGCGCTCTGCCAGGCAGCTCCACAGCATCACCATTAGCACGTTATGGTAGGCAATGTGGCACTCCTTGTTGGCCGCCACGCCGCGCCCTAAATAAGGCACCAAATCTTGCGGCGAGACAATCGCTTCGGCTTTGAGCAACAGGGCAGGGGCCGCAATCCGGCACAGGGCACGAAATGCTTGCAGGATGAGATGGGCCTCTGGTTGGTTCTCGCAGTTGGTACCCATACGCTTCCACATAAAGGCGACGGCATCCAGCCGCAGCACCTCCACCCCTTGATTAGCCAGATAGAGCATAACGTCCAGCATTTCGGTGAAAACGGCCGGATTTTGGTAGTTTAGATCCCACTGATATTCGTTAAAGGTCGTCCAAACCCATTTCTCCAAATCTTCGTAATAGGTAAAGTTGCCCGGCTTGAAGTCAGGGAAAATTTCGCGCAGGTTCTGTTCGTAAGCATCCGGCAAGGTGCGATCGGGGAACATCAGATAATAATCTTGGTAGGTACTATCCCCAGCACGGGCTTTTTGGGCCCATTCATGCTCTTTGGCCGTGTGGTTGCATACCAGATCAATGCAGAGGCTGATGTTGTTGTGGCGCAGGCAGGTGGCGAGGTTAGCTAAATTGGCCATGCTGCCGAGCCGGGAATCTACCTGGCGATAATCCATGACGGCGTAGCCACCGTCGTTGGCACCGGGTCGGGGTTGGAGCAGGGGCATGAGATGCAGGTAGGTAACGCCTAGCTCGTTGAGGTAGGCTGTTTTTTCAGCGACGCCGTTGAGATTGCCGGCGAAGCGGTCGGTGTAGGCCACGTAACCGAGCATGTTGGCGCATTGGAACCAGTCTGGCTGTAGCAGCCGCTTTTCATCGAGCTGGTGCAGCGCTTGTGGGCGTTGGGCGTATGCTTGGCTGATGCGGGTGATAGTGGCGATCAGCCACGGTTCAAAGATGTGCAAATGGCTGTAGAGGTGGTGCAACGGCCGTATCACATCCTCCCAATGAACTTCCAGCCGCTGCAAAAACTGATTCTGCTTATACTTGTACAGCTTAGCGAAAGCTGGGTCTTCTAATACGGTTTGTTTGATTTTAGTCTGAACAGAAGTAGCCATCATGTTGAAGAAAGTAAATGAGTAATCGGGTAATTGGGCATCAGTTAATTCATCCCCAATTTCCATTAGAGTGGTTAAAGAAACCAATGGGCAGCAAAAGGAGCGATTTTCAATGCCTGCCCATCTGGTGCCAATTGATACTGCATGGCGGGATTTGCGGCAAGCAAATCTGTGAAAGTATCTGGCAGATTAAGATGGGCATTTTGTGGTTGGTCGCTTAGATTAAACAGGCACAGGACGGTTTGGTTGGGTATGGAGCGAGTGTAGGCCATAACAGAACGGCTGCCTGTTCCCACAAACTCAAATACGCCATCCCCAAAGGCAGGGACGCTTTGCCGTGCTTTTAGCAAGAAGCGCATCAGGTTCAGGTAAGAAGTGGAGTCTTTCTCCTGGACAGCTACATTGCGGGTTTGGTAGCCGTAAACCGGGTCGGTGTGGATGGGAAAGTAGGTTTCGGCAGCATTAGAAAAGCCGCCATTTTTCTCGCTATTCCACTGCATTGGCGTGCGGCAGCCATGCCGATCTGGCAGCCAAATATTGTCGCCCATGCCAATCTCGTCGCCGTAATAAACAATCGGTGTGCCCGGCAGCGACAAAAAGAGGGTGTGTAGCAGGAACCATTTGGCTTTGTTGTCATCCAGCAGGGGAGCCAGACGCCGCCGAATGCCCAAATTGAGCTTCATGCGTGGGTCTGGCGCGTAATTGTCCCACATCCATTGGCGCACTTCTGGCGTCACCATTTCCAAAGTTAACTCATCGTGGTTGCGCAAAAAAGTCATCCATTGCGCATTTTTGGGGATGTCTGGCGTGCGCGCCCAAATCTCCTCAATGGGCGTTTTGTCTCCAGATTTTACTGCTTGATAAAGCCGGGGCATGATGGGAAAGTGGAAACAAATCTGAAATTCAGGATTTTCTTCTGTGCCAAAGTAGGGGAGTAAATCTTCAGGCCACTGGTTGGCCTCGGCGATGAGCACACGGCCCGGATATTCGGTATCTACCATGCGACGCATTTTTTGCAGGAAGGCGTGGGTTTCTGGCAGATTTTCGCAGTTGGTACCTTCGCGTTCATACAGGTAGGGGATGGCGTCCACGCGAAAGCCGTCCAGCCCCATGTCTAGCCAATGGCGGATGACGTTGAACATCTCTTCATGCACTTGCGGATTGTCGTAGTTGAGGTCTGGCTGGCTGCTGTAAAAGCGGTGCCAGAAGTATTGTCCGGCCACGTCGTCGTAGGTCCAGTTGGAGGCCTCTGTGTCTAGAAAGATGATGCGAGCGTCGCTGTATTCGGTGCCGGTGTCGCTCCAGACGTAGTAGTCACGGTAAGGAGAGTTTTTGTCTTGTCGCGCCGCCTGGAACCAGGGATGCTGGTCTGAAGTGTGGTTGGTTACTAAATCAGTCACGACTTTAAGCCCGCGTGCGTGGGCGGCGTCTAAAAATGCTTTGAAATCTTCCAGAGTGCCGTAATCGGGATGCACTTGATAGTAGTCGGCGATGTCGTAACCGTCATCTTTGAGGGGAGAGGCATAGTGAGGCATGATCCAGATGCAATCCACACCGAGCGACTGGATGTGGTCCAGATGCTGGATGGCACCGCGAAAGTCGCCGTGCCCATCTCCGGTGCTGTCCTGGTAGGCGCGGATATAGAGTTCGTAGAAGACGGCCGTTTTGTACCAAAATGGTTCATTGTTCATGCGACTAAATTCCTTTACTTGAGCTGAAGCAAAACAGATTCGTGGGCTTGGAGGGAAAGTGTTGTGCCAGTATGCGCGTTGAAGTGGGTAGAAAGCAACGTCTGGCAGTCAAGGGTCAGATGGTTTAAGATGACAGTGCGCGGTTGAGTGCCAAAATTGAGGCAAACCAGCAGGCGTTGACTCCCAGCTTCACGCAGATACGCTAGGAGATCGTTGCCCAAGCCGTCAACAAAAGTGAAAGAGCCGTTGTGCAAGGCCGGGTGGCTGCGACGCAGGTGGAGCAAAGTTTTGTAAAAGGTTAGCGTCGATTGGTCATCGGACAGTTGGTCGGCAACGTTTACCTGCGCATAATTTTGGGCTAGTGGCAACCACGGAGTGCCACTGGTGAAACCTGCATTTAGCGATGCGTCCCACTGCATCGGCGTGCGCTCTGGGTCACGGCCAAAATCAGATTCCGGCACGTCGATGCCCCACGGGTCAATACGTTGCTCCACAGGGATAAACACATCTTCCATGCCTAGCTCATCCCCGTAATACAGTGTTGGTATTCCCCAAAGCGTGAGCAGCAACATGGCGACAGAGCGATGGTTTGCACGGCCGTAGCGGGTAGCAAAGCGATGGATGTCGTGGTTGCCAAAGACAAAGTTTGGCCAGCCACCAGTGGGCAGAATATCGTAATATTCTTCGATGATTGCGCGCATTTCGGTGGCATTCCAATCGGCATGAAGCAGCTTGAAGTTGAAGGGAATATCGTAGCCATCAAGTGGTTGGCCATAGTACGGCAGCAGGCCTGCTACATCAACCGTAGAGGTTTCGCCAATGTGGACTCGTTCGTCAAATTCGTCGAAAACATGCCGCATTTTGCGCACATGTTCAAACATTTCGGGCTGGTTGACGGTGTAGCGTGGCTCAAACTGATGACCCCATTTTTCCCAATAGCTACCGGCTTCAACAGGTGGATTATCCAGGAATGCTTCATGCTTGATCAGGCAGAGAATGGCGTCGACGCGAAAGCCATCGACGCCGCGTTTGAGCCAGAAGCGGAGAACATTGTGCATGGCATCCACTACTTCCGGGTTGCGCCAGTTGAGGTCGGGCTGCTCGGGCAGGAAGCTGTGCATGTAATATTGCTGCGTCTTTTCGTCCCAGGTCCAGGCAGGACCGCCAAACATGGACGTCCAGTTGTTGGGTGGGGAGCCGTCTGGTTTAGTATCGCGCCAGATGTACCAATCTCTTTTGGCATTGTCGCGGGAACTGCGGGATGCCAGAAACCAGGGGTGCTGGTTAGAGGAATGATTGGGTACAAAGTCCAGAATGATTTTGAGGTTGCACGCGTGAGCTTCTGCCAAGAGGCGGTCAAATGTCTCTAAATTACCAAACACAGGGTGAATGTCGCAGTAGTCGGAAACGTCGTAGCCAAAGTCGGCCATCGGGCTGGGAAAGATAGGGGAAATCCAGATGGCGTCGATGCCGAGGTCTACCAGGTAATCGAGTCGATTGATGATGCCTTGCAGGTCGCCGATGCCGTCGCCGTTGCTGTCTTGGAAGCTGCGGGGGTAGATTTGGTAGAAAACGGCCGTTTGCCACCATTTTGGGTTCTCTGTGCCATGAGGATGGTAGGTCTTCATTTTATCGTTTGTTCTCTAGCTGTCGGTTTTTGCTGTGCCTGGACTTTTGAAGGATTCCTTACAAAGTTTGTGCCTATCGTTATTGTATAATCAAAGCGTTATGGTAAAGAAAATATCTATTTTTATGCTCATACTTGTTTTGTTTGCCTGGCTTTTGCTGACAGCCTGTGGGGCATCAGAGGTGGCGGTTGTGGAAGAAACGGCCGTTCCGCCTACAGCCGCTGCCACCCCGGACGCTACAGCAACAGCGGCAATTGCCCATTACGTGGCCACCATTGATGCCCAGCGCAGCCCAGACGTGCCGCCGCTCCCGTTTGTAGACAATCCAGATCCGTTACAGTGCGGTATTCCCGTAACCTGGACGGCCGATTCCCAGGCATGGCTTAACGGAGTTTATGAAGGAGAACTCGTCCGCCCAACCGTATTTTTGTATGATAGCCACCTGCGCCTCAACATTGAAGCGCAAGCACCGCATGGCAGTGAAGTTAAAGTGCTTCTCTATCAGCAGAATCCAGTCACGGATTACTATTTAGTAAAAATTATAGGAGCAGGTGAGCCAAATGAAGGTTGGGTTCCCGCCCCGTTTCTTTCTTTTGAACAAATAGAAAGTTAGTACACAGTGCAGAGTTTCAAATAATATTCAAAAAGCAGGAATTGATTGCCAAACAGTAGCTTGCCTGGCAACCAACTCCTACCCTTCTTATCCTTCTTCCTACTGATTTATCCTTTAACAGCAC